>NZ_JAFBKA010000100.1:0-390 GCF_022760795.1 Pseudomonas sp. BP01
CTGGTGCAGCCGCTCGACCAGCGCAGCCGGGGCGATGCGCTGTTGGCCAGGCGGCGCCTGCAGCGGCGCGGTGGCGGCCGCATCAGTGGCGGACAGGCTGGCCATCGGGGCAGCAGCCAGTAGGGACGCGGCCTGCCAGCGGCGGAGACGATCGTGGCGGTCGGACGGGCCCATGCGGCATCACAGCGGAAACAGGCGCCTATGGTACCCGTTCAGGCGTGTGCACGGCGTGGCTGCGAGCCGCCGTCGCGGCGGCATTCATCGTTCTGATGAATGTATGGCATCCAGATATTTCGTTTGGCCGATGGCAGTGCCAGCGCTCAGGATGGCGCCATGACTTGGCTTTCCGGGAGTTTCCGATGACGCTTCAGTTCGTCCATGGCGGTGTAG
>NZ_JAFBKA010000101.1:0-389 GCF_022760795.1 Pseudomonas sp. BP01
GTACACCCACGATGCGCAGGGTGACGACGTTTACAACGACGCTGGCCAGATCAGCTTGGGCATCAACTCGGCTGTAGACGCCACTGGCGCTACCTTCGAGAACCTCGAGCTGGGCGGTGCGGCTACCGTTCAAGTCAGCGACACCACCGACGAAGTCGTGGCCAAGTTGACCGCCACGCCTTCGGTGACCGAAGGCGGCGAGATCACCTATACCATCACCCTGACCAACAAAGATGGTCTGCCGATCAACAACCACGGCGCCTTGACCTTCACGCTGAGCGACGGCAAGACCGTCATCACCGTACCGGCCAATGGCACCAGCGGTTCGATTACCGTCACTGCGCCGGACAACGTCTACGTTGGCAGCAACACTCCGGTAGTGCAGTCGA
>NZ_JAFBKA010000102.1:0-389 GCF_022760795.1 Pseudomonas sp. BP01
TCGGCGACCTGTGCTGGCAGGCTGGCGATCAGCAGGCTCGCGGCTTCCTGGTCGGCGGGACTTCCGGTCGTACCACGCTGAACGGTGAAGGTCTGCAGCACGAAGATGGCCACAGCCATATTCAGTCTCTGACTATTCCGAACTATATCTCTTACGATCCGTCTTACGCGTACGAAGTTGCGGTCATCATGCACGATGGTCTGGAGCGTATGTACGGTGAGAAACAAGAGAACGTTTACTACTACATCACCACGCTGAACGAAAACTACCACATGCCGGCGATGCCAGCAGGCGCCGAGGAAGGTATCCGTAAAGGTATCTATAAACTCGAAACCGTTGAAGGTAGCAAAGGTAAAGTTCAGCTGCTGGGCTCCGGTTCTATCCTGCGT
>NZ_JAFBKA010000103.1:0-386 GCF_022760795.1 Pseudomonas sp. BP01
GGATCAGCTTTTGCCATTCGACAAGCCCGCTGTCGTCGGCGGTTTCGAACAGGACGCTATGCGCCGAGGGGCGGGCGATAAGCCGGGCACCGTTCAGCGAGGTGATATTTTTCTCCGCAGCAACGGCTTCCCGGTAGCGGCGCGCCAGGGCAGGGAGCTGCACCTGCGGACCCTCGCGCCAGATCTGCCCGCCGGGGCGCGGATTATCGTCGAGGATAACGACCTGCTTACCGCAGGACGCGGCCGCCAGTGCGGCGGCGAGACCCGCCGGGCCGCAGCCGAGAATCAGAATGTCACAGCGCAGGGTTTGCATGGCAGCTCCTTTCAATCGTCATTCCGGGCTGGCACAGCGTCTGGCAGGCCAGCACCCGCCGTCCGTTGACGGT
>NZ_JAFBKA010000104.1:0-383 GCF_022760795.1 Pseudomonas sp. BP01
GGGTTACAATATGCGCCATTTTGTGGCTTAGCTACCAATTAACAAATTTAGAGGGCCTTATGGCGACTTACTATAGCAACGATTTTCGTGCCGGTCTTAAAATCATGATGGACGGCGAACCTTATGCCGTTGAAGCCAGTGAATTCGTAAAACCAGGCAAAGGCCAGGCTTTTGCCCGCGTTAAGCTGCGCCGTCTGCTGACCGGGACTCGCGTAGAGAAAACCTTCAAATCTACCGATTCCGCCGAAGGCGCAGACGTTGTTGATATGAACCTGACTTACCTGTACAACGACGGTGAGTTCTATCACTTCATGAACAACTCCACTTTCGAGCAGCTGGCTGCCGATGCGAAAGCCGTAGGCGATAACGCAAAATGGCTGCTG
>NZ_JAFBKA010000105.1:0-380 GCF_022760795.1 Pseudomonas sp. BP01
TGTCCAAGGGCTCATTTAGAGACGTTTCCTACAAGGTTTTAGGACGCCCTAGGAACCTCCGGCAAGCGATTCCTCGTTAGTGTTCAGGGACCATCACAGTCCCTTTCAGCGCGAGGTCGTTTTTGACAATCAGCCAACGTATCGCCATTGCGGCAGCCGAAGCCGGGCTCCCTTCTGACCAGTGCATGTCTTGCGAACGCCAGGGCCTGCCGATCCTGCCGCTACGTCGCGCCCTGGTGCCGGATACCCGACAGGAGTGCATCACGACTGTGGCGGGTAGCCTGCATATCTCGGCGAAGATGGGCCTGCGCACTTTGCGCATGGGTTACCTGTATGTGCTGCTCGATCAGCAGGTCTGGCATGCCTACGAAGTCAGCGAA
>NZ_JAFBKA010000106.1:0-376 GCF_022760795.1 Pseudomonas sp. BP01
TTAGCCTGATCCACCAGCAGTGAAACTGGTGTTCAGTCTATTTCTATCACATATCCGAATTTTTAAAGAACGATCTGACAAAAGTCAGAAATCAACATTCATCAACGAATGTTCATTTCTAAGTTCTAACAAGTGACTGCGTACGGCGAAAGTGGTGGAGCCAAGCGGGATCGAACCGCTGACCTCCTGCGTGCAAGGCAGGCGCTCTCCCAGCTGAGCTATGGCCCCGTATTCTAGGCTGCACCATGTAATGGTAGGTCTGGGCAGATTTGAACTGCCGACCTCACCCTTATCAGGGGTGCGCTCTAACCAACTGAGCTACAGACCTATAACAGGGTCGCGTTTACAGCATCGTCTTTTACAATGAATCAAGCAA
>NZ_JAFBKA010000107.1:0-361 GCF_022760795.1 Pseudomonas sp. BP01
GGGTGAAGTCGTAACAAGGTAGCCGTAGGGGAACCTGCGGCTGGATCACCTCCTTAATCGACGACATCAGCCTGCTGATGAGCTCCCACACGAATTGCTTGATTCATTGTAAAAGACGATGCTGTAACGCGACCCTGTTATAGGTCTGTAGCTCAGTTGGTTAGAGCGCACCCCTGATAAGGGTGAGGTCGGCAGTTCAAATCTGCCCAGACCTACCATTACATGGTTTAGCCGTAGAATACGGGGCCATAGCTCAGCTGGGAGAGCGCCTGCCTTGCACGCAGGAGGTCAGCGGTTCGATCCCGCTTGGCTCCACCACTTTCGCTGTACGCAGTCACTTGTCAGAACTTAGAAATGAACA
>NZ_JAFBKA010000108.1:0-360 GCF_022760795.1 Pseudomonas sp. BP01
TCGACTGCACTACCGGAGTGTTGCTGCCAACGTAGACGTTGTCCGGCGCAGTGACGGTAATCGAACCGCTGGTGCCATTGGCCGGTACGGTGATGACGGTCTTGCCGTCGCTCAGCGTGAAGGTCAATGCACCGTGGTTGTTGATCGGCAGGCCGTCTTTGTTGGTCAGGGTGACGGTGTAGGTGATCTCGCCACCTTCGGTGACCGAAGGAGTGGCGGTCAACTTGGCCACGACTTCGTCGGTGGTGTCGGTGACATCCACTTTCGCAGCGCCGCCCAACTCCAGGTTTTCGAAGGTGGCGCCGGTAGCGTCTACCGCCGATTTAATGCCAACGCTGATTTCACCGGCGTCGTTGTAAA
>NZ_JAFBKA010000109.1:0-360 GCF_022760795.1 Pseudomonas sp. BP01
CTTCGGTGACCGAAGGGGTCGCAGTCAACTTGGCCACGACTTCGTCGATGGTGTCGGTGACATCCACTTTCGCAGCGCCGCCCAACTCCAGGTTTTCGAAGGTGGCGCCGGTAGCGTCTACCGCCGACTTGATGCCCAGGCTGATTTCGCCAGCATCTTGGTAGACGTCGTCGCCTTGCGCATCGTGGGTGTACGGCGCGCTGGTTTCGCCCGCCTTGATGGTGACCTGGGCATTGTTGCTCAGGGTCACAACCAGGTCGTGGGCCAGCGGTTGGTTGATATGCACGGTGAACGTCGGTTTGACGTTCTCGGCCACCGAAGTCTGGTCGGCGGTAATGGTGACCTTGACCAGATCGCCTT
>NZ_JAFBKA010000010.1:0-195875 GCF_022760795.1 Pseudomonas sp. BP01
ATGTTGAATTTACCGACGCATTCGCGGGTGAACCCGCTCCCACAGGGACCGCACTACGGCCGCGCTCAGTTCCCGGCTTTGATACTGGTCCAGATCCGGGTGCGAATGCGGTCGATCTTCGCTGGCATCGCTTCCAGCGCATACAACTTGCCCATCATGTCTTCGCTCGGGTAAATCATCGTATTGCCCTTCAGCGCCGGCTCCACCAGCCCGTCCGCCTTCAGGTTGCCGTTGGCGTACTGCACATGGTTGCTGATGTTGGCCATCACCTCTGGCTGCAGCAGATAGTTCATGTAGGCATACCCGGCTTTTTCATCCGGCGCATCGGCCGGCATGGCAACCATGTCAAACCACATGGGCGCGCCCTCCTTGGGTATCGAGTAGCCCACCTTCACCCCGTTGTTCGCCTCTTCGGCACGGTTTTTCGCTTGCAGCACATCCCCCGAGAAACCCACCACCACGCAGATATCGCCATTGGCCAGGTCGCCGGTGTACTTCGATGAATGGAAGTAGCTGATGTAAGGCCGTACCTGCATCAACAGCGCCTTGGCCTTGTCGTAGTCCGCCGGGTTCTGGCTGTGGTGCGGCAGGCCCAGGTAGTGCAGGGCAATTGGCAGCAGTTCGGGGCCGTTGTCCAGCACGGCGACGCCACAGCTCTTCAGCTTGCTCATGTACTCGGGCTTGAAGATCAGGTCCCACGAATCCACCGGCGCGTTGTCGCCGAGCACCGCCTTGACCTTGTCGATGTTGTAGCCGATGCCGGTACTGCCCCACAGGTACGGGAAGCCGTACTGGTTGCCCGGATCGTTCACCTCCAGTGCCTTGAGCAGCACCGGGTTGAGGTTTTGCCAGTTGGGCAGCTGCGACTTGTCCAGCTTCTTCAGGGCCTTGCCCTGGATCTGCCGGGCCATGAAGTGGTTGGAAGGGAACACCACATCGTAGCCGGAGTTGCCGGTCATCAGCTTGCCGTCGAGGGTTTCGTTGCTGTCGTACACGTCGTAGGTGGGCACGATGCCGCTGGCTTGCTGGAAGTTCTTCAGCGTGTCGGGGGCGACGTAGCTGGACCAGTTGTAGATCTTCACCGTTTCGGCGGCGCCGGCCACGCTGGCGGCCAGCATCAGAGGGGCGAGAAGGAGCGTGCGCATGTCGGGTTTACCTTGCTTGGTCTGTTGTTATCGAAGGCAGGCGATCAGCGGATCAGAAGATGAGTACGTAGGTCTTGCGCACGGTCTCCTGGATGTCCCAGGTGCCGGTGCTATTGGCCGGTAGCATCAATGCGTCTCCGGCTTCTATGACCAGGGGCTCGCCACCGTCGGGGGTGAAGGTGCAGCGGCCCTTGATGAAGTGGCAGAACTCCTGTTGCACGATCTGCCGCCGCCAGCGCCCGGGGGTGCACTCCCAGATGCCGGTTTCGACGCCATCGCTGCGCTCTACGCAGGTAACAGACGTCACCGCCACGGGTTCGCCAAGCGGCACCGCGACCGGGTTGGAGCTGTCGAGCACAGCGCTTTCGGTGTTCTTGAACTGGGTAATGCTCATGACCGGTGGATCCTGTGCAGTTGATAAGGGAAGTCAGTGCATGAAGCCTTCCATGAAGTCCGCAAGCGAGCTGGCCAGGCGCCGCCTCCACGGCGCGCTGGCGGGGTTGGCGAGGGTCCGGTCCTCGTGGACGAAGCTTTGGATGATCGCGTTGTAGCCCAGCCAGCGGCAGGGCTCGGGCGGCCAGCTGGCCAGGCTCGATACCGGGCGGTTGTCCAGCACCCAAGGTTGCGCGGTCAGTTCGTTGTGCTGGTTAAGGATCAGCGCCGCCAGGGTGCGCCCGCCCAGGTTGGTGGCGCCAACGCCTTCACCACCGTAGCCACCGGCCAGGGCAATGCCGCGCTGACGGTCGCAGAGCATGTGCGGGCGAAAGCGCCGCGCCATGCCCAGGTTGCCGCCCCAGGAGTGGGTGATGCGCACATGCTTGAGCTGCGGGAACAGCTCGCTGAACAGGTAGCGGCGCAGTTCGATTTCGTGTTCTTGGAGGTTGAAGTTTTCGCGCAGGCGGCCACCGAAGCGGTAACCACCGCGTGCGCCGAACACCAGGCGGTTATCAGCGGTGCGCTGGCCATAGGTGACCTGGCGGCTGCTCTCGCTGAAGGCCTGGCCCTGGCTCAGGCCGATCTGCTCCCAGGTGGCCTCCGGCAGCGGCTCGGTGGCTACCAGCAAGCTCTGTACTGGCAGCTGGTGCTTGCCCAGCGGCGGCAGGCTGGCGGCGTAGCCTTCTACGGCGGGCACTATCCACTGGCAGCGAATACGTGCCAGTGGGGTGCGCACTTCGCCGGGCTGCCAGTCGATTGCAGGGGTGTTTTCGTAGAGCGGCACGCCCAGCGCTTCGACCGCGCGGGCCAGGCCACGCACCAGCTTGGCCGGCTGGATGGTCGCGGTGTGCGGGCTGTAGATGGCACCAAACGCATTGCTGACCCGCAACTGGTTGCCCAGTTGCTCGGGGCGCAGCCAGCGGTAGTCGTCCTCGGTCATGCCTTGGCGATACAAGTCGTCGAGGTAGGCGCGCAGGCTGCGCTCCTGCTCCGGGTAGCGTGCAGCACAGTACAGCACGCCGCCCTTGCGGTAGTCGCAGTCGATGCCCTCGCGTTGCAGCACACCGTGCACTTCATCGGGTATGCCGTGCAGCAGGTCGATGCTGGCGCGGCGCTGTTGGGGCGACAGGGTGGCGAGCAGGCGGTCTTCGCCCAGCAGGTTGCCCATCAGCCAGCCACCGTTGCGCCCAGAGGCGCCGAAACCGGCGATGTTGGCGTCGATTACCATGATGTTCAGCTGTGGCGCCTGGCGCTTGAGGTAGTAGGCGGTCCACAGGCCTGTGTAGCCGGCGCCGATGATGCACACATCCGCGTGCAGGTCTTCGCGCAGGGCCGGGCGGGCACACAGTGGCTCGTCGAGCTGGTCCATCCACAGGCTTATCGTGCGCAGGGGTTGCATCGGGTCCGACTCCACATCCGTCAAGGTCTGTGGGCGATCCTAGTGATGTGTGCAGGCGCCTGTCTTACGTGCGTGCACGCAGGGAAATTTGCTTCAGGTAGGCCTTGGGAGTGAGCCCGGTGTGTTCACGGAAACACTTGTAGAACGCCGACAACGAATTGAAGCCGGCGCTGAAGGCCAGCTCATCGATCGTCGCCTCGGCGCTGCCGTCGTCAAGGCTGGCCATCAGGTGCTGCAGGCGGGCCTGGTTGACGTAGCGATAGAAGCTTTGCCCCAGCACCTGGTTCAGCAGGTAGGAGATCTGGTTGCGGCTGTAGCCACTGGCGTCGGCGACTTGCTGCAGGTCCAGCTCCGGGTCCAGGTAGGGCCGCTGGCGCTGGAAGTAGTGCTCCAGGTCCTGGGCCATGGTCGACAGCTGCCGGGGTGACAAGCCCAGGCGGCTGGTGGCCGGGCGCGGGCCGGTGTTGGCGCGGCCGGTGCCATTCTGGCGAACCAGCGTGGCGTATTCGTTGACCCTCCAGATCAGGCCGTCCTTGACGGTGATCGCCTCGCTTGACTGGAACGCCACCAGGCCGTCACCCCCTTGGACCGTGACCTGGTACTGGATGAAGGCGGTGCAGCCATCCACGCGAATGCGGTCGCTGTGGACGATGTCCTCGCCGGCTTCATGGGGCAGGCAGGCGCGCACGTAGTCGCGCAGCTCAATGTAGCCGAGCACGCGGTTCTGGAAGAAGTCGTGGTACTGGATGTCGGGGTGGTACAGCGCAATGACGCCGTCGAGGTCGCGATGCTTCCAGCACAGGTGGTAGCGCAGCACGGTGTCGGCGGTTATTGGAGTCTGGGCAGGGCCATCAGCGAGCGTCATGGGTGAATGATGCCTCGCCGCCAGGGTTGCGACAAGAATGCAGAACACCTGATGCACAGGGCCTGGTCGCGCAATTTGCACGATTCCGAACAAGCCCGTCTTTGCAACTCATTGTTTTTTAAGGGGGTAATTTTTTGTCACAACTGGCACAGCCGCTGCAATGGTTACTGCGCGAATGGACTTGTCGCTAACCACTTAAGGCGAAAACATCATGATCACCCCTGCCGACTACCCCGCTGTCGATTCTCAAAGCCGCTCAGGTGTTTCCTGGGCGGCGATCTTCGCTGGCGCCGCTACCGCAGCTGCCTTGTCTCTGATCCTGGTGGTCCTTGGTGCAGGGCTTGGCTTCGCAGCCACTTCCCCCTGGGCCGACGAGGGGGCCAGTGCAAAAGCCTTGGGCATCTCCACCATCGTATGGCTGCTGCTGACGCAGATCATCGCTTCGGGGCTGGGCGGCTACATTGCCGGCCGGCTGCGGGTGAAATGGGCCAACCTGCATGGCGATGAAGTGTATTTCCGCGATACCGCGCATGGGTTCCTGTCCTGGGCTGTAGCTACCCTGGTTACGGCCATGCTGGTGCTGGGCGCTGCGGGCAACCTGGTGGGCGCTGGTGCCAGCGCGGCTTCGCAGGCGGCCACTGTATCGGCGGCTGCCGGTGGTGCGGCGGCGTCCGGTGACAACAACGATTCGATGGGCTATTTCGTCGATAGCTTGTTCCGTGGCGATGGCCCTGCACCCGTGAGCGACGATGCAGCCAATGGCGTGGCCGCACGCATCCTGGCCAAAGGCATTGCCAGCGACGGTGCGCTGCCTGCCGAAGACCGCACCTACCTGGCGCAGCTGGTGGCCCAGCGCACGCGTCTGACCCAGGCCGAGGCCGAAGCCCGTGTCGATCAGGTGATGGCCCAGGTGCAACAGCTGAAAGTGCAGGCCAAGCAAGCCGCTGATACCGCTGCCAAGGTAGCTGCCTGGACAGCACTGTGGACCTTCGTCGCGCTGCTGTGTGGCGCCTTCTTCGCCAGCCTTGCAGCGCTCTACGGTGGTCGCCGTCGTGACCAGGTGCAGTGGCTGGAAGGCGAATACGTAGCCCATCGCACCATTCAACGTTAAGCAAGGAGAACTGACATGCGCTCGATACTGCTCTGGATGCTTGGGGTACCGATTCCGGTGATCATCCTCATCGCCATTTTCATGCATTGACCTAAGGGGCCGCTCTGCGGCCCTGTCGCGACACAAGGCCGCTCCTACGGGAGATCGCGGTACCCCTGCGATCGCGATCCCTTGTAGGAGCGGCCTTGTGTCGCGATGGGCTGCAAAGCAGCCCTGGCTATCCAAAGGTCAAACAAACTGCTCGGCATAGTGGCAAGCCACCTGCCGGCTACTCACTTGCCGCAACGCCGGCACCTCCTTGGCACAGCGTTCCGTCGCATACGGGCAGCGCTTGTGAAACGCACACCCATCGGGTGGGTTCAACGGGTTGGGCAGCTCCCCGACAATGCGGATCTTCGGCTTCAGCGGGTCCGGGTGAATGGCTGGCGTTGCCGACAGCAGCGCCTGGGTATAGGGGTGCAACGGCTTCTGGTAGATGTCCACTTTAGGCCCCATTTCCACCGGGCGCCCCAGGTACATCACCAGCACGTGATCAGCCACATGCCGCACCACCGCCAGGTTGTGCGAGATGAACACGTACGCGGTGTTGAACTCCTTTTGCAGGTCCATGAACAGGTTCAGCACCTGCGCCTGGATCGACACGTCCAGCGCCGAGGTCGGCTCGTCCGCCACCAGCACTTTGGGTTGCAGCATCATCGCCCGGGCCAGGGCAATGCGCTGGCGCTGCCCCCCAGAGAACATGTGCGGGTAGCGCTGGTAGTGTTCGGGGCGCAGGCCCACCTGCTCCATCATTTTTTGCACTTTCTCGCGCCGCTCGGCCTTGCTCAGCGAGGTGTTGATCAGCAGCGGTTCGGCCAGCTGGTCACCAATTTTCTGCCGTGGGTTGAGCGAGGCGTAGGGGCTCTGGAACACCATCTGCACATCGCGGCGCAGTTGCTTGCGCTCAGCCTTGCTGGCGCCTTTCACCTCGGTGCCGGCAATTTGCAGTGAGCCGGAAGACGGCTCTTCGATCAGCGTCAGGGCGCGGGCCAGGGTCGACTTGCCGCAGCCGGACTCGCCAACCACTGCCAGGGTCTTGCCCGCCTCCAGTTCGAACGACACGCCATTCAGCGCGCGGACCAGGGCGTGCCCCTTGAACAGCCCGCGGGAGACTTCGTAATGCCGGGTTAGCTCCCGGGCAGATAGAACGACGGCCATCACGCCACCTCCTGGTTCAGCGGGTAGAAGCAACGCACCAGGCTGTGGGCTTGATGCTCGAGGGGCGGGCGCTGGCGCCGGCAGTTGTCCTGCACGTACGGGCAGCGCGGCGACAACAGGCAGCCGACGGGGCGGTCGTAGCGGCCGGGGACGATGCCAGGCAGGGTGGCCAGGCGCTCGGCGCCGATACTGTGCTCGGGGATCGCCGCCAGCAAGGCTTCGCTGTAAGGGTGGGCGGGCACGTCGAACAGCGTCGGCACCTGGCCCACCTCGACGGCTTCGCCTGCGTACATCACGCATACCCGCTTGGCCGTTTCGGCGACCACGGCGAGGTCGTGAGTGATCAGGATGAGCGCCATGTTGCGCTCTTTCTGCAGGTTGACCAGCAGCTCCATGATCTGCGCCTGGATGGTCACGTCCAGCGCGGTGGTCGGTTCGTCGGCGATCAGCAGCTTGGGCTCGCCGGCAATGGCCATGGCAATCGCCACACGCTGGCTCATGCCGCCAGACAGCTGGTGCGGATAGGCATCCAGGCGGCTTTCCGCAGCCGGGATTTCGACCTTTTTCAACAGTTCAAGGGCGCGCTGGCGTGCGGCCTTGCCTTTCAGGCCCAGGTGTTGGCGCAGCACTTCTTCGATCTGGAAGCCCACGGTATAGCTGGGGTTGAGCGCGGTCATCGGGTCCTGGAAGACCATGGCGATGTCCTTGCCTACCACCTTGCGCCGCTGCCGGCCGCTGAGCTTGAGCATGTCGGTGCCGTCGAAACTGAGGGTGTCGGCGGTGATGCGCCCGGGGGCGTCAATCAGGCCCATCAAGGCCATCATGGTCACCGACTTGCCCGAGCCGGATTCGCCGACGATGGCCAGGATCTCGCCGGCTTCCACCGACAGGTCCAGGCCATCGACGACAGGGACCGCATTGGCGTCGCCGAAGCGCACGTTCAGGTTGTTGATCTGCAACAGTGACATGGCGTTCTCCTCAGGCGGCGTTCTTGAGTTTCGGGTCCAGCGCATCGCGCAGGCCGTCGCCCATCAGGTTGATTGCCAGCACACTGAGCAGAATGGTCAGGCCGGGCAAGCTCACCACCCACCAGGCACGCTCGATGTAGTCACGGGCCGAAGCCAGCATGGTGCCCCACTCCGGGGTCGGTGGTTGCACGCCCAGGCCGAGGAAACCCAGGGCGGCAGCGTCGAGGATCGCCGAGGAGAAGCTGAGAGTGGCCTGCACGATCAGCGGCGCCATGCAGTTGGGCAGCACGGTGACGAACATCAGCCGTGGCAGCCCGGCACCGGCCAGGCGTGCGGCGGTGACGTAATCGCGGTTCAGCTCCACCATCACTGCGGCGCGGGTCAGGCGCACGTAGGAGGGCAGGGAGACGATGGCGATGGCGATCACCGTGTTGATCAGGCCTGGGCCAAGGATGGCGACGATGGCTACGGCCAGCAGCAGGGAGGGCAGGGCCAGCATCACGTCCATCAGGCGCATGATCGACGGGCCGAGGATTTGCGGGAAAAAGCCGGCCAGCAGGCCCAACAGGATGCCCGGGATCAGCGACATCACCACCGACGACAGGCCTATCAGCAGCGACAGCCGCGCGCCCTGGATCAAGCGCGAGAGCAGGTCGCGGCCCAGTTCGTCGGTGCCGAGGATGAACTGCCAGGTGCCGCCTTCGAGCCATACCGGCGGGGTCAGCAGGAAGTCGCGGTACTGCTCGCTCGGGTCATGCGGGGCGACCCATGGCGCGAACAGTGCGCAGAACACCACCAGGCACATGAAGGCCAGGCCCATTACCGCGCCTTTGTTGCGCGCGAAGGCTTGCCAGAATTCTTTGTACGGCGAGGGGTAGAGCAGGCTCTGGTCCACCGGGCTGGCCGGCGACACGGATTTTGCAATCGGGCTAGTCATGGCAAAGGCCTCAGCGCTGATGACGGATGCGTGGGTTGGCCAGGCCGTAGAGGATGTCCACGACGAAGTTGACCAGGATCACCAGGCAGGCGATCAACAGGATGCCGTTCTGGACCACGGGGTAGTCACGGGCACCGATGGCTTCGATCAGCCACTTGCCGATGCCCGGCCAGGAAAAGATGGTTTCGGTCAGCACCGCACCGGCCAGCAGGGTGCCGACCTGCAGGCCGAACACCGTCAGCACCGGGATCAAGGCATTGCGCAGCCCGTGCACGAACACCACGCGGGCCGGCGACAGGCCTTTGGCACGGGCGGTGCGGATGTAGTCCTCGCGCAGCACTTCGAGCATCGACGAGCGGGTCATGCGGGCGATGACGGCCAGCGGGATGGTACCGAGCACGATGGCGGGCAGGATCAGGTGCATCACTGCGTCCTTGAACGCGCCTTCTTCGTCGCTGAGCAGGGTATCGATGAGCATGAAACCGGTCTTCGGCTCGATGTCGTAGAGCAGGTCGATGCGCCCGGACACCGGGGTCCAGCCCAGGCTCACCGAGAAGAACATGATCAGGATCAGGCCCCACCAGAAAATCGGCATCGAGTACCCGGCCAGGGAAATGCCCATCACCCCGTGGTCGAACAACGAACCGCGCTTGAGTGCGGCAATCACCCCGGCCAGCAGGCCGAAGGTGCCGGCGAACAGCAGGGCGGCGAAGGCCAGTTCGAGCGTGGCCGGGAACAGCGTCAGGAACTCGGTCCACACGCTTTCGCGGGTGCGCAGCGATTCGCCGAGGTCACCCTGGGCAAGCTTGCCGACGTAGTCCAGATACTGGACCGGCAGCGGCTTGTTAAGGCCCAGGCGTTCCATGGCCTGGGCGTGCATTTCGGGGTCGACCCTGCGCTCGCCCATCATCACTTCCACCGGGTCGCCGGGGATCAGGCGTATGAGCGCGAAGGTCAGCAACGTGATGCCGAAAAAGGTCGGTATCAGCAGGCCAAGGCGCCGGGCAATAAAACTCAACATTGTCGGGGTTACCTCATCAGGCCGCGGGGCGATCAGCCCGCTACGGCAATGCCGCCGGTTCCCGTACGGGTTGCCGGCGGTCGTTGTTGTTCTACTTCACCTTGGTGGTGGCGAAGTTATTGTTGGTCAGAGGGCTGATCACGTAGCCCTCCACGTTGTCACGCATGGCGGTGAACATCTTCGGATGGGCCATGCTGATCCAGGGTTGGTCGTCATCGTACACCTTCAATGCCTCGCTATAGAGCCTTGCACGCTCCTCGTTGTCGACCACCTCGCGGGCACGGGTGATCAGTTCCTGGAATTTCGAGTTGCACCAGCGGGCGTAGTTCTCGCCGGTTCTGGCTGCGTCGCAACTGAGCAGCGGGGTGAGGAAGTTGTCTGGGTCGCCGTTGTCACCCGCCCAGCCGGCCGACACCAGGTCGGCTTCGCCCTTCTTGGCGCGGCGCAGCATTTCGGCCCATTCCATTACCCGGATATCCAGTTTCAGGCCAATCTGCTTAAGGTCCGACTGCAGCATTTCGGCGGACAAGCGCGGGTTGGGGTTGGTCGGACCACCGCCGTTGCGGGTGAACAGGGTGATGACTGTGCCTTCTGGTACCCCGGCTTCCTTGAGCAAGGCGCGTGCCTTTGCCAAGTCGCGGGGCGGGTTCTGGTTGCTGGTGTTGTAGCCAGGCATGGTCGGCGGGTAGGGGTTCACACCCACCAGCGCGTTGCCTTTGCCAAACAGCTGGTCGACGTGGGTCTGGCGGTCGAAAGCCATATTGATGGCTTTGCGCACGCGCACATCGCCGAGGTACTTGTGTTCGGTGTTCATGGCAATGTAGCCGGTGACCAGCGCTTCGATCTCGGCAACCTTGAGTTGCGGGTCGGCCTTGATCGATGGCACGTCATCTGGCTTAGGGTAGAGCGCGACCTGGCATTCGTTGGTGCGCAGCTTCTGCAGGCGCACGTTGCTGTCGGTGGCAATGGCGAATATCAGGGCGTCGGCCGGTGGCTTGCCGCGGAAGTAGTCCGGGTTGGGCTTGAAGCGGACCTGCGCGTCCTTGTTGTAGCGCTGGAAGATGAACGGGCCGGTGCCGATCGGCTTGCTGTTCAGCTGGGCGGTTTTACCGGCCTTGAGCAACTGGTCGCCGTACTCGGCGGAGTAGATCGAGGTGAAGCCCATGGCCATGTCATGCAGGAACGGTGCTTCCGGCCGGGTGAGGGTGATCACCACGGTGTGGTCGTCGGTCTTGATCACCGATTTGAGCAGTTGCCTGAAGGCCATGCTTTCAAAATACGGGTAGCCGACACTGGTCTTGTCGTGCCACGGGTGGTTCGGGTCAAGCTGGCGGTTGAGGCTCCACAGCACATCGTCGGCGTTGAAGTAGCGGGTTGGCTTGAAGTAGTCGGTGGTGTGGAACTTCACCCCTTGGCGCAGGTGGAAGGTGTAGGTCAGCCCGTCTGGCGAGATGTCCCAGCGCTCGGCCAGGGCCGGCTGGAGGTCGGTGGTGCCGGGCTTGAAGTCGACCAGGCGGTTGAACACGGTTTCGGCGGATGCATCGAAGGTGACCGCCGTGGTGTATTGAACAACGTCGAACCCTTCCGGGCTGGCTTCGGTGCATACCACCAGCGGTTTGGCCGCCAGTTGCGTGGCGCTACCCAGCACCAGTGCGGCCAGGGCCAGGCGTAGCGGTAGCGATTTCATGAAAGCTCTCTGCATGGGTTGAAGGCTCCCTGCTTTTGCATTGATTCCAGCGTAGCCGCCACGGCCCGCTACGAAGTGGGCCGTGGCGCCGGCGGTCAGAGAATGTTGAATGGAATGGTGGTAACCACGCGGAACTCATCCAGGCTGCCATCGGCCTGTGCCTTGCTGGCCCGATGCGCGGTATAGGTAGCGCGGATGCTGGTGTCTTTCAGCGGCCCGCTCTGCACCGCGTAGCTGGTGCCGATGCCCCACTCGTAGTGGGTTTCGCCGTTCAGGCCATTCACGTCGTAGGCGGTGCCGCGATAGTGGGTGCCGTCGATGCCCCAGCCGCGGGCGTTGTACAGGTTGAACTTCAGGCCCGGCACGCCGTAGGGCGCCATGTTCAGCACATAGGAAAGCTGCAGGGACTTTTCGTTGGGGCCGTTGAAGTCCGACAGCAGCGAGTTGGCCAGGTAGATGCCGTTGGTTTCGTGCAGGTAGTCGAAGTACTCGTTGCCGTTCACCTGCTGCCACGAGGCGCTGAGGGTATGGGCCTGGTGGGTCAGGCCGAGCGACAGGCTGTAGGTGTCGTTGTCGATCTTGCCCATTTTCCGGCTGCCGGCATCGACGGTCTTGTAGTAGTTCAGGCCGGTGCTCAGGCTGAGTACTGCGCTGTCGCCGAGCACGTGGTTGGCGCCGAAGTAGTACTGGTTCCAGAAGTTGTCGACCTGGGTGGCGTACAGGCTGGTGCTCAGGCTTTTGAACGGCTGGTAATTGATGCCGGCAGTGCTGGCGCGGTCGGTTTCCACGCCGGTGGCGCCGTACTCGCTGCGGAACTTGCTCAGGCTCTGTTCGGTGCGTGGCGAGACGCGGTCGAAGGTACCTAGGTCGAAGCTCAGGTTGTCGAACTCGGCGCTGTGCAGAAGCGCGCCCTGAAAACTCGATGGCAAGGCGCGGTTGCCGATGTAGGCGAGCATCGGCGTGTCCACCGACTGGCGGCCGAGGGTAAGGGTGGTGTTGGACACCCGCGCCTTGATGTTGCCCAGGCCCAGTTTGCTCCACTGGCCGACGGGGTCGCCATCGCTGTGGGTGAGGGTGCGGTTGTTGGGGCCAGCGATGGCCTCGCGGCTCTGCTGCAGGGCGATGGCATTGTAGCCAGCGGCCTCGACGGCGAAGCCCACGGTGCCTTCGGTGAAGCCAGAGCTGTAGTTGAGGATGCTGCCCTGCACCCAGTTTTCCCGGGTGTGGGTAGGGTGGCGGGTGCCGTCGCCCTTGTAGTAGCGCCACAGCGGTGCGCGTGTAGCGCGTTCGCGGGCGTACCAGTTGCGGGTGGTGCCGGACAGGCTCTGGCCGTCTATGAAGCCGCTGGCTTGCGCCTGCTCGCTGCTGGCTTTGAGGGTGAGCGGGATGAAGGCCTGGCTTTGCGGATCGGCCTGGGCCACGGTGGAAAAGGCACTGATGGATAAGGCCAGTGCGGTCAGGGTGAATACTCTCAAGGTTGAAGCTCCCATTTTTTTAGTTATTGCCGGCCTTGTGAGCCGGGTTTTTGCTGCGGTGTTGCCAGAGTTGCCCGGGGTAGCCGGGCTGAATCGGGGAGTCGTGCCACCTGTACCGGCCCTTTCGCGAGCGTGCCCGCTCCCACAGGTTGGGCGCAATGTCCGAACCTGTAGAGATCCTGTGGGAGCGGGCAAGCCCGCGAAGAGGCCGGTACTGGCTAACGCTTAATCAACACTCACACCGGAGAAATCATTGCGCCCAAACGGGCTGACCTTGAACCCGGAAACCTTGACGCTGAGCGGCTGGTTCACCGTGGAATGCGCCACCGGGGTAATCGGCACCTGCTGCTTGAGCCGCTGCTGGGCCTGCTGGTACAGGGCGCTGCGCTGCGCCTGGTCGGTGACCTGCTTGGCCTGCTTGACCAGGCTGTCGTACTGCGGGTCGCACCACAGCGAGTAGTTGTTGCTGCCGATGGCATCGCAGCTGTAGAGGGTGCCCAGCCAGTTGTCCGGGTCGCCGTTGTCGCCGGTCCAGCCAATCAGGGCGATGTCGTGCTCGCCGCTTTTCATACGCTTGAGGTACTCGCCCCATTCGTAACTGACGATGCGCACCTTGAAACCAAGCTTGTTCCAGTCGGCCTGGAGCATTTCGGCCATCAGCTTGGCGTTGGGGTTGTACGGGCGTTGCACCGGCATGGCCCACAGGGTGACTTCGGTGCCCGGTTTGACGCCCGCTTGCTGCAGCAGCTGCCTGGCCTTTTCCGGGTCGTAAGGTGCGTCCTTGAGGCTTTCGTCATAGGACCACTGGGTGGGTGGCATGGCGTTGACTGCCAACTGGCCCGAATCCTGGTACACCGCCTGCAGTATGGCTTTCTTGTTCACCGCCATATCCATCGCCTGGCGCACCTCCAGCCGGTCGAAGGGTGGGTGCTGGGTGTTGTAGGCGATGTAGCCGAGGTTGAAGCCCGGTTGCTGCAGCACCTGCAGCGAACGGTCGGCCTTGAGCGCCGGCAGGTCGGCCGGGCGTGGGTGCAGGGTGACCTGGCATTCGTTGCGGCGCAGCTTCTGGATGCGTACCGAGGGGTCGATGTTGATCGAGAACACCAGGTTGTCGATCTTCACTTCATCCGGTGCCCAGTAATCCTTGTTGCCCTTGTAGCGAATCTGCGAATCCTTCTGGTAACGCTGGAACACGAACGGCCCGGTGCCGATGGGCTGCTGGTTGATGTCGCTCGGCCTTGCGCTGGCCATCAGTTGTTCGGCGTATTCGGCGGAGAGGATGGAAGCGAAGCTCATGGCCAGGTTCTGGATGAACGCGGCATCGACCGTGTTCAGGGTGAATGCCACGGTGAGTGGGTCGATTTTCTCGACGCGGGCGATGTTCTTGTCCAGGCCCATGCTGACGAAATAAGGAAACTCGGTGGGGTAGGCCTGCCGGAACGGGTGGCCCTTGTCGAGCATGCGGTTGAAGGTGAACAGCACGTCGTCGGCATTGAAGTCACGGCCAGGTTTGAACGCCTTGTTGCTGTGAAACTTCACCCCTTCACGCAGGTGGAAGGTGTAGCGCAAGCCATCGTCGGAGACTTCCCAGCGGGTCGCCAGGGCAGGGTGCACGGCAGTACCGCCGCGTTCGAACTCGACCAGGCGGTTGTAGACCGGTTCGGCGGCGTCGTTGTCGGTGGCGCTGGTGTACTGGGCGGTGTCGAAACCGGCGGGGCTGCCTTCGGAGCAGAACACCAGGTTGTTGGCCAGCAGGGCCGGGGACTGGCTGATCAAGCCCAAAGCCAGGAGGGTGGACAGGCGGGTGGTGTGGCGCATGACAAGTCCTTTTTCAGCTGTTTGCGCCGCCTGGGGGTGCGAATGGCGGCAACAGTTCGCCGACCCCGCAGCGGATAGCCGCAGGACGACAGGAAAGGGTGGCAAGGATGGAAGGGCACCCACCGCTCGGCGGGTGCCACGGTCAGGCTACTTGTCCACGCTGACGCCGTAGAAGGCGTTCAGCGCGAATGGGCTGATCTTGAAGTCCTTCACCTTGGCGCTCATTGGCTGGTACACGGTGGAGTGGGCGATCGGGGTGATCGGCACCTGCTCCTTGAGGATGTGCTGCGCCTTTTGATACAGCTCGGTGCGCTTGGCCTGGTCGGAGGTGGCCTTGGCCTGCTTGATCAGGTCGTCATAGGGCTTGTAGCACCACTTGGAGAAGTTGTTGCCGTCGACGGCATCGCAGCCGTAGAGGGTGCCCAGCCAGTTGTCCGGGTCACCATTGTCGCCGCTCCAGCCAATCAGCATGGCGCCCTGTTCGCCGCCCTTGGAGCGTTTGATGTACTCGCCCCATTCATAGCTGACGATCTTCGCCTTGATGCCGATCTTGGCCCAGTCGGACTGGAGCATTTCGGCCATCAGCTTGGCATTGGGGTTGTAAGGGCGTTGCACGGGCATGGCCCACAGGGTGATCTCGGTGCCTTCCTTGATGCCGGCTTCCTTCAGCAGTTGCTTGGCTTTCTCGGGGTCGAAAGCGGCGTCCTTGATGCTGTTGTCATAGGACCATTGCGTTGGCGGCATGCCATTGACTGCCAACTGGCCGGCACCCTGGTAGACCGACTCGATGATCTTCTTCTTGTCCACGGCCATGTCCAGCGCCTGGCGCACTTTCAACTGGGCCATGGGGTTGGGCTCGTTGCTGCCCTTGATCTTGTCCATCACGTTGTAGGCGATGTAGCCGAGGTTGAAGCCGGCTTGCTGGGGCATTTGCAGGTTCTTGTCGGCCTTTAGCGGCTCGATATCGGCCGGGCGCGGGAACAGGGTGACCTGGCACTCGTTCTTCTTCAGCTTTTGCATGCGCACCGAGGCATCGGTGGTGATGGCGAAGATCAGGTTGTCGATCTTCACGTCATCGGGTTGCCAGTAGTCCTTGTTGCCCTTGAAGCGGATCTGCGCGTCCTTCTGGTACTTGCTGAACACGAACGGGCCCGTGCCGATCGGCTTCTGGTTGATATCGGCGGCCTTGCCGTTCTTGAGCAATTGGTCGGCGTATTCGGCGGACTGGATAGACGCGAAGCTCATGGCCAGGTTCTGGATGAACGCGGCGTCGACCTCGTTGAGGGTGAACTTCACCGTGTGCTCGTCGACCTTGTCCACCTTGGCGATGTTCTTGTCCATGCCCATGTCGGTGAAGTACGGGAACTCGGTGGGGTAGGCCTTGCGGAACGGGTTGTCCTTGTCGAGCATGCGGTTGAACGTGAACAGCACGTCGTCGGCGTTGAAGGGGCGGCTGGGCTTGAAGTAGTCGGTGGTATGGAACTTGACCCCTTCGCGCAGGTGGAAGGTGTAGGTCTTGCCGTCGTCGGACACTTCCCATTTGGTCGCCAGGCCCGGGATGACCGCAGTGCCGCCCCGTTCGAACTGGGTCAGGCGGTTGAACACGGTCTCTGCCGAGGCGTCGAAGTCGGTCCCGGTGGTGTACTGCCCCGGGTCGAAACCGGCCGGGCTGCCTTCGGAGCAGAACACCAGGTTGGACGCGGCAAGGGCCGACGGTGCGCCGGTTAGCAAGCCTGCGCCAAGCAGGAACGGAATGACTGCGTGTTTGAGCATGGTGGCCTCATTGTTGTCATTTTTTGGATGAGGTGGCCTCGTGAGCCGACCTGAAGATACTTATGCAGGGGCTGTTCCCAATGCAACAGGTAGAAGGATAGTTGGCGCCGGAAAAGTGGTACGGCCGTACATGAATGTCGCTTCTGTATAACTTTCGACGAAGTCAAACGTTTGCGCGGGCAAAATGATGGAATTTTGCGAGATGTTTCTAGGCGGGGGTAGGCGTAGGGCGCACCTTGGTGGTGCGTAGGAAACGTCTGAAAACGCTGAATTCGGCGCGGTCCCTGTGAAAGCGGGCATGTCGAGGCGTCGAACCGCCGCGAACAGAGGCGAAGCCCGTGCCATCCTTCGCGGTGGCTTCTTCGCGGGCTCGCCCGCTCCCACAGGTGATTCGTGACCTATTTAGGGCATCTGCACTTCGATCAGGCCATCGGCATTCATGCTTACTTCACTGGTGCCTGCCTCGATATCCGGCGCCGGCGCTGCTTCATCTGCCCCCATGGCTTTCATCGCCATCGGCGCGCTGCGCAGGTACGGGCGCGGGTAACCGCTGCTGTTGAGGTTCAGGCTGACCACTTTGTAGCCCTTGCCGCCCAGCGCTTCGGTGGCCAGTTGCGCGCGCGCCTTGAAGGCATCCACCGCATCCTTGAGCAGTGCATCCTCGCTGGCCTTGCGCGTGGCCGGGGCGATGGAGAAGTCCATGCCGCCCATTTTCAGCTCTTGCAGCAGGTCGGCGGTAAGCTGGGACAAGGCCGGGAAGTTGTCGCTTTCCAGGCGCAGCTCGGCGCGCTCGCGCCAGCCGGTGATCTTCTGGCCCTTGCTGTCATACACCGGGTAGCTGTTGCGGCTGCCTTGGCTGATCTTCACGTCCTTGACCTGGCGCGACTGCTGCACGGCCTTGTTCATGGTTTCGGTGATCTGCTTGGCGAGCTTGCCCGGGTCGCTGTTCTGCGCTTCGCTGTACAGGGTCACGACCATCAGGTCGCGCGCCACTTCCTTGCTCACTTCAGCGCGCAGCGATACCTGGTTGTAACGTGGCTCATCGGCAGCCAGCGCCGGCAGGCTGGCGAGCAAGCCGCAGGACAGGATCAGGGCAGCGCCGCGACGTGGGATTTGCATGTGGTACTCCTTGGCAATAAAAGGCGTGGGGTTTGGCCATCCATTCCACGCATGGCCCATCAGACCGGCAACAGTGTAGTGGGTTCAAAAGTGCCATCATGAACCTGTGACAAAGTGTGGCGCTTTGCCGCATCGCTGCAGCGAGGCGCCCGGCTTCGGTATACTCCAGCCGATTTTCTGGAGCACTCATCAGGAGAGCTCATGCTCGCCGCCGTACAACCGTTGTCCGCTACCCGCCAGAACCTTTGGCGCCTGACCGTCATTCGGGTCCTGGTCCTGGCTGCCCAGGCCGGCTCCGTGGGCGTTGCCTACTGGACCGAACTGCTGCCGTTGCCGTGGCTGTCGCTGGCCGGCACCTTGGCGTTGTCCTCGCTGCTGTGTGCCTTCACGGCGCTGCGCTTGCGCCTGTCGCTGCCGGTCACCGAGATGGAGTACGCCCTGCAGCTGGCCTGTGACCTGCTGATCCACAGTGCCTTGCTGTATTACTCCGGCGGCTCGACCAACCCGTTCGTGTCGTATTACCTGGTACCGCTGGCGATTGCCGCGGTGACCTTGCCGTGGCTGTATTCGCTGATTCTTTCGGGTATCGCCCTGACCGCCTACAGCCTGCTGCTGGTGCAGTTCTACCCGCTTGAAGGCCTGCCCATGGCGCGGGACAAGATGCAGGTCTACGGCATGTGGCTGAGCATTGCCCTGGCTGCGGCGGTGATTACCTTCTTTGCCGCACGCATGGCCGAAGAGCTGCGCCGCCAGGAGCAGCTGCGCTCCGAACGGCGTGAAGAAAGCCTGCGCGACGAGCAACTGCTGGCCGTGGCCACCCAGGCCGCCGGTGCCGCCCATGAGCTGGGCACGCCGCTGGCGACCATGAGTGTGCTGATCAATGAAATGCGCCAGGACCACACCGACCCGTTGCTGCAGGAAGACCTGCAGATTCTTCAGGACCAGGTAAAGTTGTGCAAAGAGACCTTGCAGCAGCTGGTGCGCGCCGCCGAAGCCAACCGCCGGCTGGCGATCGTGGAGCAGGATGTGACCGCCTGGCTGGACGAGGCGCTGAACCGTTGGCACCTGATGCGCCCGGAAGCCAGCTACCGCTTCCAGCGGCTGCGCGATGGCAAAGTGCCGCGCCTGACGCCACCACCCGACCTGACCCAAGCACTGCTGAACCTGTTGAACAATGCCGCCGATGCCTGCCCCGATGACCTGGAGGTGCACCTGGACTGGGACGCCCAGGACATCGTCATCAGCATCCGCGACCGTGGCCCTGGCGTACCGCCGGCTATCGCCGAAGCCATCGGCAAACCCTTCATTACCACCAAGGGCAAAGGCTTCGGCCTGGGCCTGTTCTTGAGCAAGGCCAGCGTGACCCGTGCGGGCGGTTCGGTGAAACTCTATAGTCATGAACAGGGTGGCACCCTGACCGAATTGCGCCTGCCCTATGGCAAGCGAGGAGATGAATGATGAGCGAAGAAAACCAGGTCGAAAGCGAAGAGCTGCCGCACCTGCTGTTGGTGGATGACGATGCCACCTTCACCCGGGTCATGGCCCGGGCCATGAGCCGTCGCGGTTTCCGCGTGAGCACCGCCAGTTCTGCCGAAGAAGGCTTGATCCTGGCGCAGCAGGACCTGCCGGACTACGCCACGCTGGACCTGAAGATGGACGGTGACTCCGGCCTTGTGCTGCTGCCCAAGCTGCTGGAGCTGGACCCGGAAATGCGCGTGGTGATCCTGACCGGTTACTCGAGCATTGCCACCGCAGTGGAAGCGGTCAAGCGCGGTGCCTGCAACTACCTGTGCAAGCCGGCTGACGCCGACGACGTGCTGGCCGCGTTGCTGTCCGAACACACCGACCTGGATACCCTGGTGCCGGAAAACCCGATGTCGGTCGACCGCCTGCAGTGGGAACACATCCAGCGCGTGTTGAACGAGCACGAGGGCAACATTTCGGCCACCGCACGGGCGCTGGGCATGCACCGGCGGACCTTGCAGCGCAAGCTGCAGAAGCGCCCGGTCCGGCGCTGATCCCTTTTGCCTGTACCGGCCTCATCGCCGGCAAGCCAGCTCCCACTGGGGCCCCGCAGGTTCCGGTATCTATTCAGTACCTGTGGGAGCTGGCTTGCCGGCGATAGGGCCGGCACTGTCGGAAACGTCTCTTTACCGCACCTGATCCCCGCAACTAACGGCCGTTGGCGTATCATTAGCCACCTAACGGCAACCTCTCCAGGATCGCTTGCGCATGCTTGCCCTTCTTATCCAGACGCTGAACATCACGGCACCTGTCTTCGCCATGCTGTTCATGGGCGTGCTGCTTAAACGCATCCACCTGATCGACGACAATTTCAACCGCGTCGCCTCGCAGCTGGTGTTCAACGTCTGCATGCCTGCGCTGCTGTTCCTCGGTATCTATCACGCCGACCTGGCCGCAGCGGTAAAACCCGGTGTCATCCTCTACTTCATCGTCGCCACCCTGGTTGGCTTCGCCGTCGCCTGGGGCATGGCCATCTGGCGCAGCCCGCTGGCCGACCGGGGCATCTATACCCAGGGTGCGTTCCGCGGCAACAACGGCGTCATCGGCCTGGCCCTGGCTGCAAGCCTGTACGGCGACTACGGTATTTCGCTGGGGGCGGTGCTCGCCGGCCTGGTCATCCTCATGTACAACTCGCTGTCGGCCGTGGTGCTGGCGGTGTACAGCCCGGACCTCAAGTCCGACCCATGGAGCATCTGCAAGAGCATTTTCAGCAACCCGCTGATCATCAGCGTGCTGGTCGCCACACCCATGGCTTACGGCCAGGTGCCGCTACCCAACTGGCTGCTGACTTCGGGTGATTACCTGGCGCAGATGACCCTGCCGCTGGCGTTGATGTGTATTGGCGGCACCCTGTCGCTGGCGGCCTTGCGCGACAGCGGCCGGCTGGCCATCGACGCCAGCCTGGTGAAGATGGTCTGGCTACCGCTGGTTGGCACCCTCGGTGCCTGGCTGTGCGGCTTTCGCGGTGCCGAACTGGGCATCCTGTTCCTGTACATCGGCAGCCCGACTGCAGCAGCCAGTTACGTCATGGCGCGGGCGGCCAACGGCAACCATGAGCTGGCTGCGTCGATCATCGTGATCACCACGTTAATGGCGGCAATCACCACCAATATCGGCATTTTCATCTTGCAGTGGGGCGGATGGATCTAGATCCTTGACTGCAAACAACACAAAAAACAGCCTCACTGAGCTAAAGGACACTTCATGCAAGACCAGAGCACGCCCGAGCAGTTACAGCGCGGGCTGAAGAATCGCCATATCCAGCTGATCGCGCTGGGCGGGGCCATCGGTACCGGCTTGTTCCTGGGTATCGCCCAGACCATCCAGCTGGCCGGCCCCTCCGTATTGCTGGGATATGCCATCGCTGGCCTGATGGCCTTCCTGATCATGCGCCAGCTGGGTGAAATGGTGGTGGAAGAGCCGGTGGCCGGTAGCTTCAGCCACTTTGCCCACCAGTACTGGAGCGAGTTCGCAGGCTTCGTGTCGGGCTGGAACTACTGGGTGGTGTATGTGCTGGTTGGCATGGCCGAGCTGACGGCAGTAGGTATCTACGTGCAGTACTGGTGGCCGGACTTCCCCACCTGGGCCACCGCGGCGATCTTTTTCGTGGTGATCAACCTGATCAACCTGACCCAGGTGAAGGTCTACGGCGAAATGGAATTCTGGTTCGCCCTTATCAAGGTCGTGGCCATCGTCAGCATGATCGGCTTCGGCGCCTGGTTGCTGAGCAGTGGCCATGGTGGCCCGGATGCCAGCGTGGCCAACCTGTGGCAGTACGGCGGCTTCTTCCCTAACGGTGTCAGCGGCCTGGTGATGGCACTGGCGGTGATCATGTTCTCGTTCGGTGGCCTGGAGCTGGTGGGTATCACCGCTGCCGAGGCCGACAACCCGCGGCAGAGCATCCCCAAGGCCACCAACCAGGTGGTTTACCGCATCCTGATCTTCTACATCGGTGCCCTGGCAGTGCTGCTGTCACTGTACCCGTGGCAGAAGGTGGTGCAGGGCGGCAGCCCGTTCGTGATGATTTTCCACGAGCTGGACAGCGACCTGGTGGCGACCATTCTCAATATCGTGGTGCTGACGGCTGCGCTGTCGGTTTACAACAGCTGCGTATACGCCAACAGCCGCATGCTGTTTGGCCTGGCCAGCCAGGGTGACGCACCGCGCCAGCTGCTGAAAGTCAGCCGCAGCGGCGTGCCGCTGACCGCGCTGGGCGTGTCGGCCTTCGCGACCGGGCTGTGCGTGGTGATCAACTACCTGATGCCGGGCGAGGCCTTTGGCTTGCTGATGGCCCTGGCGGTGTCGGCACTGGTGATCAACTGGGCGAGCATCAGCATTACCCACCTGAAGTTCCGAAAGGCCAAGCTGGCGGCCGGGATTACCCCTTTCTACAAGAGCCTGGGGCACCCGCTGACCAACTACCTGTGCCTGGCATTCATCGTGCTGATTCTGGTGGTGATGTACCTGACCCCGCCGATTCGCATCTCGGTGATGCTGATCCCGGCATGGATTGCCGTGCTGTGGGTAGCCTTCAAGCTGAAAAAGGCGCGGCAGGTTCGCCGTTAAATTTGTATCGCCTGTGAGATCAAGCGCCGCGCGGGCGGCGCTCGATCTAAAGTGCGACACAAGGCTTAAGGCATGCGCCAGATGACATGGCCCGATCAATGCTGCCGGCGCCAGGCGCGCACGGTGGTATACAACAGCACCACGGCGAGCACAGGCAGCACATAGAACAGCATCAACCGCTCCAGGCGCCCGGCCAGCGGCATACCCATGGTAAACGCCGCCACGTGCAGCCCGTAGGCCAGGTACAGGCAAAGGAACACCAGGCCTTCGGCGCGGGTGATGCGGTAACCGGAATAGAACACCGGCAGGCTTAGTGCGGCGACACCGAGCATTACCGGGAGGTCGAAGGCCAGGGCGTTTGGCGAGATCGACAGCGGCTCAGGGGTGATCAGCGCGGTCAGGCCCAGCACGGCCAGCAGGTTGAACAGGTTGCTGCCGATGACCGTGCCCACGGCAATTTCCCGTTCACCGCGCAGGGCCGCGATCAATGCAGCGGCGAGCTCTGGCAGGGATGTGCAGATGGCGACGACGGTAAGGCCGATGATGCGCTCGGACAGCCCCAGGTCGGTGGCAACCTCCACGGCGGCCTCCAGCAGCAGGTGCCCCGCCAGGCTCAGCAAGACAAGGCCGGCCAACACCTGCAGCAGCGTGCCTGACCAGAAGCGCCTGGCGCTGGATTTGGCCGTGTCCGGCGCGGGGTAGGTGCGTGCGTAGTGGCGCGACTGGTGCCAGAGCATTACCAGGTAACCGACCAGGCCAAGCAGCAGCAGCCCGCCTTCAACCCGGCCCAGGTAACCGTTGGCGCACAGGGCATAGACCAGGCCGCTGGCGACGATCATAAGCGGAATGTCCAGGCGCACCAGCTGGCGCGACACGCGCAAGGGGATGATCAGCGCGGCAAGGCCGAGAATGACCAGTACGTTGAAGATGTTGCTGCCCACCACGCTGCCGACCGCCACATCCGGCGCGCCCTGATAGGCAGCCTGCAGGCTCACGGTCAGTTGTGGCGCGGTACTGCCGAAGGCCACCAGGCTCAGGCCGATAATCAACGGGCGAACATGAAGGCGTAGTGCCAGGCGCAGCGCTGCGCGCACCAGCAATTCGGCGCCGCCGACCAGCAGCAGCAGGGCAATGCCCAATTGCAGCAGGCTGAAGGTGGGAAGGGTGGCCAGGTCGAAAATGGTCGGACTCCTGTCGCGTCAGTCGCTAAGCCCTTGTACTCGCACGCGCGCTGTTCCGCTACGGAGCATGCCGATTTTTTCTGCTGCGGCGCGAGACAGGTCGATCAGGCGGCCGCGGGTGTGCGGGCCACGGTCGTTGATGCGCACCACCACACTGCGCTGGTTGGCCGTGTTGGTGACCCGTACGCGAGTGCCGAACGGCAGGCTGCGATGGGCGGCGGTAAGGCCGTGCTGGTTGAACGGTTCGCCGCTGGCGGTGCGTTTGCCGTGGTGGCGCGAGCCGTAATAGGAAGCGGTGCCCGTCTGGTCGTAACCGCGCGGGTCGATGTCATGGCTGGCGCAGCCGGCCAGGAAAGAGAAGAGGGCTAGCGTGCCGAGGGATTTTTTTAGCAAGTTCTTGCTCCGGTGCTATTGGGGCCGCTGCGCGGCCCATCGCCGCCAAGCCAGCTCCCACAGGTACCTCATCGCCCTCAAGAGCGGCGCTGTACCTGTGGGAGCTGGCTTGCCGGCGAACGAGGGCTAGGCCCTCGCCGCTTTTTCAGCTCAGCCTTCGAGCTTGGCCTTGAGCAATTGGTTCACCTGCCCCGGGTTGGCCTTGCCTTTGGAAGCCTTCATCGCCTGGCCGACAAAGAAGCCGAACATCTTGCCACGCTTGGCCTCGTCGGCGGCGCGGTACTGTTCGACCTGCTCGGCGTTGGCCGCCAGCATTTCGTCGAGCATCTTGTCGATCGCACCGGTGTCGGTAACCTGCTTCAGGCCTTTGCTTTCGATGATGCTGTCGGCGTCGCCTTCACCGGCAGCCATGGCTTCGAACACGGTCTTGGCGATCTTGCCGCTGATGGTGTTGTCGCGGATGCGCAGCAGCATGCCACCCAGGTGCGCGGCGCTGACCGGTGCCTGGTCTATCTCGATGCCCAGCTTGTTAAGCAGGCTGCCCAGCTCGACCATGACCCAGTTGGCGGCCAGCTTGGCGTCGCCACCGATTTTTACCACTTCCTCGAAGTAGTCTGCCTGTTCGCGGCTGGAAGCCAGCACGTTGGCGTCGTAGGCCGACAGGCCGTACTGGCTCTGGAAGCGTTCGACCTTCTGCGGCGGCAGCTCCGGCAGGCCGGCGCGAATGGTTTCGAGGAAGCTGTCCTCGATCACCACCGGCAGCAGGTCTGGGTCGGGGAAGTAACGGTAGTCGTTGGCTTCCTC
Source organism: Pseudomonas sp. BP01 (assembly GCF_022760795.1). Lineage (NCBI taxonomy): Bacteria > Pseudomonadati > Pseudomonadota > Gammaproteobacteria > Pseudomonadales > Pseudomonadaceae > Pseudomonas > Pseudomonas sp. BP01. Next base: position 23,919 of record NZ_JAFBKA010000010.1, read on the forward strand.
CTTGCTGCGCATGGAGCGGGTTTCATCTTTGTTCGGGTCATACAGGCGGGTTTCCTGCACCACCTTGCCGCCGTCTTCGATCAGGTCGATCTGGCGCTGGATTTCGCTGTTGATCGCGCGCTCGATGAAGCGGAACGAGTTGACGTTCTTGATCTCGCAGCGGGTGCCGAATTCGGCCTGGCCTTTCGGGCGGATCGACACGTTGCAGTCGCAGCGCAGCGAGCCTTCGGCCATGTTGCCGTCGCAGATGCCCAGGTAGCGCACCAGCGCGTGGATTGCCTTGACGTAGGCCACGGCTTCCTTGGCACTGCGCATGTCAGGCTCGGAGACGATTTCCAGCAGCGGGGTGCCGGCACGGTTGAGGTCGATGCCGGTGGAGCCGCTGAAGTCTTCGTGCAGGCTTTTGCCGGCGTCTTCTTCCAGGTGCGCGCGGGTTACCCCGATGCGCTTGATGGTGCCGTCTTCCAGGGCGATATCCAGGTGGCCCTTACCGACGATCGGCAGGTCCATCTGGCTGATCTGGTAACCCTTGGGCAGGTCCGGGTAGAAGTAGTTCTTGCGCGCGAACACGTTCCGCTTGCCGATTTCGGCATCGATGGCCAGGCCGAACATGCACGCCATGCGCACGGCTTCCTGGTTCAGCACCGGCAATACGCCGGGCATGCCCAGGTCAACCAGGCTCGCCTGGGTGTTCGGCTCTGAGCCGAAAGTGGTGGCGCTGCCGGAGAAGATCTTCGACTGGGTGGCGAGCTGAGTGTGGATTTCAAGCCCGATCACAACTTCCCATTGCATGTGTGAACTCCTCAGAAGCCGTTGGGGGCGCGGGTGTGCCAGTCGGTCACTTGCTGGTAGCGGTGCGCGACGTTGAGCAGGCGGCCTTCCTGGAAGTACGGCGCCAGCAGCTGTACGCCGACCGGCAGGCCGTCGACGAAGCCGGCCGGCATCGACAGGCCCGGCAGGCCCGCCAGGTTGGCGGTGATGGTGTAGACGTCTTCCAGGTAGGCAGCGACCGGGTCGCTGCTCTTGGCGCCAAGCTTCCAGGCCGGGTTAGGCGTGGTCGGGCCGAGGATCAGGTCGACATCGTTGAAGGCAGCCATGAAGTCGTTCTTGATCAGGCGGCGGATCTGCTGTGCCTTCACGTAGTAGGCGTCGTAGTAGCCGGCCGACAAGGCGTAGGTGCCGACCATGATGCGGCGCTGCACTTCTGTGCCGAAGCCTTCGCCACGGGAACGCTTGTACAGGTCGGTGAGGTCTTTTGGCTCTTCGCAGCGGTAGCCGAAGCGCACGCCGTCGAAACGCGACAGGTTGGAAGAGGCTTCCGCCGGGGCGATCACGTAGTAGGCCGGGATGGCATGCTGCATGTTCGGCAAGCTGATTTCCTTGACCACCGCGCCGAGCTTTTCCAGCTCCTTGACGCTGGCCTGGACCAGGTCGGCGATACGTGGGTCGAGGCCGGCACCGAAGTACTCTTTCGGCAGGCCGATGCGCAGGCCCTGCAGCGAAGCGTTCAGGTTGGCGCTGTAGTCCGGCACCGGCTCTTCGATGCTGGTGGAGTCCTTGGCGTCGAAGCCGGCCATGCCTTGCAGCAGCAGGGCGCAGTCCTCGGCAGTGCGGGCCAGTGGGCCGCCCTGGTCGAGGCTGGAGGCGTAGGCGATCATGCCCCAGCGCGACACGCGACCGTACGTCGGCTTGAGACCGGTGAGGTTGGTCAGTGCCGCCGGCTGGCGGATCGAGCCGCCGGTGTCGGTACCGGTGGTGGCCGGCAGCAGGCGTGCGGCCACGGCAGCAGCCGAACCGCCCGACGAACCGCCTGGAACGTGTTCGAGGTTCCAGGGGTTCTTCACCGCGCCGTAGTGGCTGGATTCGTTGGCCGAACCCATGGCGAACTCGTCCATGTTGGTCTTGCCCAAGGTGACCATGCCAGCTTCAGCCAGCTTGGCGACCACGGTGGCGTCGTACGGTGCCTTGAAGTTGTCGAGCATCTTCGAGCCGCAACTGGTGCGTACGCCGTTGGTGCAGAACAGGTCCTTGTGGGCGATGGGTGCACCCAGCAGCGCGCCGGTTTCGCCTGCGGCGCGACGGGCGTCGGCGGCACGCGCCTGGCCCAGGGCCAGGTCTTCGGTGACGCTGATGAAGCTGTTGATTTGCGGGTCGAGTTGCTTGATGCGCGCCAACAGGGCGCCGGTCAGCTCTTCGGAGGAAAACGACTTGTCGGCGAGTCCGCGGGCGATCTCGGCCAGGGTCAATTGATGCATGGCAGGCTCTATCCCTTACTCGATGACTTTGGGAACCAGGTACAGACCGCTTTCGGTCGACGGCGCGATAGCCTGGTAGACGTCGCGCTGGTTGCTTTCTGTGACCTGGTCGGGGCGCAGGCGCTGGCTGGCCTCCAGCGGGTGGGCCAGGGGCTCGATGCCAGTGGTGTCGACCGCTTGCATCTGGTCGACCAGCCCGAGGATGCTGTTCAGGGCTTCGGTAATACGTGGCAGTTCGCCATCATTCAGCCCCAGACGGGCCAGATGGGCGATCTTTTCCACGTCGCAGCGTTCAAGCGCCATGGGGATCTCCAAGGGAAACAAAGAACGGAATTTGGGTCCGCAGTGAGGAACATGTCAGCTTTCTGGCGGTCCAACGGCCGCGATCATCGGCTGGCGTGCTCGGAAAAACAGCCAATTTAACATATTGGCTCCTTGCCCAAAATCCCTGCCATTGTTAGAGTTTGCCGCACTTTTTTACCCACGCTTTCCCCAGGGTCACTTTCCCATGTTCAAGAAACTGCGTGGCATGTTTTCCAGCGATCTTTCCATCGACCTGGGTACTGCCAACACCCTTATTTACGTGCGTGAGCGCGGTATCGTCCTGAATGAGCCCTCGGTTGTTGCCATCCGTACCCATGGCAATCAGAAAAGCGTTGTCGCCGTCGGTACCGAAGCCAAACGCATGCTGGGCCGTACGCCTGGCAACATTGCTGCCATTCGTCCGATGAAGGACGGCGTCATCGCCGACTTCAGCGTTTGCGAAAAAATGTTGCAATATTTTATCAACAAGGTCCACGAGAACAGCTTCCTGCAGCCAAGCCCGCGCGTGCTGATCTGCGTACCGTGCAAGTCGACCCAGGTAGAGCGCCGCGCCATTCGCGAGTCGGCCCTGGGTGCCGGTGCCCGTGAAGTGTTCCTGATCGAAGAGCCAATGGCTGCTGCCATCGGTGCTGGCTTGCCGGTTGAAGAGGCCCGCGGTTCGATGGTCGTCGATATCGGTGGTGGTACCACTGAAATCGCACTGATCTCCTTGAACGGCGTGGTTTATGCCGAGTCCGTCCGCGTTGGCGGCGACCGCTTCGACGAAGCCATCGTTACCTACGTGCGCCGCAACTACGGCAGCCTGATCGGCGAGTCCACCGCCGAGCGCATCAAGCAGGAAATCGGTACCGCTTACCCAGGCGGCGAAGTGCGCGAAGTCGATGTGCGTGGCCGCAACCTGGCCGAAGGCGTACCGCGTGCCTTCACCCTGAACTCCAACGAAGTGCTCGAAGCGCTGCAGGAATCGCTGGCGACCATCGTCCAGGCCGTGAAGAGCGCCTTGGAGCAATCGCCGCCCGAGCTGGCTTCGGACATCGCCGAGCGTGGCCTGGTGCTGACCGGTGGTGGCGCGCTGCTGCGTGACCTCGACAAGCTGCTGGCCCAGGAAACCGGCCTGCCGGTGATCGTCGCCGAGGACCCGCTGACCTGTGTCGCCCGTGGCGGCGGTCGCGCCCTGGAGATGATGGACAAGCACGCGATGGACCTGCTCTCCAGCGAGTGATCCCACTCGCTGTTCACGAGCGCCCGGTTTACAGGTAGTACGCACAGTGCTACCTGTATGTGCTGGGCGGGTGCCCGTTCAGGGCGCCGTATCCGTCAACCCGCAACCAGGCTGGTGCGTTGTCCCATGTCCAATGACCTCCTGAGTCGTCCACGAGGAACGGCCCATTAAACCGCTTTTCTCCAAGGGCCCTTCGCTGGGCGTTCGCCTGCTCGTTCTGGTGGTGATGTCGGTCGCGTTGATGGTTGTCGACGCGCGCTTTGACGTGCTAAAGCCCGTGCGCAGCCAGATGGGCCTGGTGCTGATGGAGTCGTACTGGATCACCGACCTGCCGCAACGTGCGTGGCAAGGCGTGGCCGGCCAGTTCGGCAGCCGCACCGAACTGATCGCCGAAAACGAAAAGCTCAAGACCGAGGCCCTGCTGTTGCAGGGGCGCCTGCAGAAGCTGGCGGCCCTGACCGAGCAGAACGTGCGCCTGCGCGAATTGCTGAACTCTTCGGCGCTGGTCAACGAAAAAGTCGAAGTGGCCGAGCTGATCGGTGTCGACCCCAACCCGTTCACCCACCGCATCCTGATCAACAAGGGCGAGCGTGATGGTGTGTTCCTGGGCCAGCCGGTGCTCGATGCCCGCGGCCTGATGGGCCAGGTAGTCGAACTGATGCCCTACACCTCGCGGGTGCTGTTGCTGACCGATACCACCCATAGCATCCCGGTGCAGGTCAACCGCAACGGCCTGCGTGCCATCGCCAGCGGCACCGGCAACCCGGAGCGCCTTGAACTGCGCCATGTGGCTGATACGGCCGACGTGAAGGAAGGCGACCTGTTGGTCAGTTCCGGCATGGGCCAACGCTTCCCGGCCGGCTACCCGGTGGCTACGGTCAACGAGGTGATCCACGATTCCGGGCAGCCGTTTGCCATCGTGCGTGCCATCCCCACCGCCGCGCTCAACCGCAGCCGTTACATGCTGCTGGTATTCAGTGACCGGCGTACCCCGGAGCAGCGTGCTACCGACGCCGCCATCGCCCAGGAAGAGGCTGACCGCAAGGGCACCTCGGTCCCCGGCCAACCGGTGAGCACGGGCGAGCAGGGTACACCTGCCAGCAATACGCCTGTGGCGCCCTCCACACCCGCAGCGCCGGCCGCCCAGCCTGCAGCCCCGGCAGCTACCCCTGCCACGCCTGCCGCAGCGCCTGCCGCACCCGCTCACACCCGGAGACAATGATGGCTGCTTCACGCCGCAACAACGGCTGGGTCATCTGGCTGACTTTCGCCATCGGCCTGCTGCTCAGCGTCTCGCCCATGCCGCAGTTCATGGAAGTGTTCCGGCCCATGTGGCTGGCTTTGCTGGTGTCGTTCTGGACCCTGGCGGTGCCGAGCAAGGTCGGCATGACCACGGCATTCGTGCTGGGCCTGGCCGAGGACGTGCTGTACGGTACCCTGCTGGGGCAGAACGCACTGATCCTCACCCTCATCACCTTCCTGGTGTTGTCCCTGCAGCAGCGCCTGCGTATGTTCCCCATGTGGCAGCAGAGCCTGGTGATTCTGGTCATATTCGGCATCGCCCAGCTTATCCAGCTATGGCTCAGCGCGCTGACCGGCAACCGCCTGCCTACCCTGGCGCTGGTCTGGTCGGCGGTCATCAGTGCCTTGCTCTGGCCATGGATCAGTTTCGCCCTGCGCGACCTGCGCCGACGCTTGCATATCAACTGACGGCGCCGCCGCAACTGACAGGGAGATGTCTGCATGAACCCGCTATACCTGGCCTCTGGCTCGCCCCGCCGTCGTGAATTGCTGACCCAGATCGGTGTGCCCTTCACCGTCGTCAGTGCACCCATCGATGAATCCCCGCTGCCCGGCGAAAGCGCCCTGGCCTACGTTGAACGCCTGGCTCGGGCCAAGGCCGCCGCCGGTCTGGCCAGTGTCGAGGGCCCGGCTGTAGTGCTGGGGGCAGACACTGCCGTGGTGCTCGACGGGCGTATTCTCGGCAAGCCGGAAAACCGCGAGGATGCCTTGGCCATGCTGGCCGACCTGTCGGGCCGCGAGCACCAGGTGTTGACTGCGGTTGCCCTCAGCAATGGCCTGCTTATGCAAAGCCTGTGCGTCACCAGCAAGGTGCGGTTCCGGGCCATCAGCGCCGATGAAGCGCAACGCTACTGGGCCAGCGGCGAGCCTGTAGACAAGGCTGGTGGCTACGCTATCCAGGGCCTGGGCGCAGTGTTCGTCACCGGCCTTTCCGGCAGTTATTCGGCCGTGGTAGGCCTGCCCCTCAGTGAGACGGCCGAGTTGCTTGGCACGTTTGGTATCGCCTGTTGGCAATCGCCCGTGCATACGCCAGAGGTAACAAACCCGCGGTAGCCAGCACGGCATACGCCATCCATCATTACAAAAGACCTTTGACGAGAGCCGGCCATGAGTGAAGAGATCCTGATCAACATCACCCCGATGGAGTCACGCGTGGCGGTGGTGGAAAACGGGGTACTGCAGGAAGTGCACGTCGAGCGCACCCAGCGCCGTGGCATCGTCGGCAATATCTACAAGGGCAAGGTGGTGCGTGTGCTGCCAGGCATGCAGGCGGCCTTCGTCGACATCGGCCTGGAGCGCGCTGCGTTCATCCATGCGTCGGAAATTTCCCAGCGTGAAGGCTCGGCAGTCGAAACCATCACTGCACTGGTGCATGAAGGCCAGGCCCTTGTGGTGCAGGTGACCAAGGACCCGATCGGCACCAAAGGTGCGCGCCTGACCACCCAGCTGTCGATCCCTTCGCGCTACCTGGTATACATGCCACGCAGCAGCCATGTCGGCATTTCGCTGAAGATCGAAGACGAAGCCGAGCGTGACCGCCTCAAGCAGGTGGTAAGCAACTGCATGGAAAGCGAGAACATCAAGGATGCCGGCGGCTTCATCCTGCGCACTGCGGCCGAAGGCGCACGTGCTGAAGAGATCTTGCAGGACATCCGTTACCTGCGCCGCCTGTGGGAGCAGATTGGCTCCCAGATCAAGACCTGCGGCGCACCCATGGTCATCTACGAGGACCTGGGCCTGGCCCTGCGTACCCTGCGTGACCTGGTCAACCCGAAGATCGAGAAGATCCGCATCGACTCGCGTGAAACCTTCCAGAAGACCACGCAGTTCGTTGGCGAACTGATGCCGGAAATCGCCGACCGCCTCGAACACTACCCTGGCGAGCGGCCCATCTTTGACCTGTATGGTGTCGAAGACGAAATCCAGCGCGCCCTGGAGCGCAAGGTACCGCTCAAGTCCGGCGGCTACCTGGTGGTCGACCCGGCCGAGGCGATGACCACCATTGACGTGAACACCGGTGCATTCGTCGGCCATCGCAACCTTGAAGAGACCATCTTCAAGACCAACCTGGAGGCTGCCACCGCCATCGCCCGGCAACTGCGCCTGCGCAATATCGGCGGCATCATCATCATCGACTTCATCGACATGGAAGATGAAGAACACCAGCGCCAGGTGCTGCGTACACTGGAAAAGCAACTGGAAAGGGACCACGCAAAGACCAACATCATCGGCATCACCGAACTGGGCCTGGTGCAGATGACCCGCAAGCGCACCCGTGAAAGCCTGGAGCAGGTGCTGTGCGAGCCGTGCCTGGCCTGCCAGGGCCGCGGCAAGCTGAAAACCCCCGAGACCATCTGTTACGAAATTTTCCGCGAGATCCTGCGCGAAGCCCGTGCCTATCAGGCCGAGGGCTACAGGGTGCTGGCCAACCAGAAAGTGGTCGACCGCCTGCTGGATGAGGAGTCCGGCAATGTGGCAGAACTTGAGGCCTTTATCGGTCGAACCATTCGCTTCCAGGTCGAGTCGATGTATTCGCAGGAACAATACGACGTGGTGCTGCTCTGAGGTCTTCTCGAACGCGCCACTGGATGGCTGGGCTGGCAAAACCGCCACTACCGGCCATCATGGATAAACGACTTGGAGGGCCATGGCCATGGGACGTCTGACTCGCGTTCTTGTCGCCTTGACCCGCTGGGGGCTGGGCTTTTGCGCCCTGCTGGCGGTATTGGTGGCGCTGTATGTCAGCCTCGGCCGCGAGTTGGTGCCGCTGGTGGCCGAGTACCGTGCTGATGTGGAGCGCAAAGCTGAACAGGCGTTGGGCCTGCCGGTGCATGTCGGTGCCCTTGAAGGGCGCTGGAGCGGGCTGGCACCGGTGCTGCGGGTGCGTGACCTGCAGCTGGGTGAAGGTGCGACCGCGCTGCGCCTGGACGACGTCAAGGTAGTTCCCGATGTCTGGGCCAGCCTCAGTGCCCGCGAAGTGCGCCTGGCGCGAATACAACTGGGCGGCCTGCAACTGATCCTGCGCGAGAACGAGCAGGGTGCCTGGCACCTCGAAGGCCTGCCGAAGAAGGACGATGCGCCACTGGACCCCGCCGAACTGCTGCAGCGCCTGCGCCAGCTGGGCCGCATCGATGTGTTCGACAGTCAGGTCACCTTGCACCCGTGGCAGCGTGACCCGCTCACCCTGACGTATGTGAGCGCCGGCCTGCAGGCAGGCGCTTCGCGCCAGATTGTGGACCTGAATGCGACCCTGCCCGATGGCCAGCCCCTGGCGCTGAACCTGCGTAGCCGTGCGTCGGCCAAGGCCTGGCGAGATGCCCAGGTAGATGCCTACCTGAGCCTGCCGCAAAGTGACTGGGCGCGCTGGTTGCCCCCACGCCTGCTGGGCCAGTGGCATGCCGACGCGCTGCGAGCGGGCGGCGAGTTCTGGGTCGACTGGCGCGAAGGGCAATTGCAGCAGGCAGTGGTGCGGCTCAACGCACCCGAGCTGCAGGGCGGCTATGCCGGGCGCAAGGCCGCGACACTGAACAATCTGGCCTTGGGCGCCTGGTTCCAGCGCCGGGCTCAAGGCTTTGATGTAGTGGTCGACTCCCTGGCCATGGACATCGGCAAGACCCGTTGGGAGTCGCACCTGCAGTTGCAGCAGCGCCCAGGCGAGAGCACTGCCGATGAAAGCTGGAAGCTGCAGGCCGACCGGCTGCACCTTACGCCCCTGACCCCGCTGATCGATGCCTTGGCACCGCTGCCTGACAATGTCATGGCCGTGGTCAATGGCCTGAAGGTAACCGGCGCGTTGCGCAATGTACGGCTGGAGGCCCGGCCCAAGGCCGAGGGAGACCAGCGCCTGCAGTTCGACGCCAACCTGGAGAAGGTCGGTTTCGATGCCTACCACGGGGCCCCGGCTGCCGGTAACGTCAGCGGCCGCATCAGCGGCGACCTGGGCCATGGTGAACTGCGCCTGGATACCGATGCATTCATGCTGCACCTCTACCCGATCTTCGCCAAACCCTGGCACTACCAGAAAGCCAATGCGCGCCTGACCTGGGCGCTGGACAAGGAAGGCTTCACCCTGGTTGCGCCTTACCTCAAGGTGCTGGGCGAGGAGGGCAAGATTGCTGGTGACTTCCTTATTCGCCTGTTGTTCGAAGAAGGCCGCGAGGACTACATGGACCTGCGTGTCGGCCTGACCGAGGGCGATGGCCGCTACACCGCCAAGTACCTGCCCGAGGTGCTCAGCCCGGCCCTCGACGAATGGCTGCGCAGCGCCATCGTCAAAGGCACGGTGGATGAGGGCTACTTCCAGTACCAGGGCTCGCTGAACCATGGCGCCGCGCCAGAGGCTCGCAGCATCAGCCTGTTTTTCAAGGTGCGGGACGCCGCCCTGGACTTCCAGCCTGGCTGGCCGCAGGTGCAGCACGTCGATGGCGATGTGTTCATCGAGGACAGCGGTGTGCGCATCAAGGCTCAGCGTGGTGTGTTGCTCGACACCAAGGTGAGCGATGTCAGCGTCGATATCCCGCATGTCGAGGGTGACCAGCACAGCCGCCTGTACCTGGATGGCGACTTCGACGGGAGCCTGGGCGATGGCCTGAAAATACTCAAGGAAGCGCCGATCGGCACGGGCGAGATCTTCGCCGGCTGGGAGGGCGAAGGGCCGTTGAAGGGCAAGGTCAAGCTCGACATCCCGCTGGCCCACGGCGAACGGCCGAAAGTACAGGTGGACTTCGCCACCCGCGATGCGCGCTTGAAAGTTGCCCCGCCGAGCCTGGAGTTGAGCCGCCTGAAAGGTGACTTCAGCTTCGATTTTGACAAGGGCCTTAGTGGCAAGGGCATCAGCCTGCAGGCGTTCGGCAAGCCGGTGACGGCGCAAATTACTGCCGAAGGCCAGCCGGGGCAGATGCAGACGCGTATCGACGCCAATGGCCAGGTAGCGCTCAAGGCGCTGACCGACTGGCTGCAGTTCAAGCAGGCCTTGCCAGCGTCCGGCGACCTGCCTTATCAGTTGCAGCTCAGCCTGGGTAGCCGGGATAACCGGCTGAGCGTCAACTCGACCCTCAAGGGCTTGGCCATCGACCTGCCGGCCCCCTTCGGCAAAGCTGCAGCAGATTCCCGCGACAGCCGTTTCAGCATGAACCTGCAAGGCCAGGAGCGGCGTTTCGATGCCGCTTACGCCGACCTTGCACGCTTTGCCTACGCCGCGCCGGCTGACAAGCTGGCACAGGGCCGTGGTGAGTTGCTGTTGGGCACCGGTGATGCCCAACTGCCCACTGGCCAGGGCCTGCGGGTGCGCGGGCGCCTGGAGTCGCTGGACCTGGCGCCCTGGCAGGAACAGGCGGCCCGCCTTGCCGGCGACGATCCGGGCGGTAGCGCGCGACAGAACCTGCAAAGTGTCGACTTGAGCATTGGCCAGCTGAAAGCCTTCGGCATGGACCTGAACCAGGCCGTGGTACGCATGGCCCGTGGCGGCGCAGCCTGGGACCTGCGCCTCGACAGCAGGGAAGTGATTGGCAACGCCCGTGTGCCGGATGCCAAGGGGGCGCCCATGGTCGTGCGCATGCAGACCCTGCGCCTGCCCGCTGCCGACCCTGCCCAGGCTCAGGCCGAAGAAGGCCCGGACCCGTTGGCCTCGTTTGACCCGCGCAAGGTACCGGCGCTGGACCTGAGTATCGATAAGCTCTACCGCGGCGACGACCTGTTCGGCAGCGCGGCGATCAAATTGCGCCCGACAGCGCGTGGCGTGACCGCCAGTGATATCGACCTCGACTTCAAAGGCCTGCGCATCGACGGCGGAGGGGGCTGGGAGGGTGCGCAAGGCAGCACCAGCAGCTGGTACAAAGGGCGCCTGGACGGCAAGAATCTGGCGGATGTGCTCAAGGCCTGGGGCTTCGCCCCGACCGTGACCAGCCGCGACTTCCGCCTGGATGTGGACGGCCGCTGGCCGGGTTCGCCTGCTGCGGTGGGCTTGAAGCGCTTCTCTGGCAGCATGGACGCGGCACTGCGCACCGGCCAGTTCGTCGAAGTCGAAGGCAGTGCACAGGCACTGCGCGTGTTCGGCCTGCTCAACTTCAACGCCATTGGCCGGCGCCTGCGCCTGGACTTCTCCGACCTGTTCGAAAAGGGCCTGGCCTATGACCGGGTCAAAGGTCTGCTGGTGGCCAGTGACGGTGTCTATGTGACCCGCGAGCCGATCAGCGTGACTGGCCCGTCGAGCAACTTCGAGCTGGAAGGCACGCTGGACATGGTGCGCGACCGGGTAGATGCCAACCTGCAGGTGAGCCTGCCAGTGACCAACAACCTGCCGCTGGCGGCACTGATTATCGGCGCGCCGGCCGTAGGCGGTGCGCTGTTCCTGGTCGACCGCTTGATCGGTGACCGCGTATCGCGGTTTGCCAGCGTGCACTACCGTGTCGAAGGGCCGTGGAAAGAGCCTAGAATCACATTTGTGAAACCTTTCGAGAAATCCCGCTAGGAGTACCCATGAAGGCAGCGGTAATCCAGATGGTCAGCCAGGATGATGTGCTGGCCAACCTGCAGCGTGCCGGGGCCCTGTTGGAGCAGGCCGCATTTGGGGGCGCCAGGCTGGCGGTGCTGCCGGAAAACTTCGCCGCCATGGGCCGCAAGGACGCCGCTGCCATCGGCCGCGCCGAAGCAATGGGCGAAGGGCCGATCCTGCCATGGTTGAAACGCACCGCCCGCGACCTCAAGTTATGGATTGTGGCCGGTACTTTGCCCTTGCCGCCGGTCGGCCAGCCCGAGGCCAAGGCCCACGCCTGCTCGCTGCTGATCGACGAGTACGGCGAGGTGGCGGCACGTTATGACAAGCTGCACCTGTTCGACGTGGACGTTGCCGACAACCGCGGCCGGTACCGTGAGTCGGACGACTACGCCCATGGCACCCAGGTGGTGGTGGCCGACACCCCGGTTGGGCGGCTGGGGCTGAGCGTGTGCTACGACTTGCGCTTCCCTGAGCTGTACAGCGCGCTGCGCGCTGCCGGCGCGGAGCTGATCACTGCGCCAGCGGCCTTTACTGCTGTGACAGGTGCGGCGCATTGGGAGGTGCTGGTACGCGCCCGCGCGATCGAAACCCAGTGTTACCTGCTGGCTGCGGCGCAGGGCGGCACCCACCCGGGCCCACGTGAAACCCATGGCCATGCGGCGATCGTCGACCCTTGGGGGCGCATCGTCGCAGAACAGGCGCAAGGCGAAGCGGTACTGCTTGCCGAGCGCAACATTGATGAACAAGCGTCCATCCGGGCGCGCATGCCGGTGGTAACGCACCGGCGCTTTTTCTCGCAGGGCGCGTTGCGGCCTGCGCACACCTCGGAGTGACTATGAGCCAGATGTTATCCACCGTCAGCGAGCAGCTCCTGGCCCCAGGCGGCTTGACCCTGGACAGCCTGCAAAGCGTGCTGGGTGAGTTGGCCGGCCCCGGCATCGACGCCGCCGACCTGTATTTCCAGGGTCAGATCTCGGAAACCTGGGCGCTGGAAGACGGCATCGTCAAAGAGGGCAGCTTCAACCTGGACCAGGGCGTGGGCGTACGTGCCCAGTCCGGTGAAAAGACCGGCTTCGCCTACAGCAATGCGATCAACCTCGAGGCGCTGACCTCGGCGGCGCGCGCCGCCCGTTCCATTTCCCGTGCCGGGCAGAACGGCACGGTCCAGGCCTTCCGCAGCCAGGAAGTGACCGCTCTGTATGCCGCAGACAACCCGCTGGATGTACTGAGCCGTGCCGAAAAGGTTGAGCTGCTCAAGCGTGTCGACGCCGCCACCCGCGCCCTGGACCCACGCATCCAGCAGGTCAGCGTAAGCATGGCCGGGGTCTGGGAGCGCATCCTGATTGCTGCGGCCGATGGCAGCCTGGCCGCCGACGTGCGCCCGCTGGTGCGCTTCAACGTCAGCGTCATCGTCGAGCAGAACGGCCGTCGCGAGCGCGGCGGGCAGGGCGGTGGCGGGCGTACCGACTACCGCTTCTTCACCGAGGAACGGGTGATGGGCTATGCCCGCGAAGCCTTGCGCCAGGCGCTGGTAAACCTGGAGGCGATCCCGGCACCTGCCGGCACCTTGCCGGTGGTACTGGGCTCGGGCTGGTCGGGCGTGTTGCTGCACGAGGCGGTAGGCCATGGCCTGGAAGGTGACTTCAACCGCAAGGGCAGCTCGGCGTTCAGTGGCCGTATTGGCGAGAAAGTGGCATCGAGCCTGTGCACCATCGTTGACGACGGCACGCTCGAAGGCCGCCGTGGCTCGCTGAGCGTGGATGACGAGGGCACCCCGACTGAATGCACCACGCTGATCGAGAACGGTGTGCTCAAGGGCTACATGCAGGACAAGCTCAACGCACGCCTGATGGGCATGGCAGTGACCGGCAACGGCCGCCGTGAATCCTACGCGCACCTGCCAATGCCGCGCATGACCAACACCTACATGCGTGCAGGCGATAGCGACCCGCAGGAAATCATCGCGTCGGTGAAGAAAGGTATCTACTGCGCCAACCTCGGCGGTGGCCAGGTGGACATCACCAGCGGCAAGTTCGTGTTCTCGACCAGTGAGGCCTACCTGATCGAAGACGGCAAGATTACCGCGCCGGTGAAGGGTGCGACGCTGATCGGCAACGGGCCGGAGGCGATGAGCCGGGTGTCGATGGTCGGTAACGACCTGGCGCTGGACAGCGGGGTAGGGACGTGCGGCAAGGACGGGCAGTCGGTGCCGGTCGGGGTGGGGCAGCCTACCTTGAAGCTGGATGCGATTACCGTGGGCGGTACCGGGGCGTGATGGCCATCTGGGACCGCTTTGCGGTCCTTTCGCGACGCAAGGCCGCTCCCACAGGGGCTGCGCCATGCAGGAATGGCTGCGCGAATACTGTGGGAGCGGCCTTGTGTCGCGATTGGGCCGCACAGCGGCCCCAGGGGCTCAGCGCAAACCGCGCTGTAACTCGTCGAGGTCGCGGATGTACTTGAACACCTTGCGCGCAGCAGCAGGCGGCTTGTTCCGCGCTTTTTCGTGCTGGGCATGGCGCACCAGCGAGCGCAGCTGTTGGCGGTCGGTGTCGGGGTACTCGTTGACGAAGCGCTCAAGGTCTTCGTCGTTGCCGTCGATCAACCGGTCGCGCCAGCGCTCCAGACCGTGGAAGCGCTCGTTGTACTGGCGGGTCGAGCTGTCCATCTGCTCAAGCAAGGCGTGGATGGCGTCCAGGTCCTGTACGCGCATCAGCTTGCCGACAAACGACATGTGGCGTTTGCGGGCACCGTGAGCGGTGTGCTTGCTGGCCTCGGCCAGGGCCTTGCGCAGCTCGTCGGTCAACGGCAGGCGGGCCAGGGTATCGGCTTTGAGCGTAGTAAGGCGCTCGCCGAGTTCGACCAGCTCATGCAGTTCGCGCTTGATCTGGGTTTTGCTTTTTTCGCCGTCGAAGGCGTCGTTGTTTGAATCAACCATGGTGGCAGTCCGCTAGAAATCGCCGCCATGATAACCAGTCGGGGGCCGCTTGTCCGGCCCGGTCGTAGAATGACCCCGAGCCGTACGCAGAATTTGAGTGGAGAGAACCATGAGTGCAGTCCAGAGCGTAGGTCCGAAGGACCTGCCAGCATTGCAGGAGCAGGTCGAGGCAATCATTGCCGAGGCGCGCCGTCAGGGGGCCAGTGCCTGTGAAGTGGCGGTGTCGCTGGAGCAGGGCCTGTCCACCACGGTACGCCAGCGCGAGGTTGAAACGGTCGAGTTCAATCGCGACCAAGGCTTTGGTATCACCCTTTACGTTGGTCAGCGCAAAGGCTCGGCCAGCACCTCGGCCAGTGGCCCGGATGCGATCCGCGAGACCGTCGCCGCAGCCCTGGCCATTGCCAAGCATACGTCCGAGGACGAATGTTCCGGTCTGGCAGACGCAGCGCTGATGGCCCGCGAAATCCCTGATCTGGACCTGTACCATGACTGGGCGATGGAGCCCGAAAAGGCCATCGAGATGGCCCTGGCCTGCGAGGCTGCGGCGTTCGATGAAGACCCGCGCATCCTCAACGCCGATGGCACCACACTCAATACTCACCAGGGCTGCCGTGTGTATGGCAACAGCCATGGCTTCATCGGCAGTTACGCCTCGACCCGGCACAGCCTGAGCTGCGTGATGATCGCTGAAGGCGATGGCCAGATGCAGCGTGACTACTGGTACGACGTGAACCGCCAGGGCAACCTGCTGGCCGACCCGCGCAGCATCGGCGTGCGCGCTGCCCAGCGCGCAGCCAGTCGCTTGGGCGCGCGTCCGGTACCGACCTGCGAGGTGCCGGTGCTGTTTTCCGCCGAACTGGCCGGTGGCCTGTTTGGCAGCTTCCTCTCGGCCATTTCCGGCGGCAATCTTTACCGCAAGTCGTCTTTCCTTGAAGGGACCATTGGGCAACGGCTGTTCCCCTCCTGGCTGACCCTTGACGAGCGCCCCCATATTCCACAGGCACTGGGCAGCGCAGCATTCGATGGTGATGGCCTGGCTACCTATGCCAAGCCGTTCGTCGACAAAGGCGAGCTGGTGTCGTACCTGCTGGGCACCTATTCCGGGCGCAAGCTGGGCCTGCCAAGCACGGCCAACTCCGGTGGCGTGCACAACCTGTTCGTCACTCACGGTGTCGAAGATCAGGCCGCGTTGATCCGCCGTATGGGGCGCGGGCTGCTGGTGACCGAGTTGATGGGGCATGGGCTGAACATGGTGACGGGGGATTACTCCCGTGGTGCGGCTGGCTTCTGGGTCGAAAATGGCGAGATTCAGCATGCGGTGCAGGAAGTGACCATTGCCGGCAATATGAAGGATATGTTCCAGCAGATTGTTGCGATTGGCAGCGATCTTGAAACCCGCAGCAACATCCACACCGGATCGGTTCTGATCGAGCGGATGACTGTTGCTGGTAGCTGATCTTTAGCCTGCACTCGCCTCTTCGCGGGCTCGCCCGCGAAGAGGCCGGAGCAGGCACTACAAAATTTTCAATGCAACTGAAGACCCGGCCCCTGCGCCGGTTTTTTTTCATCACCTTTTTCTTGAAGTGATTCTGTTTATCACTTAATAATGAATATCATTATCCAGTAACCCGGCGATGATGTTCATGAAACCCGTCCTCCGCGAACTGCCCTACCTGGAAAACTGGCGCTGGCTCAGCCGGCGCATCCGCTGTGCGCTCGAGCCCGACGAGCCGCGCCTGATCGAGCATTACCTGGCCGAAGGCCGCTATCTGGTGTGCTGCACCGAGACATCGTCATGGACGGTGGCGCTGACCTCTTTCCGCCTGCTGCTGGATACCGCCTGCGATCGCATGCTGCCCTGGCATTGGCGCTGCCTGTGCCTGGACCAGGCCTGGCGCCCGCTGCTGGACCTGCGCAACCTCGACCGCCACGAACAGAACCAGCGCTGGCAGCCCTACGCCCTGCAGTTGGCCAATTGCCGTCTGCTGCCGTCGATTTCTCCCGATGAACTGATGCAAGGATTTGATGATGAGTGATACCCGTATCGAGCGTGACAGCATGGGTGAACTGCAGGTGCCGGCCCAGGCCCTGTACGGTGCCCAGACCCAGCGCGCGGTCGACAACTTCCCGGTCAGTGGCCTGCGCATGCCGGCCCAGTTCATCCGTGCCTTGTTGCTGGCCAAAGCGGCCGCCGCCAAGGCCAACGTCGAGCTGGAGCAACTGTCTGCGGCGCAGGGCCAGGCCATCGTCAAGGCAGTCGAGCAACTGCTGGCGCAAGACTTTATCCAGCACTTCCCGGTGGATGTGTTCCAAACCGGTTCCGGCACCAGTTCGAACATGAACGCCAACGAGGTGATTGCCACCCTGGCCAGCCGCGTGCTGGGTGACGCTGTCAATGCCAATGATCACGTCAACTGTGGCCAGAGCAGCAACGACATCATCCCCACCACCATTCACGTCAGTGCTGCACTGGCCTTGCACGAGCAGTTGCTGCCGGCCCTGAGCCACCTGGTACAGGTGATCGAGACCAAGTCGGCGCAAGTGCACCAGTATGTGAAAACGGGACGCACCCACTTGATGGACGCCATGCCGGTGCGCATGAGCCAGGTGCTGGATGGCTGGGCGGCGCAGATCAACGCTGCCAAGGGGCACATCGACGCGACCCTGCCGAGCTTGCAGGCGCTGGCCCAAGGCGGCACTGCCGTGGGTACCGGCATCAACGCCCACCCTCAGTTCGCTGCCGGTTTCGCCCGACAGCTCAGCGGCCTGACCAAGGTGGAGTTCACCCCCGGGCAGAACCTGTTCGCGCTGATCGGCTCGCAGGACACCGCCGTGGCGCTGTCTGGCCAGCTCAAGACCACCGCCGTGGCACTGATGAAGATCGCCAACGACTTGCGCTGGATGAACTCCGGTCCACTGGCCGGCCTGGGCGAAATCGAGCTGCAAGGCTTGCAGCCGGGCTCTTCGATCATGCCGGGCAAGGTCAACCCGGTGATTCCGGAGGCCACTGCCATGGTTGCCGCCCAGGTGATCGGTAATGACGCGACCATCGCCGTCGCTGGCCAGTCCGGCAACTTCGAGCTGAACGTGATGCTGCCGGTGATCGCCCGCAACCTGCTGGAGAGCATCGAACTGATGGCCAACGTCAGCCGCTTGCTGGCCGACAAGGCCATCGCCAGCTTCAAGGTCAACGAGGACAAGCTCAAGGAAGCCCTGGCGCGCAACCCGATCCTGGTCACTGCGCTGAACCCGATCATCGGTTACCTCAAGGCCGCCGAAATCGCCAAGACCGCCTACAAGCAGGGGCGCCCGATCATCGATGTGGCACTGGAGCACACCGACCTGTCGCGTGACCAGCTTGAAGCGCTGCTGGACCCGGAAAAACTCACCGCCGGCGGTATCTGACCCTGCGTCACCGCTTAGGAGGCAACCATGCAGCACTGGAAACGCACCACGGAAACCGCCAACCGCCTGTTCGAACAAGGCGAGCTGGTCGACGCCCGGGAACACTACCTGCAAGCCTTGGCGCTGGCCCAGGTGCTGTTCGAGCGCTGGCATGACGTCGACGAAGCGGTGGCCGTGTTCGTCATCGCCCACCACAACCTGGCCGACCTGCACCTGCGCCTGAATCAGCCGCACGAGAGCGCCGACTACCTGTGCGCCGCCCACCAGCGGCTGCTGCAGGCCAGCCAGGAGGCGCGCTTGCCCCAGGAGCTGCGTGACGCTGCCCTGCGCCACAGTGGGCGAACCTACACCGAACTGCTGAATTTCATCGCCGAGTACGGCCAGTACCCGCGAACCGAGCGCCTGCTCAACCGCCACAGTGCCGGAGCCAGCGAACTCGCTGCCCAGCCGGATGTGGCGCCTGGAACCCATGCTTACGGAGTTCACTGACATGCCCCATACCTTGCCTGCTTTGCCTTACGCCTACGATGCGCTGGAGCCGCACATCGACGCCCAGACCATGGAGATCCACCACAGCAAGCACCATCAGACCTACGTCAACGGCCTCAATGCTGCTATCGAAGGCACCGAGTGGGCCGAGTGGCCGGTGGAAAAACTGGTCGGTGCGGTCAAGCAACTGCCGGAAAACCTGCGCGGTGCGGTGACCAACCATGGCGGCGGCCACGCCAACCACAGCCTGTTCTGGACCGTGATGTCGCCCGAGGGCGGCGGTGAGCCACAGGGCCAGTTGGCGCAGGCCATCTCGTCGCAACTGGGCGGTTTCGACACCTTCAAGGACGCCTTCACCAAAGCGGCGTTGACCCGTTTCGGCAGCGGCTGGGCCTGGCTCAGCGTGACGCCGCAGAAGACCCTGGTGGTGGAAAGTAGCGGTAACCAGGACAGCCCGCTGATGCACGGCAATACGCCTGTCCTCGGCCTGGACGTGTGGGAGCATGCCTACTACCTGAAGTATCAGAACCGTCGTCCGGAATACATCGGTGCTTTCTACAACGTCATTGACTGGGCGGAAGTGGAACGTCGTTACGTTGAAGCCCTGAAGTGAGTCGGACCGGTATGCGCTCTGAAGTGATGTCTGTCAGCAGTGTGCGCCTGTTTCGTCTGGCGCTTGGGACTTTGCTTTTGCTGGCGGGCACTGCGCTGTTGGTAGCGCGCGGCCTTGCCTGGCTGGACCTGGAGCCACGCATGTTGCGCGCCCTGGAGGGCGGCGCATTGTGCGCACTGGGGACGGCGCTGGGGGCGGTACCGGTACTGGTCATTCGCAACATGCCGGTGGCGCTGGCCGACACACTGCTGGGCTTCGGCGCCGGCGTGATGCTGGCGGCTACCGCGTTTTCCCTGATCATCCCGGGGTTGGACGCGGCCCAGTCCATCGGTTTCAGCCCTTGGGGTGCGGGTGGCCTGATCAGCTTTGGCTTGCTGTTCGGTGCGCTGTGCCTGTTTCTGGTTGACCTCAAGGTGTCTGGCGCCTCCCCGGAAGCGCTGGTCGGCACCGGCAATCAGCCGGTGATTGCTGCGCGTATCTGGCTGTTTGTCATTGCCATCATTGCGCACAACATCCCCGAAGGCATGGCCATCGGAGTATCGGCCGGTGGTGGCATGGCCGACGCCGACAGCCTGGCGATGGGCATTGCGTTGCAGGACGTGCCTGAGGGGCTGGTGATTGCGCTGGTGCTGGCCGGGGCGGGCATGGCGCGCTTCAAAGCCTTCCTGATCGGCGCAGCGTCAGGTTTGGTCGAACCGGTGGCCGCAGTGATTTGCGCCTGGCTGGTAAACGTCGCCGAACTGCTGCTGCCGCTGGGCCTGGCCTGCGCGGCGGGGGCGATGCTGCTGGTGGTGACCCAGGAGATCATCCCGGAATCGCGCAGCAACGGCCATCATCGTCTGGCCAGCCTGGGGCTATGTATTGGCTTCTGCCTGATGATGGTGATGGATACAGCGATGTCCTGATTCATTATCAGGTTTGCGTGTTCCCTGTGGGAGCGGCCTTGTGTCGCGATAGGGCCGCAAAGCGGCCCCGGCAACTTGTGCATTGTTGCTCAAATCCTGGGGCTGCTTTGCAGCCCTCTCGCGACACAAGGCCGCTCCAACAAGGATCGTGCTGGCTTTTATTCGCCTTCGTCGAAGAAGTTGTTGATCAGCTCGACCAGCGCATCCATGGCGTCGTTGTCCTGCTCGCCTTCGGTATGCAGGTGCACCTGGGTGCCTTTGCCGGCCGCCAGCATCATCACCGCCATGATGCTCTTGCCATCCACCAGCTTGTCTGGCGCACGGCCAACGCGCACCTGGCAGGGGAAGCGGCCCGCCACGCCGACGAACTTGGCTGCCGCCCGGGCATGCAGGCCCAGCTTGTTGATAATGGTGATTTCGCGGGCGGGCATCGTGGGGCGGATCCTTGGGCTAGAGGTCGCGGTGGCGGACCTGGACGTTTTTCAGGGATTGCTGCAGCAACTGGCCAAGGCGCTCGGTGATGTACACCGAGCGGTGGTGGCCGCCGGTGCAGCCGATGGCAATGGTGACGTAGGCGCGGTTGCTGGCGGCGAAGCGGGGCAGCCACTTGAGCAGGTAGCTGGAAATGTCGTTGAACATGTCTTCGACATCCGGTTGTGCGCCCAGGTAGTCGATTACCGGCTGTTCGAGGCCGGAGTGCTCGCGCAGCTCGGCCTTCCAGTAAGGGTTGGGCAAGCAGCGCACATCGAACACCAGGTCCGCATCCACCGGCATGCCGCGCTTGAAACCGAAGGACTCGACCAGGAACGCAGTGCCAGGCTCGGGTTGGTTAAGCAGACGCAGCTTGATCGAATCACGCAGCTGATACAGGTTCAGGTTGGTGGTGTCGATCTTCAGGTCGGCCAGGTCGGCGATCGGGCCCAAAAGCTCACTCTCGACGCGAATCGCTTCGGCCAGCGAGCGGTTGGCATTGGTCAGTGGGTGGCGTCGGCGGGTTTCCGAGAAGCGCTTGAGCAGCATGTCTTCGTCGGCATCCAGGAACAGCACATCGCACTGGATGTTGCGCGCGCGGGCTTCTTCGAGCAATTCGGGGAAGCGCGTCAGGTGGCTGGGCAGGTTACGTGCGTCAATCGACACGGCAACCTTCGGTTGCAGCAGTTCGGTGTTGATCAGCGCCTCTTCCGCCAGCTCCGGCAGCAGCCCGGCGGGCAGGTTGTCAATGCAATAGAAACCGTTGTCTTCCAGGACATCGAGGGCGGTGCTCTTGCCGGAGCCGGACCGGCCGCTGACAATGATCAGGCGCATGTTCAGTGCTCGTTCTGTACGTCCAGGACAACCTGGAACAGGGCCTCGTTACTGCTGGCGGCACGCAAGCGATCACGAACCTCCTTGCGATCGAGCATGCTGGCAATCTGGCGCAGCAGTTCCAGATGCGCATCGGTGGCAGCTTCAGGCACCAGCAGGACGAACAGCAGGTCCACAGGCGCGCCATCGATGGCGTCGTAATCGATAGGGGCTTCGAGGTGCAGCAGGGCGCTGACCGGGGCGGAACATCCTTCAAGCCGGCAGTGGGGGATGGCGATGCCATTGCCGAAACCGGTCGAGCCGAGTTTTTCCCGGGCGACCAGTTTTTCGAAGACGTCTTGCATCTCCAGCTCTGGCACTTGTTCGGCGATGACGGTGGCGACCTTTTCAAGGGCGCGCTTCTTACTGCCGCCCGGCACGTTCACGAGGGAACGGCCGGGGGTCAGGATGGTTTCAAGTCGGATCATGGATGAGGGGGATCAGCGGGCAGCTGCACCTTGCAGCAGGCTTTGCTGTTTTTCCTTGTGTTTTTTCAGTTGGCGGTCGAGCTTGTCGGCCAAGGCGTCGATTGCTGCATACATGTCTTGGTCTTCGGCATTGGCAACCACTTCACCGCCAGGAATCTGCAGGGTCGCTTCGACCTTCTGCTGCAGCTTCTCGACTTTCATGATGACCTGCACGTTGGTGATCTTGTCGAAGTGACTTTCCACGCGGGCGAGCTTTTCAAGCACGTAATCGCGCAGTGGCTGGGTGACTTCTACATGCTGTCCACTGATATTGACTTGCATACAGCTTCTCCTTTATTGCCCGTGCATAAAGAGGCAGGTCTTGCACCTGCCCCACAAACGCTGTGGCACATCTCAGGGGCTACATCAGTCGCTTGCGCTCGCTCGACGGTGCGATGCCGAGGGACTCGCGGTACTTGGCGACGGTGCGACGGGCTACCTGGATGCCTTGTGCCTCCAGTAAACCAGCGATCTTGCTGTCACTCAATGGCTTTTTCTGATTTTCCGCTGCAACAAGTTTCTTGATGATCGCGCGGATCGCCGTGGACGAGCATTCTCCGCCTTCGGAGGTGCTGACGTGGCTGGAGAAAAAGTATTTCAGTTCGTAGATGCCACGCGGTGTATGCATGTATTTCTGCGTGGTAACCCGAGAGATGGTCGACTCGTGCATACCTACCGCCTCGGCGATGTCGTGCAGCACCAGCGGTTTCATCGCCTCGTCACCATGGTCGAGGAAACCGCGCTGGTGCTCGACGATCTGCGTGGCAACCTTCATCAGCGTTTCGTTGCGGCTTTGCAGGCTCTTGATGAACCAGCGCGCTTCCTGCAACTGGTTGCGCATGAAGGTGTTGTCGGCACTGGTGTCGGCGCGGCGCACAAAGCCTGCGTATTGCGGGTTGACCCGCAGGCGCGGGATGGCTTCCTGGTTCAGCTCCACCAGCCAGCGGTCGCTGTCTTTGCGCACGATGACGTCGGGCACCACGTACTCTGGCTCGCTGGACTCGATCTGCGAACCTGGGCGCGGGTTGAGGCTTTGTACCAGCTCGATGACCTGGCGCAGCTCGTCTTCCTTGATTTTCATGCGCCGCATCAGCTGGGTGTAGTCACGGCTGCCGAGCAGGTCGATGAAATCGGTGACCAGGCGCTTGGCTTCGGTCATCCACGGGGTATTGGCAGGTAGCTGGCGCAGTTGCAGCAGCAGGCATTCACCCAGGTTGCGGGCGCCGACGCCGGCCGGTTCGAACTGCTGGATGCGGTGCAGCACCGCTTCGACCTCGTCCAGCTCGATATCCAGCTCCGGGTCGAAACCGGCGCAGATTTCCTCAAGGGTGTCTTCCAGGTAGCCCTGGCCGTTGATGCTGTCGATGAGGGTAACGGCGATCAGGCGGTCGGTGTCGGACATCGGCGCCAGGTTCAGTTGCCACAGCAAGTGGCTTTGCAGGCTTTCGCCGGCCGATGTGCGGGTGGTGAAGTCCCACTCGTCGTCATCGTTGCTCGGCAGGCTGCTGGCGCTGGTCTGGTAGATGTCTTCCCAGGCGGTGTCGACCGGAAGCTCGTTGGGGATGCGCTCGCCCCACTCACCGTCTTCCAGGTTGTCGGCACTGACGGTGCTTTCCTGGAAGCTGTTGTCCTGGGCTTCGGCTGCCGGCTTGTTCTCGGCGTTGTCCGCCATCGGGTCGCTGTTGTCGAAGTCCTCGCCGTCTTCCTGACGTTCGAGCATCGGGTTCGACTCCAGCGCTTCCTGGATTTCCTGTTGGAGGTCCAGGGTGGAAAGCTGGAGCAGACGGATGGCCTGTTGCAACTGAGGTGTCATCGTCAGTTGCTGGCCCATTTTTAGGACGAGCGATGGTTTCATGGCAGGGGCTTGGTACCTTGTTCGCCGGCGCGCACGCGCCATCCACTACACGAGGGCGCCTGGGCGCCAGATCAAGCAAGTTTTATGCCTTAAATTGTAGCGTTTGCCTAGAGCACCGTAACAACTTTACCCGCGGTTTCACGGCTATTTGCCAGTGCTCCAGGCGCATGCCGGGGTCAGAGCCGGAACTCGTGACCCAGGTAAACTTCTTTGACCAGGTCGTTGGCCAGGATGGTTTCGGCGTCGCCTTCGGCGATCAGCCGGCCATCATTGACGATATAGGCGGTTTCGCAGATATCCAGGGTCTCGCGCACGTTGTGGTCGGTAATCAGCACACCGATACCCTTGGCCTTGAGATGGTGGATGATCTGCTTGATGTCGCCGACCGAGATCGGGTCGACACCGGCGAATGGTTCGTCCAGCAGGATGAACTTGGGTGCGGTCGCCAGGGCGCGGGCAATCTCGACGCGGCGGCGTTCACCACCGGACAGGCTCATGCCGAGGTTGTCGCGAATGTGGCTGATGTGGAACTCCTGCAGCAGGCTTTCCAGTTCCTTGCGGCGGCCGTCGCGGTCGAGGTCCTTGCGGGTCTCGAGGATGGCCATGATGTTGTCGGCCACCGACAGCTTGCGGAAGATCGAGGCTTCCTGCGGCAGGTAGCCGATGCCAGCACGGGCGCGGCCGTGCATGGGCTGGTGGCTGACATCGAGGTTGTCGATGAGCACGCGCCCCTGCTCGGCCTGGACCAGCCCGACAATCATGTAGAAGCAGGTGGTCTTGCCGGCGCCGTTGGGGCCGAGCAGGCCGACGATCTGGCCACTGTCGATCGACAGGCTGACATCACGTACGACCTGCCGCCCCTTGTAGCTCTTGGCCAGGTGCTGGGCTTTGAGGGTTGCCATTTACTCGGCCTTCTTCTTGGGCTGGATCACCATGTCGATACGCTGACGCGGTGTAGTCACGTTGCCACCACGACCGGCGGTCGCCACCTGGGTCTGGGTGTTGTAGACGATCTTCTCGCCTTCGGTGGTGTTGCCTTCGCTCTCGACCTTGGCGCGGTCAGTGAGAATCACCAGGTCTTTCAGCGCCTGGTACTGAATGGTCACGCCCCAGCCTTTCATCTTGTCTGGTTTGGCCGCGCTTTGTTGCTGCTCGAAGTAGGCCAGGTTGCCCACCGAAGTCACCACATCGATGTCGCCGGAAGCGGAGCGGGTGATGGTGACGGTGTTGCCTTTGATCATCATCGAGCCCTGAGTAATGACCACGTCGCCGGTGTAGGTGGCTACGCCTTGCTTGTCATCCAGGTGGGCCTGGTCGGCCTGGATGCGGATCGGCTGATCACGGTCATTTGGCAGTGCGAAGGCGCTCGCGCTTCCCAGTGCTGCGCTCAGGCTGAGCAAAAGGGGGAGGGTTTTAACGAGCCTCATACTGTCCTCTTACGTTAGAGAGCAGGTCCATCCTGCTTTCTTTCAAATACGCTTTCATTCCTTTGCCTGTAGTCGTGCCACCGGCGCCGTCGATTCTAACGGCTTGCTCGGTCTGCGCATATTGCTTCTGCGGGAACACCGTCATGCGTGAGCTGGTAATAATGGTTTCACGCTGTTTTTCGTCGGTGCGGGCAATCCGTACCTTGTCGATCAGTTCGACCTCGGTGCCGTCCGGGTTGACCTCGGCGCGGATGCTCTGTACGTGCCACGGGTATTCGGTGCCGCGGTACAGGTGCAGGTCAGGCGTCGTCAGCAACGTGATTTCGCTGGCCTTGAGGTGCTCGACCTTGTCGGCGGTCATTTCGTACTGCAGCTTGCCATCAGGCAGGAACTGCACGCTGTGGGCGTTGATCGCATAGTAGTCGATGGCGCTTTCGTCGACCTGGGCCACTGGCTTGTCGAGGAAGCTTTCCGGGCTGACATTCCAGTAGCCGACCGCAGCCACCAGGGCGGCGATCACTGCTAGCAGCGCAATATTGCGGGCTTTCTTGCTGAACATGGGCAGCCTTACAGGTAATTGGCGTTGGCAGCGTCCAGGGTGCCCTGGGCCTGCATGATCAGTTCGCAAAATTCACGGGCAGCGCCTTCGCCGCCGCGTGCCTGGGTCACGCCGTGGGCGTGCTGGCGAACAAACGGTGCGGCGTTGGCCACGGCCATGCCCAATGCTACCTGGCGAATGACCGGCAGGTCAGGCAGGTCATCGCCCAGGTAGGCCACTTGATCATAGCCTAGGCCCAGTTCGGCGAGCAGGCCGTCAAGCACGACCAATTTGTCCTCGCGGCCCTGGTACAGGTGCGGGATGCCGAGGTTTTTCGCCCGGCGCTCGACCACAGGGGTTTTGCGCCCGCTGATGATCGCGGTGGTCACGCCCGAGGCCATGAGCATCTTGATGCCCTGGCCGTCGAGGGTGTTGAAGGTCTTGAACTCGCTGCCGTCTTCGAGGAAGTACAGGCGCCCGTCGGTGAGCACGCCGTCCACATCGAACACTGCCAGCTTGATGGCTTTGCCGCGTTGCATGAGGTCCTGGTTCATTCCATCGCTCCTTACATTACACCGGCGCGCAGCAGGTCGTGCATGTTCAGGGCACCGGTCGGGCGGTCCTCGCGGTCCACCACCACCAGTGCGTTGATCTTGTGGTCTTCCATGATCTTCAGGGCTTCGGCAGCGAGCATTTCGGCGCGGGCCGTTTTGCCGTGCACGGTCATGACCTGATCGATCAGGGTAGTGTGTATGTCGATGTTGCGGTCCAGGCTGCGGCGCAGGTCGCCGTCGGTGAAGATCCCGGCCAGCGTGCCGTCGGCTTCGACGATCACGGTCATGCCCAAACCTTTGCGGGACATTTCAAACAGCGCATCCTTGAGCAGGGTGCCGCGGGCTACCTGGGGTAGCTCGTCGCCGCTGTGCATCACGTTTTCGACCTTGAGCAACAGGCGACGGCCCAGTGCACCGCCCGGGTGCGAGAAGGCAAAGTCTTCGGCGGTGAAACCGCGGGCTTCGAGCAGGGCGATGGCCAGGCAGTCGCCCAGCACCAGCGATGCCGTGGTGGAGGAGGTGGGTGCGAGGTTCAGTGGGCAGGCCTCTTGCTCGACGCGGGCGTCGAGGTTGACCTCGGCGGCCTGGGCCAGGGGCGAGTCCGGGTTGCCGGTCAGGCTGACCAGCTTGATGCCCAGGCGCTTGATCAGTGGCAGCAGGGTGACGATTTCGGCTGTGCTGCCGGAGTTGGAAAGGGCAAGGATGACATCATCGCGGGTGATCATGCCCATGTCGCCATGGCTGGCTTCAGCCGGGTGCACGAAAAACGCCGGCGTACCGGTGCTGGCCAGGGTGGCGGCGATCTTGTTGCCGATATGCCCGGACTTGCCCATGCCGACCACGACCACCCGGCCCTTGCTGGCCAGGATCAGTTCGCAGGCGTTGACGAAACTGTCGTCGATGCGCGCCAGCAGGCCCTCTACGGCCTCGAGTTCCAGGCGTAAAGTGCGTTGGGCGGATTGGATCAGCTCGCTGGATTGGCTCATGTCGAGTAATCAATGCATGATGAAAAGGTCGCGATTATACGCGTAATGACGAAAACCCTCACCCTTCGATTGCTGTAGCGAATGTCACCAAAGCCTGTCACAGGGCTGAACGACTGCTTGTCCGGCCTTGGGGCGGCGCCGTCAGCGGTGCTATAGTTCGCCGCGATTCGGCCTGCCGGGGGCGCTTGTGCCTTCCTGATGGAGGCCGGCGTCCACTAGGACGAGGCTGCACTAGCAAGGAGTCTAGATGAGTGTGGATAGCGCCTACGCGGTCGAGTTGAAGGGGCTTACCTTCAAACGCGGTTCGCGCAGCATTTTCAGCAACGTCGACATTCGCATCCCGCGCGGCAAGGTCACCGGCATCATGGGACCATCGGGTTGCGGCAAGACCACGTTGCTCCGCCTGATGGGTGCGCAACTGCGCCCCTCCGGTGGTGAGGTATGGGTTGCTGGCCAGAACCTGCCGACGCTGTCGCGCAGCGACCTGTTCGACGCCCGCAAACAGATGGGCGTGCTGTTTCAGAGCGGCGCGCTGTTCACCGACCTCGACGTGTTCGAGAACGTCGCATTCCCGCTGCGCGTGCACACCCAGCTGTCGGACGAAATGATCCGCGACATTGTGCTGATGAAGTTGCAGGCCGTGGGCCTGCGTGGTGCCATCGACCTGATGCCGGACGAGTTGTCCGGTGGCATGAAGCGCCGTGTGGCGCTGGCCCGGGCAATTGCCCTGGACCCACAGATCCTCATGTACGACGAACCGTTCGTCGGCCAGGACCCGATCGCCATGGGCGTACTGGTGCGCCTTATTCGCCTGCTCAACGATGCCTTGGGCATTACCAGCATCGTCGTTTCCCACGACCTGGCGGAAACCGCCAGCATCGCCGACTACATCTACGTGGTAGGCGACGGCCAGGTGCTGGGCCAGGGGACGCCCGACGAGCTGATGGGCTCGGACAACCCTCGCATTCGCCAGTTCATGAAGGGCGACCCGGACGGCCCGGTACCCTTCCACTTTCCTGCGCCTGACTACCGCGCCGACCTGCTGGGGGCGCGTTGATGCGCAGAAAATCCTTACTCGAACGTGTCCGCCTGCTGGGGCGTTCGGCAATCGACGTGCTGGCGGTACTGGGGCGCTCCTGCCTGTTCCTGTTCCATGCGCTGGTCGGCCGTGGCGGCATCGGCGGCGGCTTCCAGCTGCTGACCAAGCAGCTGTACTCGGTAGGCGTGCTGTCGCTGGCGATCGTTGTCGTGTCCGGGGTGTTCATCGGCATGGTGCTGGCGCTGCAGGGCTACAGCATCCTGACCAAGTACGGCTCGGAGCAGGCGGTGGGGCAGATGGTTGCCCTGACCCTGCTGCGTGAGCTCGGCCCGGTGGTAACGGCGTTGCTGTTCGCCGGCCGTGCAGGTTCCGCGCTGACCGCCGAAATCGGCAACATGAAGTCCACCGAGCAGCTGTCGAGCCTGGAAATGATCGGCGTCGACCCGCTCAAGTACATCGTCGCGCCGCGCCTGTGGGCCGGCTTCATCTCGCTGCCGCTGCTGGCGCTGATCTTCAGCGTGGTCGGTATCTGGGGCGGCTCGTGGGTGGCCGTGGACTGGCTGGGCGTCTACGAGGGCTCGTTCTGGGCCAACATGCAGAACAGTGTTTCTTTCACTGACGACGTGCTCAACGGGCTGGTCAAGAGCTTGGTGTTTGCCTTCGTCACAACCTGGATTGCCGTATTCCAGGGGTACGACTGTGAGCCCACCTCAGAGGGGATCAGCCGTGCCACCACCAAGACCGTGGTCTATGCCTCGTTGGCAGTGCTGGGTCTGGACTTTATTCTGACCGCCTTGATGTTTGGAGATTTCTGATGCAAAACCGCACCCTGGAAATCGGTGTCGGCCTGTTCCTCCTGGCCGGGATCCTGGCGCTGCTGCTGCTGGCCCTGCGTGTCAGCGGGCTGTCGGCCAGCCCGAGCAGCGATACCTATAAAGTTTATGCCTACTTCGACAATATCGCTGGTTTGACGGTCAGAGCTAAAGTGACCATGGCCGGTGTGACCATCGGCAAGGTTACCGCCATCGATCTGGACCGTGATTCCTACACCGGTCGGGTGACGCTGCAGCTGGACAAATCGGTGGACAACCTGCCGACCGACTCCACTGCCTCGATCCTGACCGCCGGGTTGCTTGGCGAGAAGTACATCGGCATCAGCGTGGGCGGTGAAGACGAAGTGCTCAAGGACGGCGCGACCATCCACGACACCCAGTCGGCACTGGTGCTGGAAGATCTGATTGGCAAGTTCCTGCTCAACTCTGTTGGCAAGGAACCGAAAGAAGCGCAACCGGCTAATTAAGGAGTTTCCATGATTTCGATCCTGCGACGTGGCTTGCTGGTCCTGCTGGCGACCTTCCCCTTGCTGACCATGGCTGCGCAGACACCGCACGATGTGGTCCAGGGCACCACCAATGAACTGCTCGGCGACCTCAAGGCCAACAAGGAGCAGTACAAGTCCAACCCCAACGCCTTCTATGAATCACTGAACCGCATTCTTGGGCCGGTGGTGGACGCAGACGGTATTTCCCGCAGCATCATGACCGTCAAGTACTCGCGCAAGGCCACCCCTGAGCAGATGCAGCGCTTCCAGGAAAACTTCAAGCGCAGCCTGATGCAGTTCTATGGCAACGCGCTGCTCGAATACAACAACCAGGGCATTGTCGTCGACCCGGCCAAGGCCGATGACGGCAAGCGCGCCAGCGTCGGCATGAAGGTCACCGGCAACAACGGTGCCGTGTACCCGGTGCAATACACCCTGGAAAACATCGGTGGCGAGTGGAAGGTACGTAACGTCATTGTCAACGGTATCAACATCGGCAAGCTGTTCCGTGACCAGTTCGCCGATGCCATGCAGCGCAACGGCAACAACCTGGACAAGACCATCGACGGCTGGGCCGGCGAAGTGGCCAAGGCCAAGCAGGCAGCCGACAGCTCTCCGGAGAAGACCGTCAAATGAGTGATGCTGCTGTGAGCATGGCCGAGCCGGGCGTGCTGCGCCTGGCCGGGGTGCTGGACTACCGCAGCGGCCCGGCCCTGCGCAAGCAAGGCAAGGCGCTGATCGACAGTTCGCGCGAGCCACGCCTGGTACTGGATTGCTCGGCTGTCGAAAAGTCGTCGAGCGTCGGCCTGTCGCTGTTGCTGGCGTACATTCGCGATGCTCAGGCTACCGGCAAGGCGTGCGAAGTGCGTGGCATGCCCGAAGACATGCGGGAAATTGCCGAGGTCTATGACCTTGATGAAGTGCTGGCAACCTGATGGCCCGGCACGGATGATGGCCCCTCGGTCAGCGAAGCCCTCGTTGGGCTTCGCAGGCGAGGGGCTTTTTTGTATGATGGCCGACCCGTGCGCATCGGGCGCCGATTGAGGTTGAGCATGCAGGCCCTAGAAGTTAAAAGCTTCCTTGAAGAGAAATTGCCCGGTTCCCGGGTCGAAGTTGAAGGCGAAGGCTGCAACTTCCAGTTGAACGTGATCAGCGACGAGTTGGCTGGCCTGAGCCCGGTCAAACGTCAGCAGGCGATCTACGCTCACCTGAACCCGTGGATCGCCAATGGCAGCATCCATGCGGTAACCATGAAATTTTTCAGCAGCGCAGCCTGGGCTGAGCGCACCTGAGCCAACTTGGCGGCGAGACTCCAATGGACAAACTGATTATTACTGGCGGCGCTCGCCTTGACGGCGAGATCCGCATTTCGGGCGCGAAGAACGCAGCCCTGCCGATTCTGGCGGCGACCCTGCTGGCCGATGGCCCGGTCACCGTGGGCAACCTGCCACACCTGCACGACATCACCACCATGATCGAGCTGTTCGGCCGCATGGGCATCGAGCCTGTGATCGACGAAAAGCTGTCGGTGGAAATCGACCCGCGCACCATCAAGACCCTGGTCGCGCCTTACGAGCTGGTCAAGACCATGCGCGCCTCGATCCTGGTGCTGGGCCCGATGGTCGCACGTTTCGGCGAAGCCGAAGTGGCCCTGCCCGGCGGTTGCGCCATCGGTTCGCGCCCTGTCGACCTGCACATCCGTGGCCTCGAGGCCATGGGCGCGAAGATCGAAGTGGAAGGTGGCTACATCAAGGCCAAGGCGCCTGAAGGTGGCCTGCGCGGCGCGCACTTCTTCTTCGACACCGTCAGCGTGACCGGTACCGAGAACATCATGATGGCCGCTGCCCTGGCCAAGGGGCGCAGCGTGTTGCAGAACGCCGCGCGCGAACCTGAAGTGGTCGACCTGGCCAACTTCATCAATGCCATGGGCGGCAACGTCCAGGGCGCCGGTACCGACACCATCACCATCGATGGCGTCGAGCGCCTGCACTCGGCCAGCTACCGCGTGATGCCGGACCGCATCGAGACCGGTACCTACCTGGTTGCTGCTGCTGTGACCGGTGGCCGCGTCAAGGTCAAGGACACCGACCCGACCATCCTTGAAGCCGTGCTGGAAAAACTCAAGGAAGCCGGTGCCGACATCAACACCGGCGACGACTGGATCGAGCTGGACATGCATGGCAAGCGGCCAAAGGCCGTCAACCTGCGTACCGCCCCGTACCCGGCGTTCCCGACCGACATGCAGGCGCAGTTCATTTCCCTGAACGCCATTGCCGAAGGCACTGGCGCGGTGATCGAGACCATCTTCGAAAACCGCTTCATGCACGTTTACGAAATGCACCGCATGGGCGCGCAGATCCAGGTCGAAGGCAACACTGCCATCGTCACTGGCGTGAAGTCGCTCAAAGGCGCCCCAGTGATGGCCACCGACCTGCGTGCATCCGCCAGCCTGGTGCTGTCGGCGCTGGTTGCCGAAGGCGATACCCTGATCGACCGCATCTACCACATCGACCGTGGTTACGAGTGCATCGAAGAGAAACTGCAGATGCTCGGCGCGAAAATCCGCCGCGTACCGGGCTAATCGCCCGCAGGTGCAAGGATGCACCTTTCGAATTGAATGCGGCCAGGTCGATGACCTGGCCGGCAGCAGCCGCTTAAGGACCGACGTTCCAATGTTGACCATCGCGCTTTCCAAAGGCCGTATCCTCGACGATACCCTGCCGTTGCTGGCCGAGGCCGGTATCGTGCCGACCGAGAACCCGGACAAGAGCCGCAAACTGATCATCCCCACCACGCAGGACGATGTGCGCCTGCTGATCGTGCGTGCCACCGACGTGCCGACCTATGTCGAGCATGGTGCCGCTGACCTGGGTGTGGCCGGCAAGGACGTGCTGATGGAGTACGGCGGCCAAGGTATGTACGAACCCCTGGACCTGCAGATTGCCCAGTGCAAGCTGATGACTGCCGGTGTGGTCGGCGCGCCCGAGCCCAAGGGCCGCCTGCGCGTGGCCACCAAGTTCGTCAACGTAGCCAAGCGCTACTATGCCGAACAGGGCCGCCAGGTCGACATCATCAAGCTGTATGGTTCGATGGAACTGGCACCGCTGATCAACCTCGCCGACAAGATCATCGACGTGGTCGACACCGGCAACACCCTGCGTGCCAACGGCCTGGAGCCCCAGGACCTGATCGCCACGATCAGCTCGCGCCTGGTGGTCAACAAGGCCTCCATGAAAATGCAGCACGCCCGTATCCAGAGCCTGATCGACACGCTGCGTCAAGCAGTCGAATCGCGACACCGCGGCTGACTCCCTGCGCGCGACCTTCGCTGTCGCGCCCGTCTATCCGCGTCATAGCCACTTTTCTCGGGTGCCCGCGCGGATGGACTGGTAGCCTAGGGCGCCTGAGCATTCGCTAATAATCGAGGCCCTCGCCATGACCGTGTCCACTGCAATTGCCCGTCTCAACGCTGCCGATCCGGATTTCGCCCGACATCTGGATCATCTGCTGAGCTGGGAAAGTGTGTCCGATGACGCGGTCAACCAGCGCGTGCTCGACATCATCAAGGGCGTGCGCGAGCGCGGCGATGCGGCACTGGTGGAGTTCACCCAGCGTTTCGACGGCGTTGCCGCCAACAGCATCGATGACCTGATTCTTGGCCGCGAGCGCCTTGAGCTGGCCCTGACCCGCATTACCCCGGTGCAGCGCGAAGCCCTGGAAAAGGCCGCCAACCGTGTGCGCATGTACCACGAGCGGCAGAAGCAGGACTCCTGGCAGTACACCGAGGCCGACGGCACGGTGCTGGGCCAGAAGGTCACCCCGCTGGACCGTGCTGGCCTGTATGTGCCGGGCGGCAAGGCGTCGTACCCGTCGTCGGTGCTGATGAACGCCATCCCGGCCAAGGTTGCCGGCGTGGCCGAAGTGGTGATGGTGGTGCCAACCCCGCGTGGCGAGGTCAACGAACTGGTGCTGGCGGCCGCCTGCATCGCCGGCGTGGACCGCGTGTTCACCGTCGGCGGTGCCCAGGCAGTCGCTGCGCTGGCGTACGGCACCGAAACCGTGCCGCAGGTGGACAAGATCGTCGGCCCGGGCAACATCTACGTCGCCACTGCCAAGCGCCATGTGTTCGGCCAGGTCGGCATCGACATGATCGCCGGGCCGTCCGAAATCCTGGTGGTATGCGACGGCCAGACCGATCCGGACTGGATCGCCATGGACCTGTTCTCCCAGGCCGAGCACGACGAAGACGCCCAGGCCATCCTGGTCAGCCCGGATGCCGCGTTCCTCGACCGCGTTGCTGCCAGCATCGGCAAGCTGCTGCCGACCATGGAGCGTGCCGAGATCATCGAGAAGTCGATCAATGGCCGTGGTGCACTGATCCAGGTGCGTGACATGCAGCAGGCCATGGATGTGGCCAACCGCATCGCCCCGGAACACCTGGAGCTGTCGGTGGCCGACCCGCAAGCCTGGCTGCCGCACATTCGCCATGCTGGCGCGATTTTCATGGGCCGCCACACCAGCGAAGCGCTGGGCGATTACTGCGCTGGCCCCAACCACGTGCTGCCTACCTCCGGCACCGCGCGTTTCTCGTCGCCGCTGGGGGTGTATGACTTCCAGAAGCGTTCGTCGATCATCTTCTGCTCCGAGCAGGGCGCGTCCGAGCTGGGTCATACCGCTTCGGTCCTGGCCCGTGGCGAGTCGCTGACCGCCCACGCACGCAGTGCTGAATACCGTATCCTGACCCAAGAGAAGGGGAACTGAGCATGAGTCGATTCTGGAGCCCCTTCGTCAAGGATTTGGTGCCTTACGTACCGGGCGAGCAACCCAAGCTGGCCCGTCTGGTCAAGCTCAACACCAATGAAAACCCCTACGGCCCGTCGCCCAAGGCGCTGGAGGCCATGCGTGGCGAGCTGAACGACAACCTGCGCCTGTACCCGGACCCGAACGGCGACCGGCTGAAGCAGGCGGTTGCCGAGTACTACGGCGTGACCCCGGCGCAAGTGTTTGTCGGCAACGGCTCGGACGAGGTGCTGGCGCACATTTTCCACGGCCTGTTCCAGCATGATGCACCGCTGTTGTTCCCGGACATCAGCTACAGCTTCTACCCGGTCTATTGTGGCCTGTACGGTATTGCCTTCGAGCAGGTGGCGCTGGACGCGCAGTTCCAGATTCGCATCGAGGACTACAGCAAGCCCAACGCCGGCATCATCTTCCCCAACCCCAACGCGCCGACTGGCTGCCTGATGCCGCTGCAGGCGGTGGAGCAGCTGCTGCAGGCCAACCGTGACTCGGTGGTGGTGGTCGATGAGGCCTACATTGATTTCGGTGGCGAGACGGCCATCAGCCTGGTGGACCGCTACGACAATCTGCTGGTGACCCAGACCCTGTCGAAGTCGCGCTCGCTGGCCGGCCTGCGGGTGGGTCTGGCGGTCGGGCACCCGGACCTGATCGAGGCGCTGGAGCGGATCAAGAACAGCTTCAACTCCTATCCGCTGGACCGTGCAGCGATCGTTGGCGCGGCGGTGGCGTTCGAAGACCGCGAGTACTTCGAGCAAACCTGCCGCAAGGTGATCGACAGCCGCGAAGTGTTGGTCGGGCAGCTTGAGGCCAAGGGCTTCGAGGTACTGCCCTCGGCCGCCAACTTCATCTTCGCTCGCCACCCGCAGCAGGATGCCGGCGAGCTGGCTGCACGTCTGCGCGAGCAAGGTGTGATCGTGCGCCACTTCAAGCAGCCACGCATTGCCCAGTTCCTGCGTATTACCA
The DNA here is from genome assembly GCF_022760795.1 of Pseudomonas sp. BP01. Lineage (NCBI taxonomy): Bacteria > Pseudomonadati > Pseudomonadota > Gammaproteobacteria > Pseudomonadales > Pseudomonadaceae > Pseudomonas > Pseudomonas sp. BP01. Next base: position 59,159 of record NZ_JAFBKA010000010.1, read on the forward strand.
TCGGCACGCCAGAGATGAACCAGGCGCTGCTCGATGCGTTGAGCTGACAAGGTTAGTAGCCCTGCGCTGCCACGGAGCAACCGCTAACTCTTTGATTTAGCAGGGGCCCTGTGGGAGCGGGCTTGTCCCGCGAACACCGGCAAAGCCGGTGCCAGGCACCGCGTGCTCCCATTCGTTGCGCAAGCCCGCTCCCACAGCATCTAATAGCTACGCTGTTCGATCACAAAAGCCTTGGCCTCCGGCCGGTTGCGCACCGCCGCCGGTGTGCCATCAAGCACCAGCACGTAATCGTTCTGCTGCCCCATCCCCTGCGGATCAGTCCATTGCCCGTCTCTAGCCGCAACCTGGGCAACCACATGCCCGTTCTTGATAATCGTCAGATAGCCATTGGCGTTGCTGTTCCAGCGCAGCCGGCTTTTGCTCTCATCGGCCCGAGCCTTGCGTACACCGGTCTTGCCCAGTAAAGGCGTGCCGTCCAGTAGCCATTCCGGCTGCAGCTTGAGGCCCATGTGGCGCAGCACCGTGGGCGCTACCGAGGTCTGTGCGGGTAGCCCGTACAGGTTGTTGGGCCCAGGCATTTCCGCAGGAATGCTCGGAGTGGTCAGCTCCTGATTCAACGGCTTGTTGCTGGCGATGAAGATGCTCTTTTCCTGCTCTGAAGCGCTGCCATGGCCTTTCCCCCAATAATCCCGACCGTGGTCGGTGCTGACGACTACCAGCCAGTCTTCCTGCGGGAACATGCGACGTCGCTTATCTACCTTGTCCAATAACCGCCCGATCTGGCTGTCGGCCTTGCGCAATGCCTGCTGATAGTGCTCGCCGTGACCCCTGTCATGGCCGATCTGGTCAGGTTCGTCCAGTTGAATAAAGGTGAAGTCTGCGGGTGTGTTGCCCAGGACATGCAGCGTTCGCTCGATCACTTGTTCATCCGACAAACCACTTTCGCGTACGTCGGCGCCATGGGCGTCCTCCAGCAAGAATGCCGTGTTGATGGGGGACCAGTTGACGATGCTGGAGAGGTAGGCATTGGGGAAGGCTTGGCGTAGCCGCTTGAACAGACTGGGGAACGCCGGGTTTATGCGTTGCGAGTCGGCGTCAGAGTCAACGCCATGCTTGTTGCTCCACACGCCGGTCAGCAAGGTGGCCCAGCCGGGGCCGCTCAGGGTGCGTTGCTCGCTGGATTTGCCACTGATCCCCCCCGTGTACGCCTTGCCGTAGTACAGCCGTTGTTTCAGGTTGGTGGCGTCGCCCAACTGCAGGTATTGCTCCAACTGCACACCGTCGACCCCGATGAACAAGGCTTTGGGGCGGCTCGGGTGTTTGGCCGGATCGCAACCTGGCAGCATGGCCAGAAACAGCAGTAACAGCAGGCTCGCTAGTCGCATGTAAGTACATCCTTGAAAGTACGCCACGAGCGTTGCAACAAAGGGGTTTGTTCACAACTGGCAGAAATACCAGGTGGTTTGCGGGGTTGCCCGGTATCCCGTAAGCTGTGCGAATTCATCGGATGATTGGTTGAGTGAGATGAGTACCGAGTTGACCAAGCGTTCTCTGGTCGAGCTGGCCGTGGAGCGCATGCGCGAGCGCATCGTGATGGGCGATTGGCAAGTCGGCCAGCGTTTGCCGACCGAGCCGGAGCTGGCCCTTCAACTAGGCATTAGCCGCAACACCGTGCGTGAGGCCATGCGCGTGCTGGCCTTCAGTGGCCTCGTGGAAATTCGCCAAGGCGACGGCAGTTACCTGCGCACGGCGCAGGACCCCTTGCAGGCGGTGCAGGCCATGTCCCGTTGCAGCCCGGAGCAGGCCCGTGAAACCCGCCACATCCTGGAAACCGAGGCCATCGGCCTGGCGGCGTTGCGCCGTACCGATGCCGACCTGCAAGCGCTGCGCGATGCCTTGGTCGGCAGTGCCGGGCACTTCCACGGGGATGTCGATACCTATGTAGCGTGTGACCTGGTGTTTCACCAGCGGCTGGTCGATGCCGCCCACAACCCGGCATTAAGCGAGCTGTACCGGTACTTTTCCGGTGTGGTGGCTGCCGCCCTGCAGCACAACATGGCGACCGTGCCGCGTTGCCAGGCCACGTTCGATCTGCATGGGCAAATCCTCGACGCCATCGAACAACGTGATGCGGAGCGGGCCAAGCGCCTGAGCCGTACCCTCATCGAATCCTGACTCCGAGAAGGCCATGGCTGAATCCATTACCCGTAACACCCCGCGCAACGAGCGGGACCTTGATGAGCTGCTGATCGACGCTGAAGCTGACGACGAGCAGGTTCAGCAACAGCCTGTGGTGTTGCGGCGGCCCTGGCTATTGCTGCTTGGCCTGGTGCTGGTTGCATTGAACCTGCGCCCGGCGCTGTCGAGCATGGCTCCGGTGCTGGCGCAGGTGTCCGAGGGCCTGGGGCTGAATGCTTCGCAAGCTGGCTTGCTGACCACCTTGCCCGTGCTCTGCCTTGGCCTGTTCGCCCCCTTGGCGCCGGTGCTGGCGCGGCGCTTTGGCAGCGAGCGGGTGGTGCTAGGCATCCTCCTCACCCTGGCGCTTGGCATCGTGGTACGCAGCACCTTTGGGGCTATCGGGGTGTTCCTCGGCAGCCTGATGGCGGGGGCCAGCATCGGCATCATCGGCGTGCTGTTGCCGGGCATCGTCAAACGCGACTTTCCACAGCACGCGGGCACGTTGACTGGCGTGTACACCATGGCGCTGTGCCTCGGGGCTGCCATGGCGGCAGGGGCGACTGTGCCTTTGGCCCAGCATTTCGGGGGTAGCTGGGCCGTGGGGCTGGGCTTCTGGGTGCTGCCGGCGTTGCTGGCCATGTTGGTATGGCTGCCGCAGGCCCGGCAGGGGCATGGCCTGCACAAGGTGGCCTATCGCGTGCGTGGCCTGTGGCGTGACCCGCTGGCCTGGCAGGTGACCCTGTACATGGGCCTGCAGTCGTCGCTGGCTTACATCGTGTTCGGTTGGTTGCCATCGATCCTCATCGGCCGCGGCCTGAGCCCGACCGAGGCGGGCCTGGTATTGTCGGGGTCGGTGATCGTGCAACTGGTCAGCTCGCTCAGTGCGCCTTGGCTGGCCACCCGTGGCAAGGACCAGCGGCTGGCGATCGTGCTGGTCATGCTGATTACCCTGGCTGGCCTGTTCGGTTGCCTGTATGCACCGTTGTCCGGGCTGTGGGGATGGGCCGTGGTGTTGGGCCTGGGGCAGGGCGGAACCTTTTCCCTGGCGCTGACCTTGATTGTGCTGCGCTCGAAAGATGCCCATGTGGCCGCGAACCTCTCGAGCATGGCCCAAGGGGTAGGTTATACCCTGGCGTCGATGGGGCCATTTGCGGTGGGCCTGGTGCATGACCTGACCGGGGGCTGGGCAGCAGTAGGGTGGATCTTTGCTGTGCTGGGGGTAGGTGCAATCGTGTTCGGGCTGGGTGCCGGGCGGGCGTTGCATGTACAGGTGACCAGCGAAAAAGTTTGAGACTGGCATAAGCCATCGGGGCAGATTATCGTGCTGCTTTCGAGCCCAGGACGGACCTGCCCCATGAGTGACGCCAACCGCGACCTGATCACCCGTTTCTACCAGGCCTTCCAGCGCCTGGACGCCGAGGCTATGGTGGCCTGCTACAGCGACGATATCGTTTTCAGCGACCCGGTTTTCGGCACCCTGCGCGGCAAGGATGCAGGGGACATGTGGCGCATGCTCACCGCCCGCGCCAAAGACTTCACCCTCGCATTCGACAGTGTGCGCGCCGACGAGCGCAGTGGCGGCGCGCACTGGGTGGCGACCTACCTGTTCAGCCAGACCGGCCGCGTTGTGGTCAACGACATCCAGGCACGGTTTGTCATTCGCGATGGGTTGATCTGCCAGCATGACGACACCTTCGACCTGTGGCGCTGGTCGCGCCAGGCTCTGGGTGTGCCGGGTATGTTGCTGGGCTGGTCGCCATTGGTGCAGAACAAGGTGCGCTTGCAGGCATTCAAGGGGTTGCGCGCATTCCAGCAGGCCCAGGGTGAGTGATGTCGTGGAAACGGTGGTTGGCAAACCCTGGTATGTCTACCTGGTAAGGGCTGCCAACGGCTCGTTGTACTGTGGCATCAGTGATGACCCGCAGCGTCGGTTTGCCGCGCATCAGAAAGGGCAGGGCGCGCGTTACTTCAAGACCAGCCCGGCGCAGGCGCTGGTGTATGTGGAGCAATGGCCCGACAAAGGCGAGGCGTTGCGCCAGGAACGGTTGGTGAAGCGGCTGCGCAAGTCGGCCAAGGAAGCGCTTGTAGCTTCCTATCGCACCGCTGCCCACTAAGGCCGTTCATACATGGGATCGCGAATCTTGTAGGAGCGGCCTTGTGTCGCGATGGGCTGCAAAGCAGCCCCAAGGCCCTCAATCCTTGCGCCGCTTCAGCTGGTCCACCAGCGTAGTAGGCAGGCCCTTGATGATCAGTGTGCCTGCCGCCTCGTCATACTCCACCTTGTCGCCCAGCAAGTGCGCCTCGAAGCTGATCGACAGCCCCTCGGCACGCCCGGTGAAGCGGCGGAACTGGTTGAGGGTGCGTTTGTCTGCCGGGATTTCCGGAGACAGACCGTAATCCTTGTTGCGGATATGGTCGTAGAACGCCTTGGGCCGGTCTTCGTCGATCAGGCTGGACAACTCTTCCAGCGTCACCGGCTCGCCCAGCTTGGTCTGGGTGGTAGCGTACTCGACCAGGGTCTGGGTCTTTTCGCGGGCGGACTCTTCCGGCAGGTCTTCGCTCTCGACGAAGTCACTGAAGGCCTTGAGCAGGGTGCGGGTTTCGCCTGGGCCGTCGACACCTTCCTGGCAGCCGATGAAGTCGCGGAAATAGTCCGAGACCTTTTTGCCGTTCTTGCCCTTTATGAACGAAATGTACTGCTTGGAGCTTTTGTTGTTCTTCCATTCCGACAGGTTGATGCGCGCTGCCAGGTGCAGCTGGCCAAGGTCGAGGTGGCGCGAAGGCGTCACATCAAGCTCGGCGTTCACTGCCACGCCTTCGCTGTGGTGCAGCAGGGCAATCGCCAGATACTCGGTCATGCCTTGCTGGTAGTGGGCAAACAGGGTGTGGCCGCCGGTGGACAGGTTGGACTCTTCCATCAGCTTTTGCAGGTGCTCCACGGCCACACGGCTAAAGGCCGTGAAGTCCTTTTCCTCGTCGAGGTACTGCTTCAGCCAGCCACTCAGCGGATAGGCCCCAGACTCACCGTGGAAGAACCCCCAGGCCTTGCCCTGCTTGGCGTTGTAACTGTCGTTGAGGTCAGCCAGCAGGTTTTCGATGGCATCGGAAGCCGCCAGCTCGGCGTCGCGGGCATGCAATACAGCGGGGCTGCCATCGGGCTTTTTGTCGATCAGGTGAACGATGCAATGACGGATTGGCATGGGATTCTCGGCGAGCTGCAAAAGGCGTCAAGTTTACCCTAGACACAAGGTGATGCAGTGGCCGTATGTTGGCAGATATGTCGGTTGTTCGTTTTTTGTTCAGTTTTGTGCGCTTTAGGCTAAAACCCCCGAAAAACCTGCATTAAATCGAAGTGCGCAGCGGATATTTATCCATTCCTGTGGTAGTTTTGCGCGGTCTTGCGCCCCTCGTGTGGCGCAGTGCTGGCAGCGTGCTGTCGTCGTGTCGAACCAAACGCCGATTTACGTATCTACATACGCGATTGGCGCGGCCCTCCACTGTAAGGGGCTGGCCCGATAACGTCGTAGTTCGCTGCATAACCATCGAATTTGATAGGGAAGGAACATCACCATGGCATTGACCAAAGACCAACTGATTGCCGACATCGCCGAATCGATCGCCGCGCCAAAAGCCACCGCTAAAAACGCTCTGGAGCAACTGGGCCAGATCGTTGCCGACCAGCTGGAAAACGGCGCTGAAATCACTCTGCCAGGCATCGGCAAGCTGAAAGTCTCCGAGCGTCCTGCCCGTACCGGCCGCAACCCTTCGACTGGCGCTGCCATCGAAATCGCTGCCAAGAAAGTCGTCAAGTTCGTTCCAGCCAAAGTGCTGACCGACGCCATCAACAAGTAATTGTTGAAGCGTTGACAAAAAACCGCGCCTGGCTTGCCCAGGCGCGGTTTTTTCATGCCTGGGATTTACGCCGGGTATGCCAGGCCTGCCGCGCGGCCTGGTCCTGAAAGCTCCAGGCGACCATGCGGCTCTGCTTCTGGCCCTGGCCCATTTCATTGATGCGCACCGCCTTCGCGCCTGCTTTGCGCAGCGCAGCCTCAATGCCCGGCAGGTTGCTGGCCTTGGATACCAGGCTGGTGAACCACAAGACCTGCTCGGCGTATTGCACGCTTTCGCCAACCAGTTGGGTGACAAAGCGGATTTCACCGCCTTCACACCACAGTTCATTGTTCTGGCCGCCGAAGTTCAGCACCGGCAACTTGCGCTTGGGGTCCTGCTTGCCAAGGTTCTTCCACTTGCGCTGGCTGCCTCGGGTGGCTTCCTCGCGCGAGGCATGGAAGGGCGGGTTGCACAGGGTCAGGTCGAAGCGGTCGTCGTCCTGCAGCAACCCGCTGAGGATATGCGTGCGGTTGGTTTGCTGGCGCAGGGCGATGGCCTTGCCCAGGCCATTGGCCTGGACGATGGCCTTGGCCGAGGCCAGGGCCACCGGGTCAATGTCCGAGCCGAGGAAGCGCCAGCGGTAGTCGCTGTACCCCAACAGCGGGTAAATGCAGTTGGCGCCAACGCCGATGTCCAGCGCACGCACCTGGGCGCCCTTGGGGATCTCACCCGCATTGTCGTCGGCCAACAAGTCGGCGGCCACGTGGATGTAGTCGGCGCGGCCGGGAATGGGCGGGCACAGGTAGTCGGCGGGAATGTCCCAGTGCTGGATGCCGTACTGGGCCTTGAGCAGGGCACGGTTGAACACCCGCACGGCTTCGGGGTTGGCGAAGTCGATGCTGGGTTTGCCATGGGGGTTGGTGATGGTGAAGCGGGCCAGGTCAGGGTGGGCCTTGATCAGGCTGGAAAAGTCGTAACGGCCCTGGTGGCGGTTGCGCGGGTGCAGGGTGGGTTTTTCAGTCATGGTCGGATCCGGTGTTGCAGGCCGTGGGGCTGCTTTGCAGCCCTTTCGCGACACAAGGCCGCTCCTACAGGATAGCGGCGCCCTTCAATCCGGCGCCGTCCCTGTAGGAGCGGCCTTGTGTCGCGAGAGGGCCGCAAAGCGGCCCCAGCGGTCTATCAGATTGTTACAGCGCAGCAATCCGCGCATGCTGCTCGGTGAAGTTGGCCAGGGCCTGTTCGGACTCGGCCAGCTTGGCCCGTTCCTTCTCGATCACCGCAGGCGGTGCCTTGTCGACGAAGGCGGCGTTGGACAGCTTGCCGCCAACACGTTGCACTTCGCCTTGCAGGCGCTGGATTTCCTTGTTCAGGCGCGCCAGCTCGGCATCCTTGTCGATCAGGCCGGCCATGGGCACCAGCACCTGCAGGTCACCGACCAGGGCAGTAGCCGACAGCGGCGCTTCGTCGGCATCGCCGAGGACGGTGAAGGACTCGACCTTGGCCAGCTTCTTCAGCAGCGCTTCGTTTTCCTGCAGGCGGCGCTGGTCGTCGGCGTTGGCGTTCTTCAGGAACAGCGGCAGCGGCTTGCCCGGGCCGATGTTCATCTCGGCGCGGATATTGCGCAGGCCGACCATCAGTTCCTTCAGCCACTCGATGTCGCCTTCGGCAGCCACGTCGATGCGGCTTTCATTGGCCACCGGCCACGCCTGCAGCATGATGGTCTTGCCTTCGATACCGGCCAGCGGCGCGATGCGCTGCCAGATTTCTTCGGTAATGAACGGCATGAACGGGTGCGCCAGGCGCAGCGCCACTTCCAGTACGCGCACCAAGGTGCGGCGGGTGCCGCGGGCGCGCTCGACCGGGGCGTTTTCGTCCCACAGTACCGGCTTGGACAGCTCAAGGTACCAGTCGCAGTACTGGTTCCAGATGAACTCGTACAGTGCCTGGCTGGCCAGGTCGAAGCGGAACTGCTCCAGCTGGCGGGTCACTTCGGCTTCGGTGCGCTGCAGCTGCGAGATGATCCAGCGGTCAGCCAGCGACAGTTCGTAGGCTTCGCCGTTCTGGCCGCAGTCTTCGCCTTTGTCCAGCACGTAGCGTGCGGCGTTCCAGATCTTGTTGCAGAAGTTGCGGTAGCCTTCGACGCGGCCCATGTCGAACTTGATGTCGCGGCCAGTGGAGGCCAGCGAGCAGAAGGTGAAGCGCAGGGCGTCGGTGCCGTAGCTGGCGATACCTTCGGGGAACTCGGCCTTGGTCTGCTTGGCGATCTTCTCGGCAAGCTTGGGCTGCATCATGCCGCTGGTGCGTTTTTCCAGCAGGGCGTCGAGGGTAATGCCGTCGACGATGTCCAGCGGGTCGAGGACGTTGCCCTTGGACTTGGACATCTTCTGGCCCTGGCCGTCCCGTACCAGGCCGTGCACGTACACGGTCTTGAACGGTACCTGCGGGGTGCCGTCTTCGTTCTTGATCAGGTGCATGGTCAGCATGATCATGCGCGCAACCCAGAAGAAGATGATGTCGAAGCCGGTCACCAGCACATCGGTGGAGTGGAACTTCTTGAGGAACTCGGTCTGTTCCGGCCAGCCCAGGGTGGAGAAGGTCCACAGGCCCGAGCTGAACCAGGTGTCGAGTACGTCGTCGTCCTGGCGCAGGGCCACGTCAGCGCCCAGGTTGTGCTTGGCACGCACTTCGGCTTCGTCGCGGCCAACGTAGACCTGGCCGGCCTCGTCGTACCACGCCGGGATGCGGTGGCCCCACCACAGCTGGCGGCTGATGCACCAGTCCTGGATGTCACGCATCCAGGAGAAATACATGTTCTCGTACTGCTTGGGCACGAACTGGATGCGGCCATCTTCCACGGCAGCGATGGCAGGTTCTGCCAGCGGCTTGGTGGAGACGTACCACTGATCGGTCAGCCACGGCTCGATGACGGTGCCCGAACGGTCGCCTTTCGGCACTTTCAGGGCGTGGTCGTCGATGCTCACCAGCAGGCCCTGGGCGTCCAGGTCGGCAACGATCTGCTTGCGCGCGACGAAGCGGTCGAGGTTGGCGTACTGGGCCGGCAGGCGGGTGTCGACCTGCTCGTTGACGCTGCCGTCGAGGTTGAAGGCCTGGGCGCTGGCCAGCACGAAGGCGTTCTTGTCGAAGATGTTCAGCAGCGGCAGGTTGTGGCGCTTGCCGACTTCGTAGTCGTTGAAGTCGTGAGCCGGGGTGATCTTCACGCAGCCGGTACCGAACGCGGGGTCGCAGTAATCGTCGGCGATGATCGGGATGCGGCGGCCAACCAGCGGCAGTTCGACGAATTTGCCGATCAGTGCCTGGTAGCGTTCGTCATTGGGGTTGACCGCAACGGCCGCGTCACCCAGCAGGGTTTCCGGGCGGGTGGTGGCAACCACCAGGTAGTCCAGGCCCTCGGCGGTCTTGGCGCCGTCGGCCAGCGGGTAGCGCAGGTTCCACAGGTGACCTTTTTCGTCGTGGTTTTCCACTTCGAGGTCGGAGATGGCCGTGTGCAGCTTGGTGTCCCAGTTGACCAGGCGCTTGCCGCGGTAGATCAGGCCGTCGTCATGCAGGCGCACGAAAGCTTCCTTGACTGCTTCGGACAGGCCGTCGTCCATGGTGAAACGCTCGCGGCTCCAGTCTACCGACGAGCCCAGGCGGCGGATCTGGCGGCTGATATTACCGCCGGACTGGTCCTTCCATTCCCAGACCTTTTCCAGGAACTTTTCGCGGCCCAGGTCATGCCGGTTCTGGCCCTTGGCTTCGAGCTGGCGCTCGACCAGCATCTGGGTGGCGATACCGGCGTGGTCGGTACCTGGCTGCCACAGGGTGTCGCGGCCTTGCATGCGGCGGAAACGGATCAGGGCATCCATGATCGCGTTGTTGAACCCGTGGCCCATGTGCAGGCTGCCGGTCACGTTGGGCGGCGGGATCATGATGGTGTAGGACTCGCCTGCACCTTGTGGGGCGAAATAGTTCTCGGACTCCCAGGTGTTGTACCAGGAAGTTTCGATAGCGTGCGGCTGGTAGGTCTTATCCATGCGCGGCGGGACCCTGTGCATTTATTCGGGAAAGCCGGGAAGTATAACCAAGCTGGGGGCCGCAAGCGACAGCTAGTCCTTTGTTGCGTGGGCTGGCCTCATCGCCGGCAAGCCAGCTCCCACAGGATGGGCGCTGGCTTCAGGCCTTGCGCAATACTTGTGGGAGCTGGCTTGCCGGCGATGAGGCCAGTGGCTATTTCAGAAGAGGTGGCTCCGATCACTCGGTACGCTTGATCAACCGCTCGATCCGCGCATCCAGCCGGCGCTTGATCTCGTTCTCGATATGCGGGGTAAAGTCGTTGATCACGTCCTGCATGATCATCTGCGCTGCGGCGCGCAGCTCGCTTTCGAGGTGCAGCAGGGTGTCCTGCCGGCGTGTCTGCGGGTCTTCCTCAGGCTGGACAGCGATCGGTTCGCCATCAGGTGCAGGGTTACCGGCAGGCTCTTCCAGCAGCAATGGGATCTGCTCCACCGTCTCGGTCAGCAGCGGCGGTTGCAGGTCGGCGTCGCCAAGCAGCTGGCGGATCGACTCGAGGTCATCGAGCAGATGGGCGGAGTCGGGCAAAGGGGAGGGCTTGTCCATCGTCGTCAAAGTCGCTGTAAGCGGTGGTCTTGCAGAGCATAGCCCTGTTCACGGTAGAAACGGAATCGCTCACGGGCTGATTGGCGGATATCAGGCTCTTCGACCACGATTTCGGCCACCCGCTCGAACTGGCCGACGAAGCCCGGCACGCCGGCCCCCAGGTTGATCAGCAGGCCGCGGTGCTCGCCTGCGTTGTCCGCCACGCCCAGGGCCACGTCGGCATCGGCATGCTGCTCTGCCAGGTCGTGGGGCACGAAGGCTTCGCCCTTGAAGCGCCACAAACGCAGGTCCAGCTCGCTGCGCTGCTCGGCATCCTGACAATGCAGATAGACCCGGTGGCCGAGGCGCCAGGCCTTTTCGCACAGTTTGCAGGCGAAATCGAGCCGCGCCGACAGCGAGTCGGTGGGCAGGATGTAAAAGTCGACTTTGCTCATGGTGGTAATCGCCGGCCGGAGGTGCGCAAGGCACCACCGGCCTCACGGCGTCAGGCGCCAGCACGGTCCAGCAGGTACTGGGTCAGCAGGGGCACCGGGCGGCCTGTGGCGCCTTTGTCCTTGCCACCACTGATCCATGCGGTACCGGCGATGTCCATGTGCGCCCAGTTGTAGGCCTTGGCGAAGCGCGACAGGAAGCAGCCTGCGGTGATGGTGCCGGCCTTCGGCCCGCCGATGTTGCCCATGTCGGCGAACGGGCTGTCCAGCTGCTCCTGGTATTCATCGAACAGCGGCAACTGCCAGGCACGGTCGTCGGCGCGCTTGCCAGCGTCGAGCAACTGGCCGACCAGGTCGTCGTTGTTGCCCATAAGGCCGGTGGTGTGGCTGCCCAGGGCGACGATGCAGGCGCCGGTCAGGGTGGCGATGTCGATCACCGCCTGCGGCTTGAAGCGCTCGGCGTAGGTCAGGGTGTCGCACAGCACCAGGCGGCCTTCGGCGTCGGTGTTGAGAATTTCCACGGTCTGGCCGCTCATGGTGGTGACAATGTCACCCGGGCGGGTGGCGCCGCCGCTTGGCATGTTCTCGGCACAGGCCAGCAGGCACACCAGGTTGACCGGCAGTTGCAGTTCGAGCACCGCACGCAGGGTGCCGAACACGCTGGCAGCACCGCACATGTCGTACTTCATTTCGTCCATGCCGGCGCCTGGCTTGAGGCTGATGCCGCCGGTATCGAAGGTGATGCCCTTGCCCACCAGCACAAACGGCTTGTCAGCCTTCTTGCCGCCCTGGTAGTTGAGCACGATCAGGCGCGGAGGCTGGTCGCTGCCCTGGCCCACGGCGTAGAACGCGCCCATGCCCAGGTCCTTGATCTTCTTCTCGTCCAGTACCTCGACCTTCAGCGCCTTGTGCGCCTTGCCCAGCTCCTTGGCCTGTTCGGCGAGGAAGCTTGGGTGGCACAGGTTAGGCGGCAGGTTGCCCAGGTCACGGGTGAAGGCCATGCCGGTGGCAATGGCGCTGGCGTGCTTGACGGCGCGCTCGACCTCGGCCTGGCCGGCCTTGTCGGCCAGCAGGGTGACTTTTTTCAGGGCGCGTGGCTCGACCTTCTGGCTCTTGAAGCGGTCGAACACGTACTCGCCGTCCAGCAGGGTTTCGGCCAGCAGGCGGTATTTGCCGTAGTGCGCATCGCGGTTGTTGACCGCGACATCGTCCAGGGCCAGCACTGCATCGGTGCCATTCAGGCCCTTGAGCACGCCGGCCACGCTGGCGACCAGTTTGCGCCAGGTGCGGTCGCCCAGGGCTTCGTCCTTGCCGCTGCCTACCAGCAGCACGCGCTCGGCTTTCAGGCCCTGCAGGTTCTGCAGCAGCAGGGTCTGGCCTGGCTTGCCAGCCAGGTCGCCGCGCTTGAGCACAGCGCTGATGGCACCTTCGCTGGCCAGGTCGACAGCCTTGGCAACAGCGCCGAGCTTGCGGTTTTCACCTACCGGAATGACCAGGGTGGCGGTTTTTACGGATGCAGCAGCTACGCTTTTTACAACCAGTTCCATGTCAGGGTCCCCGAATGATCGATACAAATGGCGCTGTGTGTTCCAGCGCTCTGGACGGGCCTGGCGGCGTAGTCGCGCGCCAGCGGAAAAGCTGCCAGTTTGAGCCTGCGGCAAGCGTGCTGACAACCCCGTTATGCGCCTTGATGCGCGGCCAAGTGACAGGCGCGGTCAATCACAGGATAATGCGCGCACTTTACATGGAGGTTCGCCTTTGGCGAACCGGCATTGGTCTTGGCTGTACTAAGTCATTGTTTGGCGCCATTGCATGGCAGTCCGCCCTGACAACCCAGGAGTGTCTGGTTTGATCGTCTTTCGTTATCTGTCCCGCGAGGTCCTGGTGACCTTGAGCGCCGTCAGCGCTGTGCTGCTGGTGATCATCATGAGCGGGCGCTTCATCAAGTATCTGGCCCAGGCGGCCCAGGGCGTGCTCGACCCGGGCGTGCTGTTCCTGATCATGGGCTTCCGGCTGCCGGGTTTCCTGCAACTGATCCTGCCTTTGGGGCTGTTCCTCGGCATTTTGCTGGCTTACGGGCGCCTGTACCTGGAAAGCGAGATGACCGTGCTGTCCGCAACCGGTATGAGCCAGCAGCGCCTGTTGGGGTTGACCATGGCGCCGGCGGCGCTGGTCGCCCTGCTGGTGGCCTGGCTGAGCCTGAGCCTTGCGCCGTTGGGCGTTGCCCAGGTGCAGCAGATCATTGCCCAGCAGGACACGCTGACCGAGTTCGACACCTTGGTGCCGGGCCGTTTCCAGACCTTGCGTGACGGCTCGCGGGTCACCTACACCGAGCAGCTGTCGGACGACCGCGTCAACCTGGCCGGGGTGTTCATCTCCGAGAAGCGCTTCAACCAGGACAAGACCAAGGACCGCGCCCCGTCGGTACTGGTCGCTGAAAAAGGTCACCAGGAAATCCAGGCCGACGGCAACCGCTACCTGGTCTTGGAAAACGGCTATCGCTATGACGGTAACCCGGGCCAGGCCGATTACCGCGCCATCAAGTACGACACTTATGGTGTGCTGCTGCCCAAACCGGAAGTGGCCGAAGAAGTCACCGAGCGCGAAGCCATCCCCACCTCCGAGCTGATCGGCAAGGAGGGCCTGCGAGAGCGCGCCGAGCTGCAGTGGCGGCTGTCGCTGCCGATCCTGGTATTCGTCGTTACCCTGCTGGCGGTGCCGCTGTCGCGGGTCAACCCACGCCAGGGCCGCTTCCTCAAGCTGCTGCCGGCAATTCTCTTGTACATGGCCTACCTGACAATGCTGATCTCCGTACGCGGCGCCCTCGAGAAGGGCAAACTGCCGATTGTCCTGGGCATGTGGTGGGTCCACGGCCTGTTCCTGTTGATTGGCCTCGGCCTGTTGTACTGGGAGCCGCTGCGCCTCAAGCGCGCCGCGCGGCGTGCGGAGGTGGCCCATGGGTAAGCTCGACCGCTACATCGGCCAGAGCGTGTTGCTGGCCATCCTGGCAGTGCTGGGGATCATTCTCGGCCTGGCCTCGCTGTTTGCCTTCATCGACGAGATGGGCGACCTGAGTGATACCTACACAGTGATGGAAGCGGGCAACTTCGTCCTGCTCACCGCACCTCGGCGGCTCTACGACATGCTGCCGATGGCGGCATTGATCGGCTGCCTGATTGGCTTGGGCAGCCTGGCCAGCAGCAGCGAACTGACCATCATGCGAGCTGCAGGGGTTTCCATCGGCCGCATCGTCTGGGCGGTGATGAAGCCGATGCTGGTGCTTATGCTGGTTGGCCTGCTGATCGGCGAATACGTGGCACCTGTGACCGAGAACAAGGCTCAGGCGGACCGTTCCCTGGCCCAGGGCGGCGGTGAAGCACAAAGCTCCAAACGCGGCATGTGGCACCGCCAGGGTGAAGAGTACGTGCACATCAACGCCGTGCAGCCCAACGGCCTGCTGCTGGGTGTGACGCGTTACCGCTTCGACAGCGAGCGCAAGATTGTCACTTCGAGCTTCGCTCGCCGCGCGCAGTACCAGACCGACCACTGGTTGCTTGCCGACGTGCGTACCACCTACTTCCGTGGCGACCACACCGAAGTGGTCAACGCGCCGCAGGAACGCTGGGATGTTTCGCTCACGCCAGAACTGCTCAATACCGTGATCCTGGCGCCGGAGTCGCTGTCCATTACCGGGTTGTGGGACTACATCCACTACCTGTCCGACCAGGGCCTGAACAACGCCCGGTACTGGTTGGCGTTCTGGAGCAAGGTGCTGCAGCCGATGGTCACCGCAGCGCTGGTGCTGATGGCGATTTCCTTCATCTTCGGCCCGCTGCGCTCGGTAACCCTTGGCCAGCGCGTGTTCACCGGTGTGCTGGTGGGTTTCGTGTTCCGCATCGCCCAGGACCTGCTGGGGCCTTCAAGCCAGGTGTTCGGCTTCCCGCCGCTGCTGGCGGTGGTGATCCCGGCGGGGATCTGTGCCTTGGCCGGTGTCTGGCTGTTGCGCCGGGCAGGATAGTGGCCTGAGTTGTACAAAAAAGCCGACCCCAGTGTCGGCTTTTTTGTGGCTGATGGCCCTATCGCCGGCAAGCCAGCTCCCACAGGTTCAGCACGAATGCTGAGCATTTTCGGGTACCTGTGGGAGCTGGCTTGCCGGCGATAGGGCCGGAGCAAGGCAACACAAGGCTCAAGTCATTTCTTTTGCTTCGGCACCCGCACCAGCTGGCTTTCCGAATAGATGTCATGCCAGCCACGTTTTCGCTTGTCGATCAACACCCAGAAAAACCCCAGCCCCAGGCAGAGCCATGAGGCAATCGATACCACGAAGCGCAACAATGCCTGCCACAGGCTGATGGCCGAACCATCGGCATTCTGCACCCGCACGCCCCACACCTGCATGCCCAGCGTCTGCCCGCCATGGGTCCAGAACTTGGCAAAGAAACCGAACAAGGCAAACAGCAGTACCGTCGACAGCAGCGGGTCGCCATCCAGTGCGCCGGCTTCGGTCAGCTCACGCATGCGCGCTTCGCCGATGATCGCCATCTGGATCAGCTTGTAGGCACCGGCGGTCACGATCAGTAGCGCAGTACAAAGCAGGAAGTCGTAGAACATCGCGGCCAGTCGTCGGCCCAGGCCAGCAGCGGGGAAGTCGCCCTGAGGGATAAGGTGGGGCTTGCGCATCGCTCGGCAACTCCAGAGGGAAAAGGCTCATTCTATGGAATTGCAAGCAAAAAAAAGCCCCTGCGCGTCAACGCAGGGGCTCTTTTTTAGAAGTATCAGCCTTCTGCCTGAACTTCGTCAGCCTGCATGCCTTTTTGGCCTTGCACAGCAACGAAGGTGACTTTCTGGCCTTCTTTCAGGCTCTTGAAGCCGTTGCCCTGGATGGCGCGGAAGTGCACGAACAGATCCGGACCGCTCTCTGGGGTGATGAAACCGTAACCTTTTTCGTCATTGAACCACTTGACGGTACCGTTCTGACGCTCAGCCATTGTCTTATTTCCTATGAAACTTAATTTTTGATGACAGTTTCTTTTGCACTGTTTGTAAGCAAAAGATTACTGGGCTGGGTTGCAGGAAAGTAAGAGACGTCGAACGGGTTGTAGCAGATTGCGGCTACTGGCCCAGGTCACGAACTGTTGCGACCCATGCAAACACAGTGCAGTGACTCTACGCCAACTCCCGAGCGAAAAACAAGCCCTTGGTCGAATGGAAAATCGGCCGCTTGCCGATAACCGACCAATTTGTCGGAAACGGCATGGCGCCTGGCCTGGCGCCATGTTCAAAAGTTATTGGGCAGGTTCGAAATCGAATATGTCGAACCTGGCCATCACCTTCACAAAGCCGTTTCAACCACGGTAGTAACGTTGCGCCACGAAAGGCATTTTGCTGACTTTCAAGGCCACCTTCTTGCCGCGCACCACGGCAAACAGTGCGGTGTCGAGTGCAGCATGTTCACTATCGATATAACCCATTGCAACAGGTGCGCCGAGTGTCGGGCCAAAGCCGCCGCTGCACACTTTACCTACCGGCTTGTCGTTCGCATCGACAATATCCGCGCCTTCACGTACTGGCGTGCGCTCCTGCGGCAACAGGCCGACACGTTTGCGCGCCACACCGTCGCGCTGGTGGGCAAAGATTGCTTCGGCGCCGGGGAAGCCGGCCGCCCGTGCACCGTCGGCACGGCGCACCTTGGAAATCGCCCACAGCAGGCTCGCTTCGATCGGGGTGGTCTCGGTATTCATGTCATGGCCGTACAGGCACAGGCCGGCTTCCAGGCGCAGCGAGTCGCGTGCGCCCAGGCCGATAGGCTGTACTTTGGGCTCGGCCAGCAGGCGGCGGGCCAAGGTTTCGGCGGCCTGGACCGGTACCGAAATTTCGTAGCCGTCTTCGCCGGTGTAGCCCGAGCGGCTGACGAAGCAGTCTTCACCCAGCAGTTTTACCGGCCGGAACTGCATGAAGGTCATGCCGGCCACTTCCGGGGCCAGGCGCTCCAGCACCTTGACCGCTGCCGGCCCTTGCAGGGCAAGCAGGGCACGTTGTTCGAACAGCGGCTGCACCTCGCAACGGCTGCCGATGTGCGTTTGCAGGTGGGCCAGGTCCTGGTCCTTGCAGGCAGCGTTGACCACCAGGAACAGGGTGTCGTCGCCCAGGTTGGCAACCATCAGGTCGTCAAGGATGCCGCCTTGTTCATTGGTGAACATGGCATAGCGCTGCATGCCCACCGGCAGGTCGATGATATCCACCGGTACCAGGCTTTCCAGGGCCTTGGCGGCATCGGCACCGCGCAGGATGATCTGGCCCATGTGCGAGACATCGAACAGGCCGGCCTGCTCGCGGGTGTGCAAATGCTCCTTGAGCACCCCCAGCGGGTACTGCACCGGCATGTCGTAGCCGGCAAACGGCACCATGCGCGCACCCAGTTCCAGGTGCAGGGCGTGCAGTGGGGTCTTGAGCAGTGTTTCGGACATCGGTGACTCCTTGGTTTTATTGTTGGGTCAACATTCGATGATGTTGACGGCAAGACCGCCGCGGGCGGTCTCCTTGTATTTGCTTTTCATGTCGGCGCCGGTCTGGCGCATGGTGCGGATGACCTTGTCGAGCGACACGAAGTGCTGGCCGTCGCCGCGCAAGGCCATGCGCACCGCGTTGATGGCCTTCACCGAGCCCATGGCATTGCGCTCGATGCAGGGCACCTGGACCAACCCGCCGATCGGGTCGCAGGTCAGGCCCAGGTTGTGTTCCATGCCGATTTCGGCAGCGTTTTCCACCTGCTGCACGGTGCCGCCCATCACTTCGCACAGCGCGCCGGCGGCCATGGAGCAGGCCACGCCGACTTCACCCTGGCAGCCCACTTCGGCGCCGGAGATGGAGGCGTTCTCCTTGTACAGGATGCCGATCGCCGCGGCGGTGAGCAGAAAACGCACCACCCCGTCGTCGCTGGCGCCCGGCACGAAGCGCATGTAGTAGTGCAGCACCGCGGGGACGATGCCCGCCGCGCCGTTGGTGGGCGCGGTAACCACACGCCCGCCATTGGCGTTTTCCTCGTTCACTGCCAGGGCGTAGAGGTTGACCCAGTCCAGCACCGACAACGCATCGCGCAGGCTGGCCTCCGGGTGGCGGCTCAGCTGGCGATACAGGGCTGGCGCACGCCGCTTGACCTTGAGCCCGCCCGGCAGAATGCCTTCATGCTGGCAGCCGGCTTCGACGCAATCCTGCATCACCTGCCAGATACGCAGCAGCCTGGCGCGGGTCTCCGCTTCCGTGCGCCAGGCGGCCTCGTTGGCCAGCATCACCTGGCTCACCGACAGGTTCTGCGTGGTGCAGTGGCCAAGTAGTTCTTTGGCGGTCTTGAACGGGTAGGGCAGCACGGTGCTGTCCTCAACGATACGGTCGTGGCCGGCGGCATCCTCGTCCACCACGAAACCACCGCCCACCGAGTAGTATTCGCGGCTGCGGATTTGCAGGCCGGCGTCGTCGAAGGCGCGGAAGATCATGCCGTTGGGGTGGTAGTCCAGCGGCTTGCGGATCATTGCCAGGTGTTGCTTTTCGATGAACGCAATGCGCTGTTCGCCCAGCAGGTTGATGTGGCCGCTGTCGCGGATGGCCTGCAGGCGGGCGGGGATGGCGTCGGTGTCGACGGTGTCGGGGTGCTCACCTTCAAGGCCTAGTAGTACGGCCTTGTCACTGCCGTGGCCCTTGCCGGTGGCGCCGAGTGAGCCATACAGCTCGGCCTTGACGCTAACCGTGCTGGCCAGCAGGCCGTCGCGGCGCAAGCCTTCGGCGAACCGCGCGGCGGCGCGCATCGGGCCGACAGTATGTGAGCTGGAGGGGCCGATGCCGATCTTGAACAGGTCGAAGACGCTCAGTGACATGGTGCTTCCTCCTGAAGATGTTGGGGCCGCTTTGCGGCCCTTTCGCGACGCAAGGCCGCTCCTACAGGGATAGGTGCCGCCCCTGTAGGAGCGGCCTTGTGTCGCGAAAGGGCTGCGCAGCAGCCCCAGCTTTTCCAAGGCCGCCTCAGGCGTCCTGATAGCTCTCGATCGACGGGCAGGCGCACACCAGGTTGCGGTCGCCGAACACGTTGTCGACCCGGCCGACCGGCGGCCAGTACTTGCTTTCCACCAGGCTTGGCAGCGGGTAGACCGCCTGCTCGCGGCTGTAGCCGTGGGCCCATTCGCCAACCAGTTCGGCCGCAGTGTGCGGGGCGTTCTTCAGCGGGTTGTCGTCCTTGTCCACGCTACCGCTCTCCACCGCACGGATTTCTTCGCGGATCTGGATCATCGCGTCGCAGAAGCGGTCCAGTTCTTCCTTGGCCTCGCTTTCGGTCGGTTCGATCATCAGCGTGCCGGCCACCGGGAAGGACATGGTCGGGGCGTGGAATCCGAAGTCGATCAGGCGCTTGGCCACGTCGTCGACGCTGATGCCGCTGGTGTCTTTCAGCGGGCGCAGGTCGAGGATGCATTCGTGGGCCACCAGGCCATTGCCACCGGTATACAGAACAGGATAGTGCTCTTCCAGGCGGCGGGCGATGTAGTTGGCGTTGAGGATCGCCATTTGCGAGGCACGCTTGAGGCCGGCACCGCCCATCATGCGGATGTACATCCAGGTGATCGGCAGGATGCTGGCGCTGCCGAACGGTGCGGCGCACACCGCACCTTCGGTGTTTTCCAGTTGCGCGTGGCCAGGCAGGAACGGCGCCAGGTGCGACTTGACGCCAATCGGGCCAACGCCCGGGCCGCCGCCACCGTGCGGGATACAGAAGGTCTTGTGCAGGTTCAGGTGGGACACGTCGCCGCCGAACTTGCCCGGGGCGCACAGGCCGACCATGGCGTTCATGTTGGCGCCGTCGATGTACACCTGGCCACCGTTGTCGTGGATGATCGCGCAGATTTCGCCGATCGCTTCCTCGAACACACCGTGGGTCGACGGGTAGGTGATCATGATCGCGGCCAGGCGTTCGCGGTGCTCGATGGCCTTGGCGCGCAGGTCCTCGACATCGACGTTGCCGCGGGCGTCACAGGCGGTGACGACCACGCGCATGCCAGCCATGTGTGCGGTGGCCGGGTTGGTACCGTGGGCCGACGACGGGATCAGGCAGATGTCGCGGTGGCTTTCGCCACGGCTGCGGTGGTAGGCGCGGATGGCCAGCAGGCCTGCGTACTCGCCTTGGGAGCCGGCGTTGGGCTGCAGCGACACGGCGTCATAGCCGGTGGCGGCGCACAGCATGGCCTCCAGCTCGGTGGTCATCTGCAGGTAGCCCTGGCTCTGCGCGGCCGGGGCGAACGGGTGCAGGTTGCCGAACTCGGCCCAGGTGACCGGGATCATTTCACTGGCCGCGTTCAGCTTCATGGTGCACGAGCCCAGCGGGATCATGCTGCGGTCCAGCGCCAGGTCCTTGTCCGCCAGGCGGCGCAGGTAGCGCATCAGCTCGGTTTCGCTGTGGTAACGGTTGAACACCGGGTGTTCGAGGATGGCCGACTGGCGCAGCAGGGCGGCAGGCAGCAGCGAACCGGTGCTGGCGGCCAGGGCGGCGAAGTCAGGCTGGGCCTTGTCGTCACCGAACAGCTGCCACAGGGATTCAACGTCAGCCTGGCTGCTGGTTTCGTCCAGCGACAGGCCCACGTGGGCGGCATCGATCTGGCGCAGGTTGATGCCCTGGGCGCGTGCCTTGTCATGCAGGGTTGCGGTGGCAGTGCCAGTAGCCAGGGTCAGGGTGTCGAAGGCGCTGGCGCCCACTACCTGTACGCCCAGCGCCTTCAGGCCGGCGGCCAGGATCGCGGTCAGCGCATGGGTACGCTCGGCAATGCGCTTGAGGCCGGCCGGGCCGTGGTAAACGGCGAACATGCTGGCGATGTTGGCCAGCAGCACTTGGGCGGTGCAGATGTTGCTGGTGGCCTTTTCGCGGCGGATGTGCTGCTCGCGGGTCTGCATGGCCAGGCGCAGGGCGGTTTTGCCGAAGCGGTCGATCGATACGCCGACCAGGCGGCCCGGCATGTCGCGCTTGAACGCGTCACGGGTGGCGAAGTAAGCCGCGTGCGGGCCACCGAAGCCCAGTGGTACGCCAAAACGCTGGGCGCTGCCGATGGCCACGTCGGCGTCGAATTCGCCCGGTGGGGTCAGCAGGGTCAGGGCCAGCAGGTCGGCCGCGACGGCGACCAGCGCGTTGGCGGCGTGGAAGCGCTGTACCACTTCACGGTAGTCGAACACTTCACCGTTGCTGGCGGGGTATTGCAGCAGGGCGCCGAAGAAGGCGCTGACATCGCCCAGCTCGCGCTCGTCGCCGACCACCACCTCGATACCCAGCGGCTCGGCACGGGTGCGCAGCACGTCGAGGGTTTGCGGGTGGCAGTGCACAGAGGCGAAGAAGGCATGGCTGGCCTTGTTCTTCGACAGGCGCTTGCAGAAGGTCATGGCCTCGGCCGCAGCAGTGGCTTCGTCGAGCAGGGAGGCGTTGGCGATCGGCAGGCCGGTCAGGTCGCTGATCAGGGTCTGGAAGTTCAGCAGCGCTTCCAGGCGGCCTTGGGAAATTTCTGGCTGGTACGGGGTGTAGGCGGTGTACCAGGCCGGGTTTTCCAGCAGGTTGCGCAGGATCGGCGCCGGGGTGTGGGTGTTGTAATAGCCCTGGCCGATGTAGCTTTTGAACAGCTGGTTCTTGCCGGCGATGGCCTTGAGCGCGGCGAGCGCGTCGGCCTCGCTCTGGCCGTCGTGCGAGCCAAGCACGCTGGTGCCCTTGATGCTGTCGGGGATGACCGCGGCGGTCATGGCGTCCAGCGAGTCGAAGCCCAGGGTTGCGAGCATGGCCTGCTCGTCAGCGGCGCGCGGGCCGATGTGACGGGCGATGAATTCGTTGGCGGTGCCGAGGTTGATGGTCATGGCGGTTTTCCTCAGGCGTCGTCGTTGGCTTTGATCAGGCGGTCGTAGGCGTGCTGGTCGAGCAGGGCGGTGACTTCGCTCATGTCGGCCGGTTTGAAGCGGAAGAACCAGCCTTCGCCCATGGGGTCCTCGTTGACCAGTTCCGGGCTGCTTTCGAGCTGGCCGTTGACCTCGATCACTTCACCGGTCAGCGGCATGTACACGCCGCTGGCGGCCTTGACCGATTCGACGGTGGACGCTTCGCCGCCTTTCTCATACTGCTGCAACTCTGGCAGTTGCACGAAAACCACATCGCCGAGGGCGTTCTGGGCGTAGGCGGTGATGCCCACGGTGACGCTGCCATCGGCTTCGACGCGCAGCCATTCGTGATCTTCAGTGAAACGCAACTCGCTCATGGGGAATCCTCGGGAAGCAGGGCGTTGGGCGCGGTGGCTCCGCGCTCTTGGGTTGGTATTCCCTTAGCAAAAACACGGCCAATGACAAAAAACATATATAAAACAATGGTTTAGCGATTTTTTGCATTTGCGCCGCGGTTCTTTTGGAACGAAAACGCTACAGATGGCGAGGCATGAAAAAGCGTTTGGGGATCAAACCCTTGCGCAGCCGCTCTCGAACGGGGTTGTACCGATTTCGATACGCTGTATTTAAATCGCTACACGAATGGATCTACGGGCTGTCCGCTGTCAATCTGCTGGAAACCGTCGCATATGAATTAAAGGAACACAGTTATATCCAAGACGCGGAATTACTAAGTATCAAATAACCGGCTTATTAATGAGGTTATTGCATCGCCTAAATCCACATGCTTGTTCCGAAATGGCATTTATCAGGTGGCGGCGCGGTGTCGCTATCTCAACTATTTATGTCTCCTGCGTATTAGTTTGCAAATGACTGAACTAAGTATTTGCCCTCCGCGATTTTTCCGGCACGGTTGCGTCATCAGAATCGCCCCCCTTGAATTTTTAACGCTCAGCCAGACTGCCTGACCGCAAAGTTGGTCAAGGCGGCTGTCGGCCAAGCAGGTGCCTCGCCGTCTGGGCGAATGCAATCAACACCGGATACCAGGAAAGGAAAGTGTCATGGGAATGACGAGGCGTAAGTTTTTGATCGGCGGTGGCGTCTTGGCTGTTGCGGGGGGCGCGGGTATTCTCACCCCCTTGCTGACACGCGAAGGCCGGTTGATCCCCGGCAAACCGCGGTTTGGTTTTGTAGAAGGCACTGAGGGGGTGCTGCCCAAGCAGGCGGATGTAGTCGTCGTCGGCGCCGGCATTCTCGGGCTCATGACGGCGATCAACCTCGTCGAACGTGGCCTTTCCGTAGTTGTCGTTGAAAAAGGTGAGATTGCCGGCGAGCAGTCGTGCAGGTTCTATGGTCAGGTCATGACCTACAAGATGCCTGATGCGACTTTCCAGTTGCACCACCTTGCCAAGCAACGCTGGCGTGAAATGAATGCCAAAGTGGGTGCAGATACCAGTTATCGCACACAAGGCCGAGTCGAAGTGCCTTTCGATGAAGAAGACCTGGAAGGTGTGAGAAAGTGGATTGATGTCAAAACCCGGGAAGCTGGGTCTGACATCCCTTTCAAGACCCGCATCATTCAAGGCAGTGAACTTGAACAGCGGCTGCGCGGCGCGTCTTCGAACTGGACGGTTGCAGGCTTCGAGGAAGACTCCGGTAGCCTGGACGCGGAGCGCGCATCGTTTGTCATGGCCGAATATGCCAAGAAAATCGGTGTGCGCATCTACACCCACTGCGCTGCAAGGGGCTTGGAAACCCACGCCGGCGCGATCTCCGATGTAGTGACGGAGAAGGGCGCGATCAGGGCTGCCCGCGTGATCGTGGCCGGCGGCGCATGGTCCAGGTTGTTCATGCAGAACCTGGGCGTGGATGTGCCCACCTTGCCCGCTTATCAGTCCCAGCAAATCATCAGTGCGGCACCGCGTGCACCCGGCGGCAACGTTGCATTGCCCGGTAATATCTACTTCCGTGAGCAGGCCGACGGTACCTACGCGACTTCGCCGCGCGTCGTGGTTGCCCCGGTGGTGAAAGAGTCGTTCATGTATGGCTATAAATACCTGCCATTGCTGGCTATTCCCGACTTCCCGGTGCACATCGCGCTTAACAGGCAATTGATCGATTCGTTCACTCAGCCAACGCATTGGAAGTTGGACGAGGTTTCGCCCTTCGAGAAAAACCGACTGATGACGGCGGCCCCTGATATTCCGGAACTGGATGCTTCGTTGGAAAAACTCAAGGTCGAGTTCCCTGCCTTCGGCGATGCGAAGTTGATCGATCAATGGAGCGGTGCCATGGCCATCGCACCGGATGAGAACCCCATTATTTCGCAGGTCAATGAGTACCCAGGCCTGGTCATCAATACCGCAACCGGTTGGGGGATGACGGAAAGCCCGGTATCGTCCGAGTTGTCGGCGGACCTGCTGCTTGGAAAGGCGCCCGTGCTGGACCCGAAGCCCTTCAGCCTTTATCGATTCTAAGCGCACCTGGCGCAATGGAATGACCCGTGTACGCATCACCCCTGCGTACACATGTTTGGTAATTTTCAGGAGAACACTATGAAAGTCGCTTTGAAGACCGTTGCTGCATTGGCATTGGCCGGTATCGGCAGCGCTCATGCACAAGACATCGTGCGCCATGGTGCAGGGAGTTTCCCAATCTCGTCGGCCGTAGAAGTTCCTGCAGGCAAGACGGTCATCTACCTCAGTGGTTCCGTGCCCTCGGTTATCCATCCCGACGCCCCGAAGGAGTCACTGGAAGCCTACGGTGACACCAAAGCACAAACCATCAACGTGCTTGAAAACATTCAGAAGCAACTGAAAGAACTGGGTCTTGGCCTCACGGATGTGGTGAAGATGCAGGTCTTCCTGGTGGGTGGGCCAGAGAACGGCGGCAAAATGGATTTCGACGGTTTCATGGCCGGCTATACCCAGTTC
Source organism: Pseudomonas sp. BP01 (assembly GCF_022760795.1). NCBI lineage: Bacteria > Pseudomonadati > Pseudomonadota > Gammaproteobacteria > Pseudomonadales > Pseudomonadaceae > Pseudomonas > Pseudomonas sp. BP01. The sequence goes on from NZ_JAFBKA010000010.1 coordinate 84,039, forward strand.
TTTGGGCCTGCCGCCAAGCAGCCGGTTCTTCCTGCGCGCTCGGCGTTCCAGATTGCAGGTTTGGCACATCCGGCCTGGCGCGTCGAGATCGAGGTTACCGCGGTTCGTCCCTGAGCGGATGAGCGCTCGTCCTGGGCCACTCATGCCCAGGACGGGCAGCATCAGGCGGGCTTAACCCGCGATAAACAAAGGCAATGCCAGGTACAGCTTGATCACGATGACATTGATGATGTCGATGAAGAACGCCCCCACCATCGGCACTACCAGGAAAGCGATGTGCGAGGCGCCATAGCGCTGGGTCACCGCTTGCATGTTGGCAATCGCCGTCGGCGTCGCCCCCAGGCCGAAGCCACAGTGCCCGGCAGCCAGCACCGCCGCATCATAGTTGCGGCCCATGACCCGGAACGTCACGAAGATCGCAAACAGAGCCATGACCAGCGTTTGCGCGGCCAGCAAGACAAAGAACGGTAAGGCCAGCGCTGCCAGGTCCCACAGCTTGAGCGACATCAAGGCAATCGCCAGGAACAGGGACAAACTGACATTGCCCAGTACCGAGACTTCTCGTTCGAAGACATGGTAAAAGCCGAATGCCGAAAGCCCATTGCGCAGCAATACGCCTACGAAGAGTACGCAAACGAATGTCGGCAGTTCGAATGCGGTGCCTTTCAACAGCCCGTTAAGCACTGTGCCGACCAGCAGACTGACGGCAATCAGTGCCAACGTCTCGATAAATGAAAATGATGTGATCAGGCGCTCTTTATTCGGCTGTTCAAAGCCTTTTGGCAGGTGTGCTACTTCTTCTTCAGTACCCTGTGTCTTGACCCGCTTGATCAGCAGTTTGGCAACTGGGCCACCAATCAAGCCGCCCAATACCAGGCCGAAGGTGGCAGAGGCCATCGCCAGTTCGGAAGCCGAAGCCAGGCCAAACTTTTCAGTAAACGTCGCGCCCCAGGCGGCGCCCGTGCCGTGGCCACCCGACAGGCTGATCGAACCGGCCAGCAGGCCCATCAGTGGGTCGAGCCCCAACGCCGTTGCCAGGCCGATGCCCATGGCGTTCTGAACCAACAGCAAGCCAGTCACCACCAGCAGGAACACGGCGACCACACGCCCGCCCTTCTTCAGGCTGGCGAAGTCGGCACTCAGACCGATGGTGGCGAAGAACGCTAGCATCAACGGTGTTTGCAATGAGGTATCAAACTGGACCTGGACATCGAAACTGCGCAATGCCAAGAGTGCCAAGGCAACGACCAATCCGCCTGCAACAGGTTCCGGAATATTGTAAACGCGCAGGAATCCAATGCGTGCGACCAGCCCGCGCCCCAGGAGCAGTACTAGAGAGGCGGCTACAAGTGTCCCGTAAAAATCGAGTTCAAACATCAGGGTACTCTTCGTTCAAGGTGACATGCGAAATTACGATGTCACCATTCTACGGCGAGCACTCCAGTCAATTGCGGCCACGCGGCTAGGAAAAGTCTGATTGAACTGTCGGTATTGTCGACGTGCATCAAAGTTTTCCGGGTATTCCATATTTACGCAGTCGCTGGGCAATAGCGGTGTGCGAAGTTTGCAAGCGCCCGGCCAGTTGCCGTGTCGATGGGTAACTGGCATACAGGCGCTGTAACAGTTCACGCTCGAAATCACCCACAGCCTGCTCCAGGCTGGCCACTTCGCCGTCCTGCCCGCGTGCCACCGAGGTGCCGGCAATGTCCAGGTCGCCGATATCCACCAGGTCGCCCTCGCAGATGGCCGCAGCGCGGAAAATCACGTTCTGTAGCTGGCGCACGTTGCCCGGCCAAGGGTTGGCCAGCAGTGCCGAGTGGGTGGCGGGCGTCAGCCGGCAGGCTGGGCGCTGGATCTGCGTGCAGGCTTGCTGCATGAAGAAGTGCGCCAGCATCAGGATGTCCTGGCCCCTGTCGCGCAGTGGCGGTACCTGCAGGTTCAGCACGTTGAGGCGATAGAACAGGTCCTCGCGGAAGCTGCCTTCGGCGACCATGCGCTCCAGGTCGCGGTGGGTGGCGCTGATGATGCGCACATCTACCTTCACTTCGCGGTCGCCGCCCACCCGGCGGAAGCTGCCATCGCTGAGAAAACGCAGCAGCTTGGCCTGCAGGTACGGTGACATTTCGCCAATTTCATCAAGGAACACCGTGCCCTGGTTGGCCAGCTCCATCAGCCCGGGTTTGCCACCGCGTTGCGCGCCGGTGAAGGCGCCGGGGGCGTAACCGAACAACTCGCTCTCGGCCAGGCTCTCGGGCAGTGCGGCGCAGTTCAGGGCCAGGAACGGTGCAGCGTGGCGGCTACTGATGGCGTGGCAGGCGCGGGCGACCAGCTCTTTGCCGGTACCGGTTTCGCCATGCACCAGCAGCGGTGCATCGAGCGCCGCCACGCGCAGGGCGCGGGCCTTGAGCGTGCGGATGGCGGGCGACTCGCCGAGCAGGGCATCAAAGCCTTCGGCATGGTCGTGGTGCAGGGCCGACAGGCGTTCGCCCATGCGCGTGGGGGGGTACAGCGTCAGCAGGCCACCGGCGTTGGTGATCGGCATGGCGTCCAGCAGCAGGCTCTGGCCGTTCAGTTGCATCTCGCGCATGGGCAGGTGGAAGTTGTTGTCCTGCAGCGCCTGCAGCAGCGCGGGGTCGCCAAACAGTTCATTCACCGAACGCCCGGCGGATTCGCGCCCGCACAGGGCGATCAGCGCCGGATTGGCCAGCAGCACCAGGCCTGCGCTGTCCACGGCCAGTACCGGGTCGCTCATTGCCGCCAGCAGGGCATCGAGCTGCAGGTGGCGGCGTTGGCCGGGGAGGATGTCGACCACGTCCACCGATTGCACGCCCTGCACCTCGAACAGTGCGTCATGCAGTTCTTCGAGCACGGCAGGGCTTAGGGTGGGTGCGTCGATGTAGACGTTCGGGGGGACCATCTCCACGGCGTCCAGGTTGAGGTTGCGGGCACCGAGCAGGGCAAGGACTTCCTGGGTGATGCCGACGCGGTCGATGAAGCTGACGTGGATGCGCATGGGGAGGGGCGAGGTGGTGGCCGGGGAGGGCGGTAGTATGCCTCAACATTGCCAGGGCCGCTTTGCGGCCCTGTCGCGACACAAGGCCGCTCCCACAAAGGTTAAGCATTCTCCTGTAGGAGCGGCCTTGTGCCGCGAATGGGCTGCAAAGCAGCCCCGAAATGTTGAATTCACTCGAGATGTTCAGGCTTGATCGGGTCCCCCGATTTCACATCGAGCTTTTCGCGAATGTCCGCAAACATATAGTCGTAGAGTTTGTGCGGCGAACTCAGGTTCTCGAATTTCTTCGGCGGCGCCAGATACGACTGCGCCTTGCGAGTCAGCAGCATGAGAAAGCTTGGCAGCACCTGGTCCTTGGCGAGGAAGAACTTTTCTTCCACAGGCTTGCCCTCGATGCTGCCATGCATGCGGAACTGAATGCCTCTGCCTTCCTTGGGGTCCGACGCTGCTTCGTACTCGATGTTCAGGTCATAGCTGTGGTCGGTATTGTTCAGCGCAGTGCGCTCGATGTGTACATGACCGGGGTGGTACTGGGCCATGGCTAGCTCCTTTGGAAGGTCGAAAATGGCGGGCACCTGGCGCCCGCCAACTGCATTCAACGGTAGCTGATCCCAGGCTTCGCGGTGGAAACCCGTGTGCCGGCAGTACCTTTGACAATGTCTTCAATGTTTTCCAGCGAACTGATCACCGCCACCTTGCCGGTGTTGCGGGCAAAGTCACTGGCAGCTTGCACCTTCGGCCCCATGGAGCCAGCGGCGAAGCCAAGACGCTCCAGTTCGTCCGGATGGGCCTGGGCAATGGCTTTTTGCGTGGGCTTGCCCCAGTCAATGTAGGCTGCGTCGACGTCGGTGGCGATAATCAGAAGGTCGGCTTCCAATTGCTCGGCCAGCAGTGCCGAGCACAGGTCCTTGTCGATCACCGCTTCGATGCCCTTGAGCTTGCGGTTTTCATCGTACATGGTGGGAATGCCGCCACCGCCTGCGCAAATTACGATGCTGTTCTTTTCCAGCAGCCACTTGATCGGGCGGATTTCGAAGATGCGTTTGGGTTTCGGGCTGGCCACCACTCGGCGGTACTTGTCGCCATCGGCCTTGACCACCCAGCCTTTCTCCTTGGCCAGGCGCTCGGCCTCTTCCTTGCTGTAGACCGGGCCGATGAACTTGGTCGGGTCCTTGAAGGCGGGGTCGTTGGCGTCCACTTCCACCTGGGTCAGCAGGGTGGCGAACGGCACCTCGAAATCCAGCAGGTTGCCCAGTTCCTGTTCGATCATGTAGCCGATCATGCCTTCGGTTTCGGCACCCAGCACGTCCAGTGGGTAAGCCTCGTCAGGCTTGTAGGACAGGGCCTGAAGCGACAGCAGCCCGACTTGCGGACCGTTGCCGTGGGCAATGACCAGTTCGTTGCCAGGGTGGATCTTGGCGATCTGTTCGGTGGCGGTGCGGATATTGGCGCGCTGGTTGTCAGCGGTCATGGGCTCGCCGCGACGCAGCAGGGCGTTGCCGCCCAATGCAACAACGATACGCATGGGGAATGTCCTTTACGCAGATGGGGTGAGCACCTCGATCCCTTGTGGGAGCTGGCTTGCCTGCATCGCCGGCAAGCCAGCTCCCACAGGAGCGGGGTGGTTGTCAGAGGTCAGCCAGGGTCGAAACCAGGATCGCCTTGATGGTGTGCATGCGGTTTTCCGCCTGCTCGAAGGCGATGCAGGCCGGCGACTCGAACACGTCGTCAGTCACTTCGATGCCGTTGGCCAGGTCCGGGTACTGTTCGGCGATCTGCTTGCCTACCTTGGTGTCGGAGTTGTGGAACGCCGGCAGGCAGTGCATGAACTTGGTCCGTGGGTTGCCAGTGGACTTCATCAGCTCGGCATTCACCTGGTAAGGCTTGAGCTGCTTGATGCGCTCACCCCAGGCTTCGATCGGCTCGCCCATCGATACCCACACGTCGGTATGGACAAAGTCCACACCCTTGACCGCCGCTTTAGGGTCTTCGGTGAGGGTGATGCGGGCGCCGCTTTCCTCAGCGTATTTCTTGCAGCGCTCGACCAGATCGTCATGTGGCCACAGTGCCTTGGGCGCCGCGATGCGCACGTCCATGCCGAGCTTGGCGCCAATCAGCAGCAGCGAGTTACCCATGTTGTTGCGGGCGTCGCCCAGGTAGGCGTAGCTGATGTCATGCAGCGGCTTGTCGCTGTGCTCACGCATGGTCAGCACGTCGGCGATCATCTGGGTGGGGTGGTATTCATCGGTCAGGCCGTTGAACACCGGCACGCCAGCGAACTTGGCCAGCTCTTCAACGATTTCCTGCTTGAAGCCACGGTACTCGATAGCGTCGTACATGCGCCCGAGCACGCGGGCGGTGTCTTTCATGCTCTCTTTGTGGCCGATCTGCGAAGAGTTGGGGTCGATGTAGGTGACGTTGGCGCCTTGGTCGTAGGCCGCCACTTCGAAGGCGCAGCGGGTACGGGTGGAGGTTTTTTCGAAGATCAGCGCGATGTTGTTGCCCTTCAGGTGCTGCTGCTCGGTGCCAGTGTACTTGGCACGCTTGAGGTCGCGGGACAGGTCCAGCAGGTAGCGCAGCTCGCGGGTGGTGTGGTGTTCCAGGCTGAGCAGGTTGCGGTTGTGAATGTTGAACGCCATGATTGCTTCTCCTTGAGTTCGGTAGTGTCCCGGCCGGCACTTTGTGGGCGCGGCCGGGTGCAATGGTCGTTAGTAGTCGATCGGGTCACGCACAATCGGGCAGGTCATGCAGTGGCCGCCGCCACGGCCCCGGCCCAGTTCGCCGGCGCTGATGGTGATGACCTCGATGCCGGCCTTGCGCAGCAGGGTGTTGGTGTAGGTGTTGCGGTCATAGCCGATGACCACGCCCGGCTCGATGGCCACCACGTTGTTGCCGTCATCCCATTGTTCGCGCTCGGCGGCAAAGCTGTTGCCGCCGGTCTCGACCACGCGCAGCTTGTCTTTCTTGCCCAGCAACTGCTCGGATACCACCTCGAGGAACGAGGCATCCTGCGGCGCGATGTTCATGCCATAGGGCTTGCTGGAATCGGGGGTGATGATGAATGGCTTGATCTCTTTCACCACCTCCGGGAATACCGTTACCAGGTCGCGGTCGCAGAAGCTGAACACGGTGTCCAGGTGCATCGCTGCGCGGGACTTCGGCAGGCCAGCGACGATGACCTTCTCGGCCGCGCCTTTCTCGAACAGGTTCTGAGCCAATTGGCCGATGGCATGGCGCGAGGTCCGCTCACCCATGCCGATCAGCACGATGCCCTTGCCGACCGGCATAACGTCGCCGCCCTCGAGGGTGGCGTTACCGTGATCCTTGTCCGGGTCGCCATACCAGACCTGGAAGTCGGCACCGGTGAATTCCTTGTGGAACTTGTAAATGGCTGTGGTCAGCAGGGTTTCCTGGCGTCGCGCAGGCCAGTACATCGGGTTGAGCGTCACGCCACCGTAGATCCAGCAGGTGGTGTCACGGGTGAACTGGGTGTTGGGCAGCGGCGGCAGAATGAAGCTGGAGTGGCCCAGATACTTGTTGTACATCTTGATCACTTCGGCGCCTTCGCTTACTGGAAGGTCCTGGCCTGCCACGCCGCCAATCAGGAACTCCGCCAGGTGGCGTGGTTCCAGCCCTTCGAGCCAGCTACGCACCTCGTTGGTCAGGCCGACACCCACGGTGTCAGAGGTAATCTTGCGGTCAAGGATCCACTTGAGGGCTTCGGGTTGCTGCACGATGTCGGTCAGCAGGTTGTGCATCTCCAGCACATCCACGCCGCGCTCGCGCATCTTGGTGACAAAGTCGAAATGGTCGCGCTTGGCCTGGTCGACCCAGATCACATCGTCGAACAGCAATTCGTCACAGTTGCTCGGCGTCAGGCGCTTGTGCGCCAGGCCCGGCGAGCAAACCATCACTTTGCGCAGTTTGCCGGCTTCGGAGTGGACACCGTACTTCTGTTTTTCAGCGGACATGGTTTCATTCCTCCAATTGAACGAAGACGTGGATCAAAGCGTCAGGAAGCCGTCATACAGGCCAAAGGCTGCCACCAGGGCGCCGATGACCACGGCTGCGAAGATCAGTTTTTCCACGTTGGTGAAGACAGGTTGGCCTACTTCACGCTTGGCCTTGGCGAACAGGATGGCGCCAGGTGCGTAGAGCAGGGCCGAGAGCAGCAGGTATTTCACGCCGCCTGCGTACAGCAGCCAGAGGGCGTACAGCAGGGCGATGCCGCCGATGATCAGGTCCTTCTTGCGTTCGGCCAGGGCCTGTTCGTAGGTTTCGCTGCGCAGTGCCAGCAGGAACGCATAGGCCGCCGACCACAGGTAAGGCACCAGGATCATCGAGGTGGCGAGGTAGATCAGCGACAGGTAGGTACTGTTGGAGAACAGCGTGATCACCAGGAAGATCTGCACCATGGCATTGGTCAGCCACAGGGCGTTGGCCGGTACCTGGTTGGCGTTTTCGCGGCGCAGGAACTCCGGCATGGTGTGGTCTTTGGCGGCGGCGAACATGATCTCGGCGCACAGCAGTACCCACGACAGCAGGGCCCCCAGCAGCGAGATGATCAGGCCGACGCTGATCAGCACCGCGCCCCAGTGGCCGACCACATGCTCCAGTACGGCAGCCATCGACGGGTTCTGCAGCTTGGCCAGTTCCGGTTGGGTCATGATGCCCAGCGACAGCACGTTGACCAGCACCAGGAACAGCAGCACGGTGACAAAGCCGATGACCGTGGCCTTGCCCACGTCAGAGCGCTTTTCCGCCCGGGACGAGAAGATGCTCGCGCCCTCGATGCCGATGAACACCCACACGGTGACCAGCATCATGTTGCGCACCTGATTCATCACACTGCCCAACTCTGGCGTACCCAAAGCCCAGATGTCGGCGGTGAAGATGTCGAGCCTGAAGGCAAACAGGCAGATCAGCGCGAACAGCACCAGCGGCACCACTTTGGCCACGGTGGTGACCAGGTTGATGAATGCGGCTTCCTTGATGCCGCGCAGCACCAGGAAGTGCACCGCCCACAACAGCACCGACGCGCCAATGATGGCGGCTGGCGTGTTGCCTTCACCGAAGATCGGGAAGAAGTAACCCAAGGTGCTGAACAGCAGCACGAAGTAGCCGACGTTACCCAGCCAGGCACTGATCCAGTAGCCCCAGGCCGAGGAAAAGCCCATGTAGTCGCCGAAACCGGCCTTGGCGTAGGCATACACCCCACCATCCAGGTCAGGCTTGCGGTTGGCCAGGGTCTGGAACACGAACGCCAGGGTCAGCATGCCGACCGCAGTGATGCCCCAGCCGATAAGCACGGCGCCAACCCCTGCGCTGGCGGCCATGTTTTGTGGCAACGAGAAGATCCCGCCGCCAATCATCGAGCCGACGACAAGTGCAACTAACGCGCCGAGCTTTAGTTTTCCGGATGAATCAGACATTTAACAACTCCTGCCAGGAGAAAGTTGACGTCAGCATAAATCCGACGCCGTTGCCGTAAGCTGACTTGTGTCAGTTTAAGGCGACGTGAAGGTAGGAAATTTCCTTCACGGGTGCTCCTGGAGAGTGCCGACAGCTTAAGCTGCAAGCCTTGCCCGCTGGCACCTCCATGTCTTTCTAGAGCAAACGCTCTGTTCAGCCTGCGATGCTTGAAGCTAGCCGCTTTTGACGCTTTCGCAAATTTTTCACAATAATTTCGAGTTTTATCAGGAACTGTTCTAGTTGCCGTACAGCTGCTAGCTTTTAAGGAATGGCGCATAGACAAAGCAGTTATGAGTGCTATAGCTTCAATGGCGTGTTCTATTATAAGTAACCACATTTATATGGCCTGCAGGGCTGTTTCAAAGGCATGACAGCGGGTAAAAAAATGGGGGATGCATGAGCGAACCGGGACAGAAGCTGCGCCTGGGCGCGCTGATCGCACTGGTGGTCGGCTCGATGATCGGTGGCGGGATCTTCTCGCTGCCACAGAACATGGCGGCGCGTGCCGATGTCGGGGCGGTGCTGATCGGCTGGTGCATTACCGCCGTCGGCATGCTGGCCCTGGCGTTTGTGTTCCAGACCCTGGCCAACCGCAAGCCGGAACTGGACTCGGGGGTGTACGCCTACGCCAAGGCGGGTTTCGGCGACTACATGGGCTTCTCGTCAGCCTGGGGCTACTGGATCAGCGCCTGGCTGGGCAATGTCGGTTATTTCGTGCTGCTGTTCAGCACCCTGGGCTTCTACTTTCCGGTTTTCGGCGAAGGCAACACGCCGATCGCCATCGGCTGTGCCTCGCTGCTGCTATGGTCAGTCCACTTTCTGGTGCTGCGCGGCATCAAGGAAGCCGCGTTCATCAACCAGGTGACCACCGTGGCCAAGGTGGTGCCGTTGCTGATGTTCGTGGTGATTGCGGCGTTTGCCTTTCGGGCCGATATCTTCACCCGTGACATCTGGGGCTTGAGCAACCCGCAATTCGGCAGCGTGCTGGAGCAGGTGCGCAACATGATGCTGGTGACCGTGTTCGTGTTCATCGGCATCGAGGGCGCCAGCGTATATTCCGGGCGCGCCGAGCGGCGTTCGGACGTGGGCAAGGCCACCGTCATCGGTTTTCTTGGTGTGCTGGCGCTGCTGGTGCTGGTCAACGTGCTTTCGCTGGGGGTGATGACCCAGCCGGAACTGGCCGGGTTGCAGAACCCGTCGCTGGCGTCGGTGCTGGAGCATATCGTCGGCCCTTGGGGGGCCTTGCTGATCAGTCTCGGCCTGGCGGTTTCGCTGCTGGGCGCGTTGCTGTCGTGGGCGTTGCTGTGTGCCGAGATCCTGTTCGCCACGGCGCGGGACAAGACCATGCCGCGCTTTCTGGCCAAGGAAAACGCCAACCATGTGCCCGCTAATGCCCTGTGGCTGACCAACTGCATGATCCAGGGCTTCCTGCTGATTACGCTGTTCTCGGCCGGTACCTACACCAGCCTCATCTACCTGGCCTCGTCGATGATCCTGGTGCCCTACCTGTGGTCTGCGGCGTATGCCGTGCTGCTGGCGGTACGTGCAGACACCTATGCCGGGCAGCCGGGGTTACGGCGCAAGGACTTGCTGGTGGCGCTGGTTGCCTTGCTGTATGCCGTGTGGCTGTTGTATGCCGGCGGGCTCAAGTACCTGCTGCTGTCGGCGCTGCTGTATGCCCCCGGCGTGATCCTGTTCGCCAGGGCCAAGCATGAGCAGGGCCAGACGTTGTTCACCACCTGGGAAAAGCTGATTTTCGCCGCTGTGCTGGCGGGCGCCGGGTTGGCAGCCTACGCCCTGTATTCAGGGTTGCTGAGCTTGTGACGGGGCAGGGCAGGCGTGCTCCGGGCGTGACCAGATCCACAGGTTGCCCAGGGTCATGCCGGCGATTGCCAGGAACACCGGCCAGTGGTGTTCCAGAAACGTCAGCATCAGGCCTGCACACAGCAGCATGCTGATGGTCGCGCTTACCTTGGCCCGGCGCTGGATCACCTTGCCATTGCGCCAGTTGTAGAGGATTGGCCCGAACAGCCGGTGGTTCTCCAGCCAGGCCGACAGGCGCGGCGAACTGCGGGTCGCCGCCCAGGCGGCCAGCAGGATGAATTCGGTGGTCGGCAAACCGGGTATGACGATCGCGACCAAGCCCACCCCAAGGCTCACGTAAGCCAGGATTCCATATAACAGGCGGGCGATCTTCGAGCGGGCAGGTTGGGTCATGGTCTCACTGCAAAAAGCGGTTCGGCCACCGGTAGGGTGGCCGGGTACGGCATATCAGACCAGCGCGGCATCCGCAGCATAGGCATGCTTGAGCAGTTCGGTGAAACGCTCGAAGGCGGCAACTGCACCGCGCTCGGCGGCGGCTTCCTCTTCGGCCGACAGCTGAAGGCCATCGAGGATGCGGGTGAACTGCTTCCAGCCCTCGGCACGGCCACCGGCCGGCTCGCCCAAGTGGCGGGCACCGAAGCTGTCTGACAGTTCCAGGGCCACGGCGCGCTTGATCAGAAACGCAGCGCCCAGTTTGGAGCCTTCGGAGACGAAGATCCAGCCCATTGCCTCGCCCAGGCTCGGGTTGCCCACGGCACCTGGCACGGCGGCCGGCACTTCGGTGTCGAGGTCAGCGAGGTCCAGGCGTGCCTGGTCGGCACGGCAGCGCTCGGCCAGGTCTGGAACGATGGCGATCAGTTTCGGGTCGTTGTACAGGCCTTGCAGCTCGGACTGGAACAGGTACTGGGCAACGACGAAGCGGGCGAAGCTTTCGCGGCTGTCGAAGGGCGCGTGGGATTTGACCAGGGCATCCAGCTCGGCGTGCGGGGCGTGGGTGATCTGGTTCAGGCGCTGGGAGCGCAGGGCTGGGCGTTCGGTCATGGGGGCAGTCCTTGGAAAGAGGGGCGTCTAGATACAAGACGAAACAGCGGCGGCGGGACAGTAAAAAAAACGGGTTTTTTGGCTTGAGAGCGGCAGCGTCTGTGGAATCGAGCGCCGCCCGCGCGGCGCTCGATCTCACAGGCGGTTCAAAGTTAAAGGCTTCAGATATCCCAAACCACATTGATACCGAAGTTGCGCCCCGGCATGGTCAGGCGGTCGATGTTGGCTGGCTGGGTCACAGCCGCTTCACCCTGGCCGTCGTAGCTGCGCACCGAATCCCACTGCCAGTACTTCTTGTCGGTGAGGTTGTACAGGCCGGCGTTGATGGTCACGTCGTCGGTAACCTTGTAGTAGCCGGTCAGGTCCAGCACGCCGTAGCCCGGGGTGCGGAACTTCGAGCTCGAACCATCTGGCGAGTAGAAGCTGGAGTCATCGACACGGGTCTTGCGCTTGACCAGCGTCCAGCTCAGCAGGCCGCCGTAGTTCTGCTGCTCGTAACCGAGGCCGAACACGCCCTTCAGCGGGTTGACGGTGTTCAGCGGCTCACCGGTGTCGTCGTTACGACCATAGGTGTAGGCAATCGAACCCTGGGTATACAGGCCTTGCGGCGCGCCGAAGTGGTCGAGGTTCAGGCGGCCCTTGACCTCGGCACCCTTGATGGTGGCGTGCTTGATGTTGTTGGCCTGGAAGGTTTGTTCCAGATTGGCGCTTTGCACCGCATCTTCGTCGATGAAGTCGCGGTACTTGTTGTAGAACACCGCCACGTCGAAGTTACCCGCGTCGAAGTTGCCACGCAGGCCGGTTTCGTAGCTCTTGCTCTTTTCCGGCTCCAGGCCTGGGTTGCCTTCTACGCGGTAACCTTCCTCAAGGTTCACGAATTTTCCGTACATGGACTTGGCGGTCGGGGTGCGGAAGCCTTCAGCATACTGACCATACCAGGTGTAATTGTCGTTGAAGGCGTAGGTCAGGCCGAACTTGGGCGAGACGCGGTGCCACTTCTTGTCCGAATCGTCCTGGGAGGTGGGCGCTGTGCCGGTGGACTCCAGGCCACGCAGGAATTCGTCGGTGAACTTGGGTTCCATGCGCGTGTAGTCGTAGCGCGCACCGGGCATGAAAGTCCATTTGTTCCAGCGGATTTCATCCTGCACGAACAGGCTGTAGGTGTTCACGGTCGGGTCCGGGAAGTCGCTGACCAGAACCTGGCCGTCTGCCGGGCGTTCGGCGCCGGCGGCGGAGCAACCGGAGCCCACGGCCAGGCAGGTGCCCGTGCCGCTGCGGGTACCCGTGATTTTCTCGTGCTTGATCGTGGTGCCATAGGTCAGCAGGTGGTCGGTGGCGCCGATGCTGAAAGCTTTGTCCAGCTGGGCATCGAACACCCACTGGCGGTCCTTGTAGGTCGTGTCACGGGTGCGCAGTACCTGGCGGCCAGGCGGTGCGTAGACTTCTTCGGTGTGCTGGTCGGTCTTGGCGATCTGGTAGTTGAGGCTCCACTTGACGTGGTCAGCGACCCGCGAATCCAGGCCGAACTCATGGTTGATGCCAAAGCGCTCGCGGGTGATGGTGTCGTTGCCACTGCGCGCCTTGTAGTAGCCCATGCCGCCAAAGCCCGGAATGAACGGCCCACCCACCGCACTGAGGATGTTCTGGTCGCGGTCATCCTTGTAGCGTTCGTAGGTGAAGCCCAGGCGCGCGTCGTCGTCGTAGTTCCAGCCAAGCTTGGCCAGCACGTTGGTAGTGCGCACGTCCATCGGGTTGGCTTCGGTGCGCGACAGGCCGTCACCGCTGTGGTTGCCGTGGGTTTCGGTCTCGTGGCCGTTGCGCTGGCTCAGGTGCAGCAGGCCATCGAAATCACCCTCGCGGCCGGCGACGGTGGCGGAGGTCAGCCAGCTTTCGTCGGCCGAGCTGTAGCCGGTCTTCAGCCGCGCACCCACGTCCTTGCCGGGCTTGATGATGTCGTCGGGGTCGAGGGTGAAGTAGCTCACAGCGCCGCCGATGGCGTTGCTGCCGTACAGCACCGAGGCCGGGCCGCGGAGGATTTCCACGCGCTTGACGATTTCCGGGTCGACGTAGTTGCGTTGGGTCTGGGCGTAGGGGCCGTAGAAGAAGCTGTCCGGGATCGACACACCGTCGACCTGGGTGAGGATACGCTCGCCGTCGATACCACGGATGTTGTAGCCGTTCATGCCGCTGCGCTGACCGGTACCGGCCACCGACACGCCTGGCTCGTAGCGCACCAGGTCCTGGATGTTGTTGACGTTCTGCCGGTCCAGTTGCTCGCGGGTCTGCACGCTGACGGTGCTCGGCACCAGGCTGACGTCCTGGGCGCTACGGGTGGCGCTGACGGTCACCTGTTGCAGGGCGATCACGTTGCCGCTGCTCTGGCGCTCGAGGACCACGTTGCCGTTGCTGATCTTGCGAAAACTCAGCCCGGTACCCTGCAGCAGGCGCTTGAGGGCAGCATCTGGCGGCATCGAGCCTTGCACGCCCGGCGACGCCACGCCGTCGGCCAGCTCGGCGCTGAAGCCGACCTGCCAGCCGGTGACCTGGCTGAAGGCGTTGATCGCCGACACCAGCGGCTGCTGGCCGATGCCGAAGCGGTAGTCACCCATGCGCGGGCTGCTGGCCTGGGCCGGTTCGGCGGCCAGCGCCGACAGGCTGCAAGCGCCGCTGGCGAGCAGGGCCAGGGTCAACAGGGACAGTTGCCCGGTTCGGCGGGGAAGGGTGGACGTGCGGGTAGGACCAGTGGACATCGAAAGCGCTCCCTGATGCGCGGGCTGTTATAGGTGATTGCTGTTCTCGTTTTCAAACAAGAATCAGTTGCATTGGCTATAACGAGACGGGCCGGGCAGGGGGATCGCGTAAAAATAATTACGAGGTCAGTTCAGAATCACCAGCGCAGGGTACTCATGCAGCTGTGCCGAGGTGATGTGGGCCAGTGCGCGCAGGGTTTCCAACGGCTGGTCGAGGCGGTAGTTGCCGGTGACTGCAACGTCTTCGAGCTGGGCATTGCGGTTGATGATCCAGCCGGGATAGTAGCGCCGCACTTCAGCCAGCACCTGGCTCAGCGGGCAATTCTCGAACACCAGGCGGCCGTCGACCCAGGCCAGGTCCTTTTGCATGTCGGCGCGTTGGCGCTGGCCGAAGCCCTGCGGGCCCACGCTGATGCTGTCGCCGGCACTCAGGCGGATGCGCTGGTCGCGTGCCCCTTGCAGGTCGACATCGCCGCGTTGCACCCGCACCTGGGCCTCGCCATCGAGGTAACGCACGGCAAAGTCGGTATCGCGCACCTGTGCGCGCAACGGCCCGGCCTCGACCTCAAGTGGCAGCGGCGCACCTTCGGGTATCTGGAAGTAGGCCTCACCCTGCAGCAGCCGGGCGACCTGGCGGCCGTCCCGGCGGTCGCTGGCAAATGCCGAGTTGGTGTTGAGCAGCACTTTTGCACCGTCTTCCAGTTGCAGGCGCTGGCGCTCGCCTACCACGGTCAGGTGGTCGGCCTGCAGGCGGGTGGGCAGGTTGCCGACGGTGAACAGCCCGACCAGCAACACTGCGGCGGTGGCCAGGGGTTTCCAGTGGCTGCGCAGGCGCCCGCGCCACGAGCGGCGTTGCTGCTGATGCATCTGCGTGGCCGCCTGGTGCAACGGCGTACCGTTCCACAGTGCTTCTGCCTCGACATAGGCCTCGGCGTTTTCCGGCGCGGCGCTCAGCCAGGCTTCAAAGGCCTGGGTGTCTGCGGCATCTGCGCATTGCAGGCGCACCAGCCAGTCCAGCGCCTCGTCCATGGCACGAGCACGGGCGCTTGGCCCGGCAGGTGACGGGCGAGGGGCAGGGCTGTCGGTCACGGTGAATCCTTGAATGGTTTTTTGCGAATGATCAAGGCTAAGACGGGGTGTGGCAAGGGCTTTGCGTTGCCGTTCGCCTGCGGTCAGCTTACTTGAGGCGTTCGGCAACACCCATGCAGATCGCCATGATGAGTTTCAGTTCCTTTTGCACCGTACTGGGCGAAACACTGAGTTGTTCGGCAATTTCCAGGTAGGTGGCGCCATGCAGGCGGCTGAGGATGAAAATGCGCTGCTGGCGTTCGCTCAGCTGGTTGAGGCTGACACTCAGGTGCTTGAGCAACTGCTCGGCATGGGCGGCATCCTCGCTGCTGGTGGCGGGGGCGGCCACGCTGTGCAGCACTTCGTCGGGCACGTCGTCGACCAGCATGCGTGCCTGCACGCGGCGTGCGCGCAGGTGGTCCAGTGCCAGGTTGCGCGCGGTCTGGAACACGAATGGCTCGATGTGCTCGATGGGCCGCTCGCCCAGGGCGCGGGACACCCGCAGGTAGGTTTCCTGCAGCAGGTCTTCGGCCGTGCTGGGGTTGCCGACCATGCGCTGCAAGGTGCGCAACAGGGTAAGGCGCTGGACGAGAAAGACGGAGTTGAACCGGGACTGACTCACGGGGGGACCTGGCCGACGAAAGGTTAATGATAATGCTTATCATCCGTGCCGTTGGTCAAGTGTGGATGTGTTAGGAAATGGTAAAGATTGTGAGCCCCCGCCCTATGCGGTCCCCTGTGGGAGCGGCCTTGTGTCGCGATGGGCTGCGCAGCAGCCCCCTGCAATATGTGTTGTGTAGCTGAGATTGTGGGGCTGCTGCGCAGCCCATCGCGACACAAGGCACGCTCCTACAGGGAGCGTGCCAGATCTTAGCGGGCCTGCCACAACGCCAGGCAGTTATCCAGCATGCGGTTGCTGAACGCCCACTCGTTGTCATACCACGCCAGCACCTTGAGCATGCGCCCGTTGGCCCGGGTATGGTTGGCATCGAAAATCGACGACAGCGGGTTGTGGTTGAAATCGCAGGAAACCAATGGCAACGCGTTGTAGCCCAATACCTTGGAATGCTGGCTGGCTTCAAGGAACAGCTGGTTGACCTGCTCGGCCGTGGCCTCGCGCTTGAGGTTGACGGTGAGGTCCACCAGCGACACGTTGATCACCGGTACCCGCACTGCCATACCGGTCAGCTTGCCGGCCAGCTCCGGCAGCACCAGGCCCACGGCCTCGGCGGCACCGGTCTTGCTCGGGATCATCGACTGGGTGGCCGAGCGCGCGCGGTACGGGTCGCTGTGGTACATGTCGGTCAGCACCTGGTCGTTGGTGTAGGCATGAATGGTGGTCATCAGGCCTTGCTCGATGCCGAACTCGCGGTGCAGCACCTGGGCGATCGGCGCCAGGCAGTTGGTGGTGCAGGAGGCGTTGGAAATGACCTGATGCGAGGCCCGCAGGATGTCATGGTTGACCCCGTACACGACGGTGGCATCGGCACCCTTGGCCGGCGCCGAGACAATCACCTTGCCAGCCCCTGCAGCAAGGTGTGCAGCGGCCTTGGCGCGGTCGGTGAACAGCCCTGTGCACTCGAACACCACGTCGATCGCCTCGGCCTTCCAGGGCAGTTCGGCCGGGTTGCGGATGGCACTGACCGCGATACGGTCACCGTTGACCGTGAGGCTTTCGTGGTCGGCCTCCACCGTGGCGTCGAACGTGCCGTGCACGCTGTCGTACTTGAGCAGGTGGGCATTCATGGCGCTGTCGCCCAGGTCGTTGATGGCGACGACCTGCAGGTCCTGGCGGTAGCCTTGGGTATACAGTGCGCGCAGGACGTTGCGCCCGATGCGGCCGAATCCATTGATGGCGATGCGTAGGGTCATGGCAGTACCTCTGGCAGTCCGAGTGAAACCTGTGGCAAAAAGGAGCTTCACTGAAACGGTTTTGTTGTTGGAATTACAAGATTATTCACTGGCTGATAGAAAACAAGCCTTTTTAGTGGCAGTATTTTGTTTAAACATACAACGAGTGGTTGGGCGATGTGCCTCCACCGATGCAGCAGGCTCCTTAGCTTGAGCCTAGGCCGCAATCGTTTGGAGGGGAAATGCCCGGTAAACCGCCCTTACAATTAGCCTGGAGTCCAGTACATGCATCCGCGCATCCTTGAGGTCACCCAGCGGCTGATCGAACGCAGCCGTGCCACCCGCGAACGCTACCTGCAGCTGATTCGCGGGGCGGCCAGTGAAGGCCCCATGCGTGCCAGCCTGCAGTGCGCCAACTTCGCCCATGGCGTGGCCGGCTGTGGCAGCGAGGACAAGCAGACGCTGCGCCTGATGAACGCGGCCAACGTGGCTATCGTCTCGGCCTACAACGACATGTTGTCTGCCCACCAGCCGTACCTGCACTTCCCCGAGCAGATCAAGCAGGCCCTGCGTGAGGTCGGTTCGGTCGGGCAGTTCGCCGGGGGCGTGCCGGCCATGTGCGACGGCGTGACCCAGGGTGAGCCTGGCATGGAGCTGGCCATCGCCAGCCGCGAAGTGATCGCCATGTCCACGGCGGTAGCGCTGTCGCACAACATGTTCGATGCCGCGCTGATGCTGGGCATCTGCGACAAGATCGTCCCAGGCCTGATGATGGGCGCGCTGCGCTTCGGCCACCTGCCGACCATCTTCGTCCCGGGCGGGCCGATGGTGTCGGGCATTTCCAACAAGCAGAAAGCCGACGTGCGCCAGCGTTATGCGGAAGGCAAGGCCAGCCGTGAAGAGTTGCTGGAGTCGGAGATGAACTCCTATCACAGCCCGGGTACCTGCACCTTCTACGGCACCGCCAATACCAACCAGCTGGTGATGGAAGTGATGGGCCTGCACCTGCCGGGCGCCTCGTTCGTCAACCCGTACACGCCGCTGCGCGACGCGCTTACCGCCGAGGCCGCGCAGCAGGTGACGCGCATGACCAAGGCCAGCGGCAGCTTCATGCCGCTGGGCGAAATCGTCGACGAAAAGGCACTGGTCAATTCCATCGTTGCCCTGCACGCCACGGGTGGCTCGACCAACCACACCCTGCACATCCCGGCGATTGCCCAGGCGGCAGGTATCCAGCTGACCTGGCAGGACATGGCTGACCTCTCCGAGGTGGTGCCAACCCTGTCCCACGTCTACCCCAACGGCAAGGCCGACATCAATCACTTCCAGGCTGCCGGTGGCATGGCCTTCCTGATTCGCGAGCTGCTGGATGCCGGGCTGCTGCACGAAGACGTCAACACCGTGGCCGGCCACGGCCTGCGCCGCTACACCCAGGAACCGTTCCTGGACGATGGCAAGCTGGTGTGGCGCGAGGGGCCGCAACAGAGCCTGGACGAAAGCATCCTGCGCCCGGTGGCGCGGCCGTTCTCGGCCGAAGGCGGCCTGCGGGTGATGGAAGGCAACCTGGGCCGTGGCGTGATGAAGGTGTCTGCTGTCGCCCCCGAGCACCAGGTGGTCGAAGCCCCGGCGCGCGTGTTCCAGGACCAGCAGTCGCTGGCCGATGCGTTCAAGGCCGGCGAGCTGGAGCGTGACTTTGTCGCCGTGGTGCGCTTCCAGGGCCCGCGTTGCAACGGCATGCCCGAATTACACAAGCTCACACCGTTCCTCGGTGTGCTGCAGGACCGTGGCTACAAGGTAGCGCTGGTCACCGACGGGCGCATGTCTGGCGCCTCGGGCAAGATCCCGGCGGCCATCCACGTTTGCCCCGAGGCTTATGATGGCGGCCCGCTGGCACGGGTGCGCGATGGTGATATCGTGCGGGTCGATGGTGTCGAAGGCACATTGCGGGTGATGGTGTCGGCCGAAGAACTGGCCAGCCGCGACCTGCCGCCGGCCCCCCAGGGCAATGACCTGGGCTGCGGGCGCGAGCTGTTCGGCTTCATGCGCATGGCGTTCAGCCCGGCAGAACAGGGCGCGAGTGCCTTTACCTCGGCCCTGGAGAACCTCAAATGAAGGACCTGCTGGTTGGCGACATTGGCGGCACCAATGCCCGTTTTGCGTTATGGCGTGACAACCAGCTGCATGAGGTAAAAGTCTTTGCCACTGCGGACTACACCAGCCCGGAGCAGGCCATCGAGGCTTACCTCGAAGGCCAAGGCATAGCCCGCGGCGGCCTGGCGGCTGTATGCCTGGCGGTAGCCGGGCCGGTCGATGGCGATGAATTTCGCTTTACCAACAACCATTGGCGCCTGAGCCGTACGGCTTTCTGCAAGACCTTGCAGGTTGAACGGCTGTTGCTGATCAACGATTTCACCGCCATGGCGCTGGGCATGACCCGCCTGCGCGAAGGGGAGTTCCGCGAGGTGTGCCCTGGTCAGGCTGACCCGTTGCGGCCTGCGCTGGTGATCGGGCCAGGCACTGGCCTGGGCGTGGGTTCGCTGCTGCGCGTGGCCGAACAGCGCTGGCAGGCCTTGCCGGGGGAGGGCGGCCATGTCGACCTGCCGGTGGGCAATGCGCGCGAAGCGGCAATCCACCAACAGATCCACGGGCAGATCGGCCATGTCAGTGCCGAGACCGTGCTCAGTGGCGGTGGCCTGGTGCGGCTGTACCAGGCAATCTGTGCACTGGATGGCGACACACCCAGGCACAAGACCCCGGCGCAGATTACCGATGCGGCGCTGGGCGGCGAGCCACGGGCGCTGGCGGTGGTCGAGCAGTTCTGCCGGTTCCTTGGGCGTGTGGCGGGTAACAACGTGCTCACGCTGGGCGCGCGAGGCGGGGTCTATATTGTCGGCGGCGTCATTCCCCGCTTTGCCGAACTGTTCCTGCGTAGCGGTTTTGCCACGAGTTTTGCCGACAAGGGCTGCATGAGTGGCTATTTCGCTGGCGTGCCGGTGTGGCTGGTAACCGCAGAGTTTTCCGGCTTGCTGGGCTCCGGTGTGGCCTTGCAGCAGGCCTTGGACCACAGATAAGTGTCAGCGGGCCGCGGCGCGGCCTGTGGGAGCGGCCTTGCGTCGCGATGGGCTGCAAGGCAGCCCCAGAAGGCAACACCCGACAGCAGGCAAAAAGACCTGCAAACAACAAGAGGAAGGACCACCTTGAGCACTGCCGGCAAATCGATCCTGATGGTCGACGACGACCAGGAAATCCGCGAACTGCTGCAAACCTACCTGAGCCGCTCCGGCTTCCAGGTGCATGCCGAAGCCGATGGAAAGGGCTTTCGCCGCGCCCTGGAAACCACCCCCTGCGACCTGGTCATTCTCGACGTCATGCTGCCCGACGAAGACGGCTTCAGCCTGTGCCGCTGGGTGCGCCAGCACCCGCGCCAGGCACGCGTGCCGATCATCATGCTCACCGCCAGCTCCGACGAAGCCGACCGGGTCATTGGCCTGGAGCTGGGCGCCGACGACTACCTCGGCAAACCCTTCAGCCCTCGGGAACTGCAAGCAAGGATCAAGGCCCTGCTGCGCCGCGCCGAATTCGGCCAGTCGGCGCCGGGCAGTGCCGTGCTGGCCTTCGACGACTGGCGCCTGGACACGGTCAGCCACCGTCTGTTCCACCACGACGGCGAAGAGGTGATTCTGTCCGGCGCCGACTTCGCCCTGCTCAAACTGTTCCTCGACCATCCGCAGCAGATTCTTGACCGCGACACCATCGGCAACGCCACCCGTGGTCGCGAGCCGATGCCGCTGGACCGTATCGTCGACATGGCGGTAAGCCGCCTGCGTCAGCGACTGCGCGATACCGACAAGCCCCCCCGGCTGATCCGCACGGTACGCGGCAGCGGCTACCTGTTGGCGGCGCATGTCTGCAGTGCGCCCTGAACGGCGCTGGCGCCTGCTGCCGCGCTCGCTGCTGGGGCGCATGCTGCTGCTGACCCTGCTGGTGGTGCTGCTGGCCCAAGGCTTGTCGAGCATCATCTGGGTGGCCCAGTTGCGTGCCAGCCAGCTGCAGGGCCTGCGCGCCAGCGCCAGCAGCCTGGCCCATTCGATGAGCGCCAGTGTCAGTTACTTCCGCTCGCTGCCGGTAGCCTATCGGCCCATGGTGCTCGACCAGTTGCGCAGCATGGGCGGCACGCGCTTTTTCGTCTCGCTCAACGCCAAGCCGCTGGACATGTCGGTGCTGCCCATTACCCCACGCAAGCAGGCGGTGATCGATGTGTTCCAGCAGGTGCTGCACGAGCGCCTGGGTTCGCAGATGGACATTTCCGTCGAGTTCGTCGGGCCTGACGACCTGCGCATTTTCAACAGCGGCCTGAAACTCGACGAGCTGCCACGCTCCTGGGCGCATTACTCACTAACCCTGGAGCCGCTCAACCCGCCCGTGCTGGTGACGCAGATCCGCCTGGGCGAGGACGAGTGGCTGTACATTGCCTCGCTGTTGCCCGAGCCCTATACCAGCCTTGAGGCCGAACGCCTGCCACGGCAACAGATCGGTTTCATCGTGCTCACCACCGCCTTGCTGCTGTTGTTCATCGGTTTGCTGGTGCACTGGCAGAGCTGGCCACTCAAGCGCCTGGCGCGCGCTGCGCGAGAGATGTCGCTGGGCGCCGATGTAGCGCCGGTGGCTGAAGGTGGTGGTAGCGAAGTGGTCGAAGTAAGCCGGGCATTCAACAGCATGCGTGAGCGCATCAGCCGCTACCTGACCGAACGCAGCCAGCTGTTCAGCGCCATCTCCCACGACCTGCGCACGCCGATCACACGCTTGCGGCTGCGTGTCGAACTGCTGGAGGACGAGCGCCTGCAGGCCAAGTTCAGCCAGGACCTGGACGAGCTGGAGCTGCTGGTGAAAGGTGCGCTGCAGTGCGTGAAGGACACCGATATCCACGAGAACATAGAGCCGGTCGACCTCAACCAGGTGCTGGAGATTCTGGCAGAGCCTTATCTGCGTGATGGCCGTATCACCGTCGATGGCCGTGCGCAGGCGCCTTACCCAGGCAAGCCGCTGGCGCTGCGGCGCTGCATCGGCAACCTGATCGACAATGCCATCAAGTACGGCGCGCAGGCGCGGCTGCGCATCATCGACAGTGCCGAGGGCTTTGTGCTGCAGGTGGACGACCAGGGGCCGGGCGTACCGCAGCAGCAGCTGGAGCAAGTGTTCGAGCCGCATTTCCGCCTGGCCGGACAGCAGCAGGGCTATGGGCTGGGGTTGGGTATTGCGCGCAACATTGCCCACAGCCATGGGGGCGAGGTGAGCTTGCTGAACCTGCGCGAAGGCGGGTTGCGGGTGACCCTGTATCTACCGCGGGGCATGGACTGAGCTGTCGTGTTGCCTGCACCGGCCTCTTCGTGGGTGAACCCGCTCCCACAGGGTTTTGCAATAGCTTCGAAGTGTGTGGGGTTCTGTGGGAGCGGGTTTACCCGCGAAGAGGCCGGCACAGGCGAGTCAAATGTCACTGCATAGTGACAAACCCATCTCCCTTCGTGACACCCCGGCCAACCCGGCTGACTAGACTTCGCAGATGACTGGCAAGGATCAAGCTGGCCCATGAACACCCCCAACCTGCCTTCCACCAGCTGGCTCAACGCCCCGGCCCACGCCGCCTGGCGCATGGCCGAAGCACAGCGCCTGCTGGCCTTCGCCAAGGCCGCGAAACTGCCCGACGGCTTCGGCAACCTGGATGCCAAGGGGCAGTTAGCCCCCGACGCCCGTGCCGAAACCATGAACACTGCTCGCATGACCCACTGCTTCGCCCTGGCTCACCTGCAGGGCATACCCGGTTGCCTGGACTACGCGGCACACGGCGTGGCCGCTTTGCGCGGTGCCATGCAGGATGCCGCCTACGGCGGTTGGTTCGCCCACCCCGGTGGCCACGACGATAGCGGCAAGGCGGCTTATCTGCATGCCTTCGTTGCACTGGCCGCCAGCTCGGCAGTGGTGGCGGGCGCTGTCGACGCCCCCGCGCTGTTGGCCGACGCAATCCATGTGATCGAAGCGCATTTCTGGAGCGAAGAAGAAGGCGCCCTGCGGGAAACCTTCTCCCGCGCCTGGCAACTGCCCGAGCCGTACCGTGGCGCCAACAGCAACATGCACGCGACCGAGGCCTTTCTGGCCTTGGCAGACGTCACCGGCAACAGCCTGTGGCTCAAGCGCGCCTTGCGTATTGCCGAGCGCATCATCCGTACCCATGCTGCTGCCAACGGCTACCGGGTCATCGAGCATTTCGACGCCCTCTGGCAGCCACTGCCGCACTACAACCTTGAGCATCCGGCCGACCACTTCCGGCCTTATGGCACCACGCCTGGGCATGCCCTGGAATGGGCGCGGCTGCTGCTGCACCTGGAAGCCAGCCTCGAACGGGCCGGCCTGCAGGCCCCGCAGTGGCTGGCGGAGAGTGCCCGTGCACTGTTCGACGCAGCCTGCCAGCAGGCCTGGAAGGTCGATGGCGCGCCCGGTTTCGTCTACACCCTGGACTGGGCCGGGCAGCCCGTGGTGCATGCGCGCCTGCACTGGGTGCTCGCCGAGGCCTGCGCTGGCGCAGCGGCCCTGTTGCAGCGCACCGGTGAGGCGCAGTACGAGCAGTGGTACCGCACCTGCTGGGATTTCATCGCCAGCCACTTTATCGACAACGTCGGTGGCAGCTGGCACCACGAACTCGATGCCCACAACCAGCCGGCCGGGACCCTCTGGCCGGGCAAGCCCGACCTCTATCACGCCTACCAGGCGCTGCTGCTGCCAGGTTTGCCGCTGGCCCCCAGCCTGGCCAGCAACCTGGCAGGCAATGTAACCAGACGATGACATTCACGCATCGCTTCGTTACCTGGCGAGGCGGGCACGCTGTTTAGACTCCATGCAACGCAAGCGACCGACTTGCACGGCATAACAACAAGAAAGGTGCTTCGATGATTCCCACGCTCCGTCTCGCTGCCGCAATTTCCCTGGCTTCATTGCTCCCGCTCAGTGCCCTGGCTGCCGAACCCAAAGGCAGTGTCGAGGTGGTGCACTGGTGGACCTCCGGTGGTGAAAAAGCGGCCGTTGACGTGCTCAAGGCCCAGGTCGAGAAAGACGGCTTTATCTGGAAGGATGGCGCCGTCGCTGGCGGTGGCGGTGCCACGGCCATGACCGTGCTCAAGAGCCGCGCCGTAGCCGGCAACCCGCCGGGTGTCGCGCAGATCAAAGGGCCAGATATCCAGGACTGGGCGGCCACCGGCCTGCTCGACGCCGATGTGCTCAAGGATGTGGCCAAGGAAGAAAAGTGGGACGCATTGCTCGACAAGAAGGTCGCCGACACCGTTAAGTACGACGGTGACTATGTGGCCGTGCCGGTCAACATCCACCGCATCAACTGGCTGTGGATCAACCCCGAAGTCTTCAAGAAAGCTGGCATCGACAAGGCGCCCGCCACCCTCGACGAATTCTACGCTGCTGCCGACAAGCTCAAGGCCGCCGGCTTCATCCCGCTCGCCCATGGCGGTCAGCCGTGGCAGGACAGCACGGTATTCGAAAGTGTGGTGCTGTCGGTAATGGGGGCAGACGGCTACAAGAAGGCCATGGTCGACCTCGACAACGCCGCCCTGACCGGCCCTGACATGGTCAAGGCGCTGACCGAACTGAAGAAGGTCGCCACCTACATGGACCCGGATGGCAAAGGCCAGGACTGGAACCTGGAAGCGGCCAAGGTCATCAACGGCAAGGCCGGCATGCAGATCATGGGCGACTGGGCCAAGAGCGAATGGACCTTGGCCAAGAAAACCGCCGGCAAGGATTACCAGTGTGTGCCGTTCCCCGGTACCGAAAATGCCTTCCTCTACAACATCGACTCGCTGGTGGTGTTCAAGCAGAACAACGCGGGCACGTCTGCCGGCCAGCAGGACATTGCCCGCAAGGTGCTGGGTGAGGACTTCCAGAAGGTATTCAGCAGCAACAAGGGCTCGATCCCGGTACGCAACGACATGCTCGCCAACATGGGCCAGTATGGCTTCGATGCGTGCGCGCAGACCTCCGCCAAGGACTTCCTGGCCGACGCCAAGAATGGCGGCCTGCAGCCGAGCATGGCGCACAACATGGCCACCACCCTGGCCGTGCAGGGCGCCTTCTTCGATGTGGTGACCAACTACATCAACGACCCCAAGGCCGACCCGGCCGATGCAGCGAAAAAGCTGGCAGCGGCGATCAAGGCTGCCCAGTAAAGCGGACGCGATCCCCGTTGTAGGAGCGGCCTTGCGTCGCGATGGGCTGCGCAGCAGCCCCAGAACCTGCGCACTCGATCTTCCCGGTAGGTGTTGACCTTGGGTCCGTTGGGGCTGCTGCGCAGCCCATCGCGACGCAAGGCCGCTCCTACAGGGGAGTGCGGTACCTTTGAGGTGAACCATGACCACGTCTACCGCCCAACTGCGGGCCTCACCCCTGGACGCGCTTCAGCGCTGGCTGCCCAAGCTGGTGCTGGCACCCAGCATGTTCATCGTCCTGGTGGGCTTCTACGGCTACATCCTCTGGACCTTCGTGCTGTCCTTCACCACCTCGACCTTTCTGCCCACCTACAAATGGGCGGGCCTTGCGCAATACGCCCGGCTGTTCGACAACGACCGCTGGTGGGTGGCGAGCAAGAACCTGCTGCTGTTCGGTGGCCTGTTCATCGCCATCAGCCTGGCCATCGGCGTATTGCTGGCGGTGCTGCTGGACCAGCGCATCCGCCGTGAGGGCTTCATCCGCACCATTTACCTGTACCCCATGGCGTTGTCGATGATCGTCACCGGCACCGCCTGGAAGTGGCTGCTCAACCCCGGCATGGGCCTGGACAAACTGTTGCGCGACTGGGGCTGGGAGGGCTTTCGCCTGGACTGGCTGATCGACCCCGACCGGGTGGTGTATTGCCTGGTGATCGCTGCCGTATGGCAGGCTTCGGGCTTCATCATGGCAATGTTCCTGGCCGGCCTGCGTGGTGTCGACCCGTCGATCATCCGTGCGGCGCAGATGGATGGCGCCAGCCTGCCGCGCATCTACTGGACCGTGGTGCTGCCCAGCCTGCGCCCGGTGTTCTTCAGTGCACTGATGATCCTCTCGCACATTGCCATCAAGAGCTTCGACCTGGTGGCGGCGATGACTGCCGGTGGCCCGGGCTACTCGTCCGACCTGCCGGCAATGTTCATGTACTCGTTCACCTTCAGCCGCGGCCAGATGGGCATGGGCTCGGCCAGCGCCATCCTCATGCTCGGGGCGATCCTGGCGATCCTCGTGCCTTACCTGTACTCGGAGCTGCGGAGCAAACGCCATGCATAGCCCTGTCGACAAACCGGCGCTCAGCCTCAGCCGCATCGCCATCCACGCGGTGTTGCTGATCGCTGTGCTGTTGTACCTGGTGCCGCTGGTGGTGATGCTGCTGACCAGCTTCAAGACCCCCGAAGACATCAGCACCGGCAACCTGCTGAGCTGGCCGGCGGTGATTACCGGCATTGGCTGGGTCAAGGCCTGGGGCACGGTCAGCGGTTACTTCTGGAACTCGATCATGATCACCGTGCCAGCGGTGCTGATCTCCACCACCCTTGGCGCGCTGAACGGCTATGTGCTGTCGATGTGGCGCTTTCGCGGCTCGCAGCTGTTCTTCGGCCTGCTGCTGTTCGGCTGCTTCCTGCCATTCCAGACCGTGCTGCTGCCGGCTTCCTTCACCCTCGGCAAGCTGGGCCTGGCCAGCACCACCGGCGGCCTGGTGCTGGTGCACGTGGTCTATGGCCTGGCCTTCACCACGCTGTTTTTCCGCAACTTCTACGTGAGCATCCCCGATGCACTGGTCAAGGCCGCGCGCCTGGACGGTGCCGGGTTCTTCACCATCTTCCGGCGCATCATCCTGCCGATGTCCACGCCCATCATCATGGTCTGCCTGATCTGGCAGTTCACCCAGATCTGGAACGACTTCCTGTTCGGCGTGGTGTTTTCCAGCGGTGATTCGCAACCGATCACCGTGGCCCTGAACAACCTGGTCAATACCAGCACCGGGGCCAAGGAATACAACGTCGACATGGCGGCAGCGATGATCGCCGGCCTGCCAACCCTGCTGGTCTACGTGGTGGCAGGCAAATATTTCGTGCGCGGGCTGACGGCCGGCGCGGTCAAGGGGTAAGTCATGGCTACGCTCGAACTTCGCAATGTGAACAAGACCTACGGCAGCGGCCTGCCGGACACCCTCAAGGACATCCAGCTGTCGATCAAAGATGGCGAGTTCCTGATCCTGGTTGGCCCCTCCGGTTGTGGCAAATCCACCCTGATGAACTGCATCGCCGGCCTGGAGCAGATCACCGGTGGGGCGATCCTCATCGACGAGCAGGACGTCAGCGGTATGAGCCCCAAGGACCGTGACATCGCCATGGTGTTCCAGTCCTACGCGCTGTACCCGACCATGAGCGTGCGCGAGAACATCGAGTTTGGCCTGAAGATCCGCAAGCTGCCCCAGGCCGCGATCGACGAAGAAGTGGCGCGGGTGGCCAAGCTGCTGCAAATCGAGCACCTGCTGGCGCGCAAGCCGGCACAACTGTCCGGTGGCCAGCAGCAACGGGTAGCCATGGGCCGGGCGCTGGCGCGGCGGCCAAAGATCTACCTGTTCGATGAGCCGCTGTCCAACCTCGATGCCAAGCTGCGGGTCGAGATGCGCACCGAAATGAAACTGATGCACCAGCGCCTGAAGACCACCACCGTGTACGTCACCCATGACCAGATCGAGGCCATGACCCTGGGTGACAAGGTGGCCGTGATGAAGGACGGCATCATTCAGCAGTTCGGCACCCCGCAGCAGATCTACAACGACCCGGCCAACCAGTTTGTCGCCAGCTTCATCGGTTCGCCGCCGATGAACTTCATCCCGGTACGCCTCACGCAACAGGACGGGCGCCTGCTGGCCGTGCTGGACAGTGGCCAGGCGCGCTGCGAGCTGCCCTTGGGGGTAGCCGATGGCGAGCTTGAAGGCCGCGACCTCATCCTTGGCATCCGCCCCGAGCAGATCGCCCTGGGCGCCGCCGAGGGCAACGGCCTGCCGGGCATCCGCGCCGAGGTGCAGGTAACCGAACCCACCGGGCCGGACCTGCTGGTGTTCGTCACGCTCAACCAGACCAAGGTGTGCTGCCGCCTGGCGCCCGATGTGGCGTGCCGGGTCGGTGACACCCTTGACCTGCAATTGGACCCGGCCCGGGTGCTGCTGTTCGATGCCAGCACGGGCGAGCGCCTACACCTGGCCAGCACGGGTGCTGCGGTAAAGGACAACGTGGCTCACTTCAAAGGCCGTTGACTCGTCTACACCATCAATAAGAAAAAAGAGGACGCATAGGGATGGAACAGCGCAAACGTATCAGGACATTGGGCTCGCTGGCTTTGCTCGCCGTTGTCGGCAGCAGCGGCGCGCAGGCTGCCGAGGCTTTTTCCAGCGAATCGAAGTGGATGACCGGTGATTGGGGCGGCACCCGTACCGAGTTGCTGGAGAAGGGTTACGACTTCACCCTCGACTACGTCGGCGAGGTAGCCGGCAACCTGCACGGTGGCTACAACGACGACAAGACTGCACGCTACAGCGACCAGTTTGCCCTTGGTGCACACCTGGACCTGCAGAAGATCTTTGGTTGGCACGATGCTGAGTTCAAGTTGGCGATCACCGAGCGCAGCGGCCGCAACCTGTCCAACGACCGTATCAGCGACCCGCGCGCCGGGCAGTTCAGCTCGGTGCAGGAAGTGTGGGGCCGAGGACAGACCTGGCGTCTGACCCAGATGTGGTTCAAGCAGAAGTATTTCGACGGTGCCCTGGACGTCAAATTCGGCCGCTTCGGCGAGGGCGAGGACTTCAACAGCTTCCCTTGCGACTTCCAGAACCTGGCCTTCTGCGGCTCTCAGGTGGGCAACTGGGTGGGCGGCATCTGGTACAACTGGCCGGTCAGCCAGTGGGCGCTGCGGGTGAAATACAACATCACCCCGGAATTCTTCGTACAGGTCGGCGCCTTCGAGCAGAACCCCTCCAACCTGGAAACCGGCAACGGCTTCAAGCTCAGCGGCAGCGGCACCAAGGGGGCGATCCTGCCGGTGGAGGCGGTGTGGTCGCCCAAGGTCAACGACCTGCCGGGCGAGTACCGCCTGGGCTACTACTACAGCACGGCCAAGGCCGACGATGTGTTCGACGACGTCAATGGCAACCCGCAGGCGCTGACTGGCGGGGCCTTCAAGTCGCATTCCAGCAAGCATGGCTGGTGGGTAGTGGCGCAGCAGCAGGTCACGGCTCATGGTGGCGACGTCAACCGCGGCCTCAGCCTGTTCGCCAACTTCACCGTGCACGACAAGGCTACCAACGTGGTCGACAATTACCAGCAGGTGGGGCTGGTCTACAAAGGTGCCTTCGACGCCCGGCCCAAGGATGACATCGGCTTCGGTGTGGCGCGTATTCATGTGAATGACGACGTGAAGAAACGCGCCGAACTGCTCAACGCCCAGAGTGGTATCAACGATTACGACAACCCAGGCTTCGTGCCGCTGCAACGCACCGAGTACAACGCCGAGCTCTACTACGGCTTCCACGTCACCAACTGGCTGACCGTGCGGCCTAACCTGCAGTTCATCAAGAGCCCGGGCGGGGTGGATGAAGTGGACAACGCGCTGGTCGCAGGCTTGAAGATTCAGTCGTCATTCTGAGGCCATTTGTTGTAAATTTACGCCAATCCCTTTTCGGTTCCCCGGCACCCACTGGCCTGCAGTGGTTGTCGGGGATAGGCCGAGACAGCGCTATCTCAAACAACAAGAGCTCTGAACCATGCCCGAACATCCGCTCCATCGCTTCTTTGCCTCGCAGCGGCCAAGGCCGACATTCGAGTGGGAGCGTTACCAGCAGCGCGATGTGCTGATCATCGATCACCCCCGTTGCCAAGCGGTCTTCAGCCGCCAGGGCGCGCAGTTGCTGCACTTTCAACCGGCAGGTGAGCGGCCGTGGCTGTGGTGCGCCGAGCAGTGGCCGCAGGTGGGGGCGATCCGTGGCGGCGTGCCGGTGTGCTGGCCGTGGTATGGCCGTCACCCCAGCGAGGACCTGTG
This sequence comes from Pseudomonas sp. BP01, assembly GCF_022760795.1. Taxonomy (NCBI): domain Bacteria; kingdom Pseudomonadati; phylum Pseudomonadota; class Gammaproteobacteria; order Pseudomonadales; family Pseudomonadaceae; genus Pseudomonas; species Pseudomonas sp. BP01. The sequence goes on from NZ_JAFBKA010000010.1 coordinate 114,150, forward strand.
GCCGGCCCACGGCTGGGCGCGCCTGCTGGACTGGAAGCTGGTGGACAGCCGCGAAGACGAGGAGGGCGTGACCCTGAAGTGGCGCCTGGACCTGTGCGACTGGCAGGTCGACCTGCACGCAAGGCTGGGCAGCCGTATGGAGCTGAGCCTGAGCACCGAGCACCAGGACAGCGAACCTTGCCAGCTGAGCCATGCACTGTTGGCCTATTGGCGGATCAGTGACGTGTCCGAGATAGCGCTGTCTGGGTTGGAGGATATCGAAGGTTACGACCGCCTCAACCGCCAGGCCTGCCGTGAGGATGGCGCGCTCAAGCTCAAGGGTGGCTGCCAGAAGGTCTACCCGGGCACCCCGCGGGTACAGTTGCAGGACCCGGCCTGGCAGCGCGAGCTGTGCATAGACACGGGTGACAGCGACGACACCGTGGTCTGGCACCCGGGCAACCGACCGTTGATGGGCGTAACTGGCCGTGAAAGCCAGCGCTTTGTCTGCGTCGAGGCCGCCAGCGGCAGTGGCGAGGGCTTGAGCCTGGCGCCGGGGCAGCGTGCCCACCTGCGGCTGCAGGCGCACCGGCTCAGTTGAGTTCGTCGTCCTCGATCGGGTAGCGGCTGGCGTTCAGGCTTTCCTTGATCTTGCGCAGGTGCGGCTGGAAGTCGACGCCACGGCGCAGGGTCATGCCGGTGGCCAGCACATCGAGCACGGTCAGCTGGATGATTCGCGAGGTCATCGGCATGTAGATGTCGGTGTCTTCCGGCAACGGAATGTGCAGGCTCAGGCTGCAGGCGTTGGCCAGCGGCGAGCCGGCAGCGGTCAGGCCCAGCACCGAGGCGCCGTTTTCACGGGCCAGGCGGGCCACTTCGACCAGTTCGCGTGTGCGCCCGGTGTAGGAAATGATCACGAACAGGTCGCCGGTGTGGGCCACCGAGGCCAGCATGCGCTGCATCAGCACATCGGCGTGGGCCGATACCGCCAGGTTGAAGCGGAAGAACTTGTGCTGCGCATCCAGGGCCACCGGGGCCGAGGCGCCCAGGCCGAAGAAATGGATCTGCCGGGCCTGGATCATCATGTCCACGGCACGGCTGACCTGCTGCGGGTCCAGTAGCTGGCAGGCGCCGTCGAGGGAGGCGATGGCGCTGGCGAAGATCTTCTGGGTGTAGGCTGCCGGGTCATCGTCGGCCTCTACCGCGCGGCTGACGTAGGCGGCGCCGCTGGCCAGGCTCTGCGCCAACTGCAGCTTGAGTTCGGGGTAGCCGCTGACGCCGAACGAGCGGCAGAAGCGGTTGACGGTCGGTTCGCTGACCTTGGCCGCCTGGGCCAGTGCAGCAATGCTGAAACGGGTGGCTTGTTGCGGGTTGAGCAGGATGACTTCGGCGACTTTGCGTTCGGCCTTGTTCAGCTCGTCGAGGCGTCCCTGGATCTGTTCCAGGAGGTTTCGCACGCGGTCCATGGGTGTGTCCTTGGGTCGGGAAGACAGCCGGCTGACGAAGCAGCAGGCTTTTTGCACGGTCGTCTATCGTACTGTCGGTGCGGGTGGCGCACCACTTGTCTGTAATACTTGTGTGTAATGTTGTGGTTTTTACTACATTATCCCTTGAAAACCGTATGTGAAAGCGGTATTCCTAGACCAACTTTAGGAAAGAACCTACATCATGGCTGCAATCAGTGTCGAACCTTGCACATTTGCCCTCTTTGGCGCCCTTGGCGACCTGGCATTGCGCAAGCTGTTTCCTGCGCTCTACCAGCTCGACCGGGCTAACCTGCTGCACCCCGACACGCGCCTGATGGCGCTGGCCCGCGAGGCAGGCAGTGCGCAGGAGCACCTGAACAGCATCGAAGTCCACCTGCGCCGCCATGTGCCCGAGGCCGATATCGAGCCTGCAGCACTGGGCCGCTTCCTGGCCCGGTTGAGCTACCAGCACCTGGATTTCCTGGAACCTGAGGGCTACCAGGCCTTGGCCGAGCAGTTGCCCGGCGAACTGCCGCTGATCGCCTACTTCGCTACGGCAGCAGCGGTATACGGGGCCATCTGCGAAAACCTCGACAAGGCCGGGCTGGCCCCGCGTACCCGGGTGGTGCTGGAAAAGCCCATCGGCCACGACCTGGAGTCGTCGCGACGGGTCAACGATGCCGTGGCGCGGTTCTTCCCCGAAAACCGGGTGTACCGTATCGACCATTATCTGGGCAAGGAGACGGTGCAGAACCTGATTGCCCTGCGCTTCGCCAATAGCCTGTTCGAAACCCAGTGGAACCAGAATTCCATCTCCCACGTGGAGATCACCGTCGCCGAAAAGGTCGGTATCGAAGGCCGCTGGGGCTACTTCGACAAGGCCGGCCAGCTGCGCGACATGATCCAGAACCATCTGCTGCAGCTGCTGTGCCTGATCGCCATGGACCCGCCTAGCGAGCTGTCCGCCGATGCCATTCGTGACGAGAAGGTGAAGGTGCTCAAAGCCCTGGCACCGATCACGGGCGAGGGGCTGAGCACCCAAGTGGTGCGCGGTCAGTATATTGCCGGCTACAGCGAGGGCAAGCCGGTGCCGGGTTACCTGGAAGAGGACAATGCCAACGCCCGCAGCGACACCGAAACCTTCGTCGCCCTGCGTGCCGATATCCGCAACTGGCGCTGGTCGGGCGTGCCGTTCTACCTGCGTACCGGCAAGCGCATGCCGCAGAAGCTGTCGCAGATCGTCATCCACTTCAAGGAAACGCCGCACTACATCTTCGCCCCGGAACAGCGTTTGCAAATCGGTAACAAGCTGATCATTCGCCTGCAACCGGACGAAGGCATTTCTTTACGGGTGATGACCAAAGAGCAGGGCCTGGACAAAGGCATGCAGCTGCGCAGCGGCCCGTTGCAGCTCAATTTTTCTGACACCTGGCGCAGCACGCGGATTCCGGATGCCTACGAGCGCCTGTTGCTCGAAGTGATGCGTGGCAACCAGAACCTGTTCGTGCGCAAGGACGAAATCGAATATGCCTGGAAGTGGTGCGACCAGTTGATCGCCGGCTGGCGTAATGCAGGCGATGCGCCCAAGCCTTACGCGGCGGGCTCCTGGGGGCCGATGAGCTCGATTGCATTGATCACACGCGATGGGAGGGCGTGGTATGGGGATATCTGAACTGAAGTTGCCGGCAGCCGTAAAGGTTCACGACCTGGCGGACGCCAAGGTGCTGGCTGCAACGCTGGCCCATGATGTGGCCGAGCGCCTTCGTGCAGCGATTGCTGCCAAGGGCCAGGCCTGCGTGGTGCTGTCTGGTGGCCGTAGCCCGGTGCCATTCCTTGAGAAGCTGGCCAGTGAAAACCTGGACTGGGCCAAGGTCACCGTCAGCCTGGCCGATGAGCGGTGGGTGCCGGTAGAGCACGCTGACAGCAACGCAGGCCTGTTGGCCCGCCACCTGCTCAAGGGCGCGGCGGCCGAGGCCCGCTTTGTCGGCCTGTACCAGCAGGCAGAAAACCTCGATGCCGCTGCTGGCAAGGCCGACCAGGCTCTGCTCGCACTGCCGCCAATCGATGTACTGGTGCTGGGCATGGGTGACGATGGCCATACCGCCTCGCTGTTCCCCGCCAGCCCCAACCTGGAAGCAGGCCTGGACCTGGCCAACCCGCGTCGCTGCCTGCCATTGCTGGCGCCGAGCGTGCCGCACCAACGCCTGTCGATGACCCGTTCGCTGCTGGCCAGCGCCACCTTCACAGCGCTGTCCGTGCAAGGGCCGGGCAAACTCGCTACCCTGCGCGCCGCGCTGGCGGGCAACGACCTTACTGAAATGCCGATTCGCGCTTTTCTTCACGACCCCCTGGACATCTACTGGTGCCCATGAGCCAAGGATCCACTGTCATGACCACCCTCGAACGCCCACAGCCAAAGCTCTCGATGGCCGCCAAAGCCGCCAGGATCGACGCCATCTGCGAAAAGGCGCGCATCCTGCCGGTCATCACCATCGCCCGTGAGGAAGACATCCTGCCGCTGGCCGATGCACTGGCCGCCGGCGGCATCCGTACCCTGGAAGTGACCCTGCGTTCGCAGCATGGGCTCAAAGCCATTCAGGTGCTGCGTGAGCAGCGCCCAGAGTTGTGTGTAGGGGCCGGTACCGTGCTTGATCGCAGCATGTTCGCCGCTGTCGAAGCCGCCGGCGCACAGTTTGTCGTCACCCCGGGCATTACCCAGGACATTCTAGAGGCAGGCGTGGACAGTGAAATCCCGCTGCTGCCAGGCATCAGCACGCCATCCGAAATCATGATGGGCTACGCCTTGGGCTACCGCCGGTTCAAGTTGTTCCCGGCGGAAATAAGCGGCGGCGTAGCTGCGATCAAGGCCTTTGGTGGCCCGTTCGGCGATATTCGCTTTTGCCCAACCGGCGGTGTGAACCCGGCCAACGTGCGTAACTACATGGCCTTACCCAATGTGATGTGCGTGGGTGGCACCTGGATGCTCGACAGTAGCTGGATAAAGAACGGCGATTGGGCGCGGATCGAAGCGTGCAGTGCCGAGGCGATCGCGCTGCTGGACACCCACTGAATTTGTTGTGTGCTTTACGGCTTATGGGGCGCTTGGTCGGCGCCCCTTTTTTTTGCCTGAAGCGGGTGCTGACAAGGAACCGCTTCATGCTTCGCTGCAAGCACTGTTGTTCCTAAAGTTGACGGTCTCAACCAAACGTCAATGGCAGGAGTGTGTGAGTATGATCGATACAAAAATGTTCCAGCAGATTGGCTATATGCCGGAGAAGCGCGGTAGTTACGAAATTGACAACTATTTGCTGGGCGAAACCGGACAGGTGCTTAATCCCGGTTGCTGGGTGCGAGGCAGGACCATATATGGGGACATGTATATCTGGAATCAGAACTGGGGGACCTACAGCGTACCGGTGTTTGCCTACCTGGAGCATGTGCAGACGGTGCGTATTCCGAGCGCCACCAAATACACTCACGCCGTTGAAATCACGGAGGGATTCAGCTCGTCAGTTAGCCATACGACGGAGGCCGAGCTTTCTGTAGGCAGTGGATTCGTGCTGTTAGGCGCTGGAGGGGTAAAGCTCTCTAACAGCTATACCGAAGGCGTTCATGGGTCCAACAAGCGTACGGAGTCCTATGAGATACAGGGGCCGGGCGTTTATAACTTCTATCAAGTGCACATGGTGTTTGCGCACAAGGCGACATCGGCAGGCCATCTTGAAAGCATGTTCCAGTATTCCCAAGTGGCCACGGATGGAAGCGGGCGGGAAGACTTGTGCTTCCTCACCTCCATAGCAACCGATACCGTCGTGCCGGTCGCAAGCGATTCCTCGATCTCGCCGCTGGGTTGGCATGAAATCCAGAAGGCTGTGCTGATGGAAAATTACAAGGCTTCGGACAATAGCGGCCACTGGCTGTTCTATCCGAATGCCTACCATAAGCCTGGCTCGCGCTACTGAGTATTGTTTGCCTGAAAGGGCGGCATCGGCCAAAAAAATCCCGCACAAGATGCGGGATTTTTATTGCAGGTCGGCTCAGGCTGCCTTGGCATCCTGCTGGCTCAGCGAGCGGTTCAATGCACTGAACAGTGCCTTGAAGCTGGCCGTGGTGATGTTTTCATCGATGCCCACGCCATGCACCGGGCGGCCACCGGCCACACGCAGTTCAATGTAGGCAGCGGCCTTGGCATTGGTACCTGCGCCAATGGCGTGCTCGTTGTAGTCCATGATTTCCACCGAGATCGGCAGGCCGGCTACCAGGGCTTCCAGGGCGCCATTGCCCTTGCCGCGCCAGTGCAGGGTGGTTTCGCCTTCACCGGCAACTTCCACTTCCACGGCGCTGTGGCCGTTCTCTTCCTGCAGGCGGTGGCTGACCAGTGCGTACGGCGCGTTGGCCTGGAGGTATTCCTTATGCAGCAGGCTGTAGATCTGCTGGGCGGTCATCTCCAGGCCCAGACGGTCGGTTTCACCCTGCACCACCTGGCTGAACTCGATCTGCATGCGGCGTGGCAGGCTGATGCCGTATTCCTGCTCGAGCAGGTAGGTGATGCCGCCTTTACCCGACTGGCTGTTGACGCGAATCACCGCCTCGTAGCTGCGGCCGATGTCGGCCGGGTCGATCGGCAGGTACGGCACTTCCCACCGTTCGCCTTCCTGTTGCTTGGCGAAGCCCTTGCGGATGGCGTCCTGGTGCGAGCCGGAGAACGCGGTGTGGACCAGGTCGCCCACGTACGGGTGGCGTGGGTGCACCGGCAGCTGGTTGCACTCTTCGACCACCTTGCGCACGCCGTCGATGTCGGAGAAATCCAGCAACGGGTCGATGCCTTGGGTATAGAGGTTCAGCGCCAGGGTCACCAGGTCTACGTTACCGGTACGCTCGCCGTTGCCGAACAGGCAGCCTTCGGCACGGTCGGCGCCGGCCATCAGGCCCAGCTCGGTGGCGGCGATGCCGGTGCCACGGTCGTTGTGGCAGTGCAGGCTGATGATCACGCTGTCGCGGCGGCTGACATTGCGGCAGAACCATTCGATCTGGTCGGCGTAAATGTTTGGCGTGGACACTTCCACGGTGGCCGGCAGGTTGAGGATGATCTTGTGCTCAGGCGTCGGGTTCCACACCTCGATAACCGCGTCGCAGACTTCCTTGGCGAACTCCATTTCAGTGGCGCTGAAGGTTTCTGGCGAGTACTGGAAGGTCCACTGGGTTTCCGGCTGCTGGGCAGCGTACTTGACGAACAGCTTGGCCGCGTTTACCGCGATGTCCTTCACGCCCTGCTTGTCCTGGTTGAAGACAATGCGTCGGAACGACGGGCTGGTGGCGTTGTACAGGTGGACGATGGCCTTTTTCGCACCGCGCAGCGACTCGAAGGTGCGGGCGATCAGGTCTTCACGGGCCTGGGTGAGCACCTGGATGGTGGTGTCGTCAGGGATGTGGCCGTCTTCGATCAGGGTACGCACGAAGTCGAAATCGGTCTGCGAGGCAGACGGGAACGACGCTTCGATTTCCTTCACGCCTACCTGCACCAGGGTCTTCCAGAAGCGCAGTTTCTTCTCCGAATCCATCGGCTCGATCAGCGACTGGTTGCCATCACGCAGGTCGGAGCTGCACCAGATCGGCGCGGCGGTGATGGTCTTCGACGGCCAGGTACGGTCGGGCAGGTCGATGGTCGGGAAGGCGCGGTACTTCTTCGAAGGGTCTTTGAGCATGGACATGGAAGCAATCCTTTTGTGTGCGGCCGAGATCGGGCCTGCCGAGCGATAACGAGATGAAGAGGCGAGGCGACGCGATTCAGCCTGGTAGTCGGGCGCTGACCAGGCAGAGGCTGCGATGTTGTCGGAGCAGGATGAGGGTGCTGAAGGTTTTCATGCCTTCAACCCTAACCAGAGAGGTGAGGGATGGCAAGTGTTCAGGAAAAATTGAGAGGAATGCTTAAAAAACGTTAATGGGCGAGATTTTATGGCTGTAATTGGCTGAGTGTTTCTTTATTTTTGCGCGGTATATTTCGATGGCGCAACCCAGTGGTATGGGTGCTGACAGTGCTGGCCTCTTCGCGGGCTTGCCCGCTCCCACAGGTACGGCGCAGTGTCTGTGGGAGGGGGCATGCCCGCGAAGCAGGCGCCGCAGCTTCAGGGTTGAAACGCACCAATGAAAATCGCCGGGTCCACCCGCGCATCATTCAGGCTGACGTTCCAGTGCATGTGCGGCCCGGTTGCCCGCCCGGTCGAGCCCACGCGCCCGACCACCTCGCCACGGCGCAGTGATTGCCCCACCTGCACATCGATCTTCGACATGTGGCAGAACATGCTGATAAAGCCCTGCCCATGGTCGACGAACACCGTGCGGCCGTTGAAGAAGTAGTCCCCCACCAGAATCACCTTGCCATTGGCCGGTGTCTTGATCGGTGTGCCCGCCGGCACCGCGAAGTCCAGCCCGGCATGCGGGTTGCGCTCCTCACCGTTGAAGAAGCGGCGCACGCCGAATTTGCTCGACAACGGGCCGTTGACCGGCTTGTCGAGGATCAGGTTGCTCGGCAGGGTAGGGCTGAAGCTACGGTAGGCCTTGATCTGCTCGGCCAGTTCGCGGTCGATGCGCTTGAGGTCGGCCGGGTTCGGATTCACCTGGCGAGTGTTCTTCAGGGTGATGCGCTGTTCAGGGTACTTCTTGCTCCCGACGCTGAAGGGCAGGGTCCGGCCGTCCTGGCTCAGCACGGCTGTACCGGGCTTCTGGGTCAGCGGGATGCCGACGATGGCCAGCCAGTTGTCTTGCTCCTTCACCACCAGCACCGGCTTGCCGTCGAAACGGGCGCTGGGCGCGCTGGCGGCGGGGCCCAGGTCAACCACCGCCACGCCACCAGGCACCGGCTTGTTCAGTGTGCGGGTGATATAGCTGGCCTGGGCGCCGCCGGCGAGCAGCACGAGGGAGAGGGCGAGCAGGGGCGCGAGCAGGCGGGGCATGTGTCAGTCCAGTAATGAGAGGGTGACCGGGGTCAGGTGGTTGTCTTCGACCCGCACCTGCAGTTCGCCTTCGTTCAGGCGCGCGGTCAGGCGCTGGCCATTGCGGGTCTGTTCGGCGCTGCGAATGGCCTGGCCCTGGTCGTCCAGCAAGATGCTGTAGCCGCGGGCGAGGGTAGCCAGGGGGCTGACCACTTGCAGGGTTTGCAGCTGGGCCTGGAAGCGTTGGCGACGGTCTTTCAACACCTCGCGCATGGCCCGTGGCAGGCGCTCGGCCAGGCTGTCGAGGCGCTGGCTCAGCAACTTCAGGTTGCGCCCCGGGTGCTGCGCGGCCAGGCGGGTGTCCATGCGTGCCAGGCGCTCGCGGCGCTGGTTGAGGCTGAGCATGAAGGCGCGGCGCAGGCGCATGTCCAGGTCGTCCAGGCGCTGGGCCTGCTGGCGCAGGCGTTCGCCCGGGTGGCGCAGGCGCCGGGTCAGTGACTCCAGGCGCAGCCGGTCATGGGTCAGGCGGTTCTGCATGCGCAGCAGCAGGCGCCGCTGCAGGCCGTCCAGTCGTTGCTGCAAGCCACTGTTGTCGGGGGCCAGCAACTCGGCGGCGGCAGACGGCGTGGGGGCGCGTACGTCGGCGACGAAGTCGCTGATCGACACATCGGTTTCATGGCCCACGGCGCTGACGATAGGGGTAACGCAGGCGGCCACGGCACGGGCCACAGCTTCTTCGTTGAAGCACCACAGGTCTTCCAGCGAACCACCACCACGGGCCAGGATCAGCGCATCGAAACCAAGGCTGTCGGCCAGGCGAATGGCGCGCACGATCTGCGCGATGGCTTCGCGGCCCTGTACCGCCGTGGGAATCAGGTTCAGTTCCACCTGTGGGGCGCGGCGGCCGAACACGCTGATGATGTCGCGGATTACAGCGCCGGTAGGCGAGCTGATGATGCCGATACGCTGAGGGTGGGCCGGTAGCGGTTTTTTGCGTTCGGTGCTGAACAGCCCCTCGGCACTGAGCTTTTCCTTCAGCGCCTCGAAGGCCAGGCGCAGTGCGCCGTCCCCGGCCGGCTCGACGGTGTCGAGAATCAGCTGGTAATCGCCACGCCCTTCGAACAGCGAAACCTTGCCGCGTACCCGCACAGCCAGGCCGTCGCGCAGGGCCTGGCGCACCCGCGTGGCGTTCTGCCGGAACAGCGCACAGCGCACCTGGGCGCCGCTGTCCTTGAGGGTGAAGTACATGTGGCCGGACGCCGGACGGGCGAGGTTGGAAATTTCGCCTTCCACCCAGACGCTGCGGAACACGTCTTCCAGCAGCACGCGGGCGCGGCCATTTAGTTGGCTGACGGTAAGGACCTCACGGTCCAGGCCGAGTCGTTCGAAGGGGTCTTTGATCATGGCGGGCATCATAAAGGACATCGGCCCCGGTTGTCTGTCCCGGCCCTGATCCGGGATATTTCGCGGTCCCTGTAGGAGCGGCCTTGCGTCGCGAAAGGACCGCAAGGCGGTCCCAGGTTATCAGTTTCGCCGCATCTATTGCCGGGGCTGCTTTGCAGCCCTTCGCGACGCAAGGCCGCTCCTACAACGGCTGGGTGTTGCCGCTTCAAGCCTGCATGGCTGTCACGAATTGCCTGGCCAACTGCCCCGCATCGCGACGACAGGCCAGTGCCACGGTGCTCTGGCAATCACCCTCCAGCGCCACGAAGCTAACCGATACCGGCGCAATCTCGCGCATGCACTGCGGCAACAGCGCCACCCCGAAGCCCGCCTGAATCAGCTGCAACTGCGTGGTCTTGCGCGACAGCACCTGCGCTGCTTGCGGGAAAAAGCCTGCTTCCATGCACAGCGAAGCCGACAGGTAACTCAGCCCGCCACGGTCCCGGTGGGGGATGGAAATAAAGCGTTCTTCCCTCAACTGCTTCAGTTTCACCCGCGGCGTGCTGGCTAAAGGGTGCCCGGCAGCAACCGCCAGCAACAAGGGCTCGCTGAGCAGGTCATGCAGCACCACACCTTCATGCTGGCGTAGCACCGGCAAGCGCAGCAGGCCGATATCCAGCCGCCCGGCAGCAATATCTTCCAGCTGTGCCTCCGAAGACTGTTGAGCAATTTCCAGCGAAACCCCCGGGTTGTCTTTCAGGTAGTTGCCCAGGCGAGCCAGCAGCGTGCCGGTCAGTGGCACGGTACTGGAATGGTTCAGGCGCAGACTGCCTTGCAGCCCCTCGCCAATGTCGCGGGTTACCCGCTCGGCCTGTGCCAGGTCGGCCAGCAAGCGCCGCGCCCGTTCAAGAAAGGCTTCGCCGGCCAGTGTCAGACGTGGCAGGCGCGCGGTGCGCTCGAACAGCGGCGTCCCCAGTTGTTGCTCCAGCTCCTTGATCTGCCGGCTAAGCGCCGACTGAGCGATGTACAGCCGTTCGGCGGCAGCGCTGAAACTGCCGCACTCGGCGATTGCCACGAAGTAACGCAACTGGCGGATCGACGTCATGTCATGCCTTTTCGAGATGGCTTTAGCGATAAAGGCATATTAGTCGGCATGGCTCATCGCTGGCTAACCTTGGCCTGTCTTCCCAGGAATTGTTGCCATGCTCGCCCAACTCTCCTTTTCCGGCCTCGACTGGCTGCCCATCCTGCTGGGTGTCGGTGTTGCCTACATCGTTTTCGGCATTGCCGGTTTCGGTACCGCGCTGGTGGCCGGGCCGGTACTGATACATTTCATGCCGTTGTCGCGCATCATCCCGCTACTGGTGCTGCTGGACTTCGTTGCCGCATTCGGCAACCTGCTGCCGTCGCGCCGGGATGTGGTGCGCAGCGAGTTGCTGCGGCTGTTACCGTTCATGGCCTTGGGCTGCACCTTGGGCGTGGTGTTCCTGCTGCAGCTGAAGTCCGACCTTTTGCTGCTGTTGATGGGCGTGTTCGTGACCGCCTATGCGTTGTACGGGCTGGCAGTGAAAGTGCGGCCGGCCAGCCTGTCGGGCTTGTGGGCGTTGCCGATGGGTACGGCAGGCGGGTTGTTCGGGGCTTTGTTCGGCAGCGGCGGGTTTCTTTATGCCCTTTACCTGAGCGCACGGCTGGAAGTGAAGGAACAGGTACGCGCCACCCAGAGCGCGCTGATCAGCTGCAGCACGGTCGTACGCCTGACGCTGTTCCTGATCGCCGGTGTGTATGCCGACCAAAGCCTGCTGTTGCTCGCCGCCTGCTTGCTGCCGGTCATGTTCGCCGGCCTCTGGGTGGGGCGCCGGCTGACCAACCGGCTGTCGCGTGAGGCCTTTGTTCGCCTGGTCACCTGGCTGGTGCTGGCCAGCGGCCTGGCGTTGATCGGTCGCTACCTGAGCGCCTGAGCGGTAGAATTGCGCCATTACCGGCGTTTTTCAGGCTTGTCCCGTTCATGAACACCCAGAGCATCATCGTTCCCAAGCTGTCCACCGTCCCGGCGCATGAAGCCCGCGCTCGCGCCATCCTGCGCTGGCTGGTACGCGAGAAGGTCGTCGAAGAACAGCTGACTACCTGTGGCCGCACCGGCAACCGCATGGGCCATGCCCTGGCCGCAGGGGCGCGCAAGGTGGCCCTACATCCGGAAAAACTGCCTTTCGACCAGCAGGTCAACGGCATGGAGGTGGTGCTCAAGCGCTGCATCTATACCCCCACCGAAGGTTTTCTCGAAGAAGCCGGTTGCCCGGAGTGCCGGCGCGAGGTTGGCGAGCCGCTGTTCGAAAGCCTGGAAGAGTGGACGCCAGCGGTGACCGACAACTTCACCTGCCCGCTGTGCGGCTTTGAAGATGACATCAATGGCTTCATTTACCTGCAGCCATGTGCCTTTTCCAACCTGGGGTTCATCTTCAACAACTGGGGCGAGGCCGGGTTCACCCAGGCCTTTCTCGACAGCTTTGCCGACTGGCTCGACCAGCCGGTGGCCGTGGTGCAGGTAAAAGTGCCACAAGGCTGACCGAAGGCCCTTATTTTGCATTGAGCGGCGCGCCCTGCATGAGTATAATGGCGCGCTTCCATTTTTCCCGCCCGGGAGCCCCCGCGATGCTGCGTATCAGCCAAGAAGCCCTGACCTTCGACGATATCCTCCTTGTACCTGGCTACTCCGAGGTACTGCCCAATGAAGTCAGTCTCAAGACCCGTTTGACCCGTGGCATCGAGCTGAACATTCCGCTGGTTTCCGCCGCCATGGATACCGTGACCGAAGCACGTCTGGCCATTGCCATGGCCCAGGAAGGCGGCATCGGCATCATCCACAAGAACATGACCATCGAACAGCAGGCCGGCGAAGTGCGCAAGGTCAAGAAGTTCGAGGCTGGCGTGGTCAAGGACCCGATCACCATCGAAGCCGACGCCACCGTGCGTGACCTGTTCGACCTGACCCGCCTGAACAACATCTCTGGTGTTCCGGTGCTGGCGAACGGCGACCTGGTCGGTATCGTCACCTCCCGTGACGTACGCTTCGAAACCCGCCTGGACGCCAAGGTCCGCGACGTGATGACCCCCAAAGAGCGTCTGGTCACCGTCCGCGAAGGCGCCGACAAGAACGAAGTCCGCGAGCTGCTGCACAAGCACCGCCTGGAAAAAGTCCTGATCGTCGACGACAAGTTCAACCTCAAGGGCATGATGACCGTCAAGGACATCGAAAAAGCCAAGGCCTACCCGCTGGCCAGCAAGGACGACCAAGGTCGCCTGCGCGTTGGCGCTGCGGTCGGCACCGGCAAGGACACCGGCGAGCGCGTTGCCGCCCTGGTTGCCGCTGGCGTTGACGTGGTGGTTGTCGACACTGCCCACGGTCACTCCAAAGGCGTGATCGACCGCGTTCGCTGGGTTAAAGAAACCTACCCGCAAGTGCAGGTGATCGGCGGCAACATCGCCACCGGCGCCGCAGCCAAGGCTTTGGCCGAAGCTGGTGCTGACGCCGTCAAGGTCGGTATCGGCCCGGGCTCCATCTGCACCACCCGTATCGTTGCCGGTGTCGGCGTGCCGCAAATCAGCGCCATCGCCAACGTCGCCGCCGCACTGGAAGGCACTGGCGTGCCACTGATCGCCGACGGCGGTATCCGCTTCTCCGGTGACCTGTCCAAGGCCATCGTTGCCGGTGCGTCCTGCGTGATGATGGGTTCGATGTTTGCCGGTACCGAAGAGGCCCCAGGCGAAGTCGAACTGTTCCAGGGCCGCTCCTACAAGGCCTACCGCGGCATGGGCTCGCTGGGTGCCATGGCACAGGCGCAAGGCTCGTCCGACCGTTACTTCCAGGACTCCTCGGCCGGCGCCGAGAAGCTTGTTCCTGAGGGGATCGAAGGCCGCGTGCCTTACAAGGGCGCCCTGGCCGCGATCATCCACCAGCTGATGGGCGGCCTGCGTTCGTCCATGGGCTACACCGGCAGCGCAACCATCGAAGAGATGCGCACCAAGCCGGAATTTGTACGCATCACCGGTGCCGGCATGGCCGAGTCCCACGTGCATGATGTGCAAATCACCAAAGAAGCCCCTAACTACCGCGTAGGCTGAGGCTTCCAGCAATATAAGGATGCGGGGCTGTCACGACAGCCCCGCGTCGTTTCCGATTTCCACTGACGAGATTGAGTCATGGCCCTCGACATTCACGCTCACCGCATCCTGATCCTCGATTTCGGTTCCCAGTACACCCAGCTGATTGCCCGCCGCGTGCGCGAAATCGGCGTGTACTGCGAACTGCACCCGTTCGACATGGACGATGAAGCGATCCGCGAATTCAACCCGCGCGGCATCATCCTCGCTGGCGGCCCCGAGTCGGTCCACGAAGCCAACAGCCCCCGTGCCCCGCAGGCCGTGTTCGACCTGAACGTACCGGTGCTGGGCATCTGCTACGGCATGCAGACCATGGCCGAACAGATGGGCGGCAAGGTCGAAGGCTCCGAGCTGCGTGAGTTCGGTTATGCCCGCGTAGACGTGGTAGGCAAGAGCCGCCTGCTTGACGGCATCGAAGATCATGTTGACGCCGACGGCGTGCTGGGCCTGGATGTGTGGATGAGCCACGGTGACAAGGTCACCCAGATGCCGGGCAACTTCCATGTACTGGCCAGCACCCCGAGCTGCCCGATCGCCGGCATGTTCGACGATACGCGCGGCTACTATGGCGTGCAGTTCCACCCGGAAGTGACCCACACCAAGCAGGGTGGTCGCATCCTGTCCCGCTTCGTGCAGGATATCTGCGGCTGTGAGGCCCTGTGGACCGCCTCCAACATCGTTGAAGACGCCATCGCCCAGGTGCGTGCGCAAGTCGGTTCGGCCAACGTCCTGCTGGGCCTGTCTGGCGGCGTTGACAGCTCGGTGGTTGCCGCACTGCTGCACCGCGCCATCGGCGACCAGCTGACGTGCGTCTTTGTCGACAACGGCCTGCTGCGCCTGCACGAAGGCGACCAGGTGATGGCCATGTTCAAAGAGAACATGGGCGTCAAGGTGATCCGCGCCGACGCTGAAAAGCAGTTCCTCGACAACCTGGAAGGCGAAGCCGACCCGGAGAAGAAGCGCAAGATCATCGGCCGCACCTTCATCGACATCTTCGATGCCGAAGCCAGCAAGCTGGATAACATCCAGTTCCTTGCCCAAGGCACCATCTACCCGGACGTGATCGAGTCGGCTGGCGCCAAGAGCGGCAAGGCCCACGTGATCAAGTCGCACCACAACGTGGGTGGCCTGCCGGAGGAAATGAACCTCAAGCTGGTCGAGCCGCTGCGTGAACTGTTCAAGGACGAAGTGCGCAAGATCGGCCTGGAACTGGGCCTGCCGTACGACATGGTCTACCGCCACCCGTTCCCGGGCCCGGGCCTGGGCGTGCGCATCCTGGGTGAAGTGAAGAAGGAATACGCCGATATCCTGCGTCGCGCCGACCACATCTTCATCGAAGAACTGCGCAAGGCCGACTGGTACCACAAGACCAGCCAGGCGTTCGTGGTGTTCCAGCCGGTCAAATCGGTGGGTGTTGTTGGCGACGGCCGTCGCTACGCTTGGGTTGTTGCCCTGCGTGCCGTCGAGACCGTGGACTTCATGACCGCGCGTTGGGCACACCTGCCATACGAGCTGCTGGAAACCGTCAGCGGCCGTATCATCAACGAAATCGAAGGCATCTCGCGCGTTACCTACGACGTGTCGAGCAAGCCGCCGGCCACCATCGAGTGGGAATAAGTTGAGCCACAAGGGCGCCGCAAGGCGCCCTTGTTGTATCTGTCGCCTGTCCCGGCCCATTCGCGGGTAAACCCGCTACCACAAGTACTGCGCAGGCCTCAAAAACTGTGTGGTCTCTGTGGGAGCGGGTTCACCCGCGAAGAGGCCAGCCCAGGCAAAACAACACTTCACTTAATCTTTCCCATTTGCAGGTGTATCGTATTCGCCCTTCATTGCCAGCCACTGCTGGCAGCTTGATTGCGCAGAACACGAGGTACCCGCACCGATGTCCTTCACCCGTCGACAAATGCTCAAGGGCCTGACCGGCCTGGTTGTGGTTGGCCTGGGCGCCGGTGGCGCGGCGCGTTACTGGCTGGGCAAGGTCGAAGACGACAACGCCGGGCATGACTACGAGCTGATCGCCGCGCCCTTGGACGTCGAGCTGGTGCCGGGCTTCAAGACCGAGGCCTGGGCTTTTGGCCCCTCGGCACCGGGCACCGAGTTGCGCGTGCGCCAGGGCACCTGGTTGCGGGTACGCTTCATCAACCACCTGCCGGTGGAAACCACCATCCACTGGCATGGCATTCGCCTGCCGCTGGAAATGGACGGAGTGCCCTATGTGTCGCAACTGCCGGTAAAACCGGGCGAGTACTTCGACTACAAGTTCCGCGTGCCGGACGCCGGCAGCTACTGGTACCACCCGCATGTCAGCAGTTCCGAAGAGTTGGGGCGCGGCCTGGTCGGCCCGTTGATCGTCGAAGAGCGCGAGCCTACAGGGTTCCAGCATGAGCGCACGTTGAGCCTGAAGAACTGGCATGTGGACGAGCAGGGGGCTTGGCTGCCTTTCAGCATCCCTCGCGAGGCGGCGCGCAACGGCACCGCCGGGCGCTTGATCACCATCAATGGCCAGGCTGACTCGGTTACCGAGCTGCCGGCCGGCCAAGTGGTGCGGGTGCGCCTGCTGAACCTGGACAACACCTGGACCTATCGCCTGAACCTCAAGGGCAACTGCGAGGCGAAAATCTATGCCCTGGACGGCAACCCGGTGACCCCGCGCCCCTTGGAAGACGAGTACTGGCTTGGCCCGGGCATGCGCATCTGTCTGGCCATCCGTATTCCCCAAGCGGGTGAGGAGATCTCCCTGCGCGACGGTTTCGTGCGCCTGGGTACACTGCGTTCAGTGCCCAGTAACGACGCGGCGGGTGACTGGCCGCCAGCGCTGCCGCCCAACCCGATCGCCGAGCCGGACCTGGAGAATGCCGAAAAGCTCAACTTCAATTTCGAGTGGGCGGCCAGCGTCTCTGTCACCCCCAACCCGGACAAACCCTCTAGCATGTGGCAGATCAACGGCCAAGCCTGGGATATCACCGACAAGACCTGCGCCGACCGCCCCATCGCCACGTTAAAAAAGGGCAAGAGCTACATCTTCGAGCTCAAGAACATGACCCAGTACCAGCACCCCATCCACCTGCACGGCATGAGCTTCAAGGTGATCGCCTCCAACCGTCACGACATCAAGGACCCGTGGTTCACCGACACCTACCTGCTGGGCAAGAACGAGCGCGCCCAGGTAGCGCTGGTGGCGGATAACCCGGGTACCTGGATGTTCCATTGCCACGTCATCGACCATATGGAAACCGGCCTGATGGCCGCGATCGCGGTGGTCTGATGCGTCCGCAGATCATCGATCGCAGCCGTGATCAGGAATTCATGCACCTGGCGCTGGCGCTGGCGGCCGAGGGCGCGGCCCTTGGCGAAGTGCCGGTGGGGGCGGTGCTGGTGCAGCATGGGCAGGTGATCGGCCAGGGGTTCAACCGGCCGATCATCGACAGCGACCCTAGTGCGCATGCCGAGATGGTGGCGATCAGGGCTGCAGCCAGGTCGGCCAGCAACTACCGGCTGCCCGGCAGCACCCTGTATGTGACCCTGGAGCCGTGCAGCATGTGTGCGGGGCTGATCGTGCATTCGCGGGTGATGCGCGTGGTATTTGGTGCGCTCGAGCCCAAGGCAGGCATTGTGCAGAGCCAGGGGCAGTTCTTCAGCCAGGGGTTCCTCAACCACAGGGTGATGGTGGAGGGCGGGGTGTTGGCGCAGGAGTGCGGGCAGATCCTCAGCGACTTCTTCAAGGCCCGCCGGGCCAAGGCTTGACCTGAACCGGCCTCTTCGCGGGCATGCCCGCTCCCACAGGAATATCAACTCCCTTGGGGCTGCGCTGTACCTGTGGGAGCGGGCGCGCCCGCGAAGAGGCCGGTGCAGGCCTACATCGGCGGCGACTGTTCCGCCGGCTTGGTCTTGTTGACCCCGGGCACATGCAGGTTGCCCTCGGCCACCTGGCCTTCGAGCTGTGGCTGGGTCACCCAGGTGAGGATGTCGTAGTAACGACGGATGTTGGCCACGAAGTGCACCGGCTCGCCGCCACGGGCATAACCGTATTTGGTCTGCCGATACCACTGCTTCTGCGACAGGCGCGGCAGCATCTTCTTCACGTCCAGCCACTTGTTAGGGTTGAGCTTCTCGCGCTTGGCCAGGGTTCGGGCGTCTTCCAGGTGGCCACTGCCGACGTTGTAGGCAGCCAGGGCGAACCAGGTGCGGTCCGGCTCCTGGATACTGTCGTCCAGCTCTGCCTTGATCTTCATGAAGTACTTGGCACCACCCTGGATGCTCTGTTTCGGGTCCAGCCGGTTGGACACACCCATGGCCTGGGCGGTGCGCTGGGTCAGCATCATCAGGCCGCGAACACCGGTCTTGGAGGTGACCTCCGGCTGCCACATCGATTCCTGGTAGCCGATGGCGGCCAGCAGGCGCCAGTCCACCTGCTCGACCTTGGCGTAGCTCTTGAAGTGTTTTTCGTACTTGGGCAGGCGCTGTTGCAGGTGTTGGGCGAAGGTGTAGGCACCCACATAACCCAATACGTCGACATGGCCGTAATAACGGTCTTTCAGGCGTTGCAGGGTGCCGTTCTTCTGCGCCTTGTCGAGAAATTCGTTGATTTCGTTAAGCAGGCTGTTGTCTTCGCCCGCTGCCACTGCCCAGCGCTGGTCGCGGGTGTCGCCCACGTCGAAGGCCACGCGTACGTTGGGGAAGTACACCTGGTTCATCGCCAGTTCGTTGGAGTCGACCAGGGTCAGGTCGATCTGGCCTTCGTCGACCATGCGCAACAGGTCGACCACCTCCACGGCATCCGACTCTTCATAGTCCAGGCCAGGGTTCTGCTTTTTCAGCTCGGCCAGCAGGTCGGCATGGCTGCTGCCTTTGAGCACCATGATTTTCTTGCCGACCAGGCCCTTGGCGTTGGTCGGGCGGGGGCGGCCGTTGCGGTAGATGACCTGTGGGGTGACTTCCAGGTACGGGTGCGAGAATTTGGCCTGGGCCGCGCGCCGCTCGCTGCTGACCAGGCCGGCGGCTGCCAGCACCGGGCCGGAGGGCTTGCCGAGGTCGTCGAACAGCTCATCGAGGTTGTCGGCAGTCTCGATCTCCAGCTTCACCCCGAGATCGTCGGCGAAATGCTTGACCAGCTCGTACTCGAAACCGGTTTCGCCGTTGCGGTCCTGGAAGTAGGTGGCCGGGCTGTTGCGGGTGATCACGCGCAGCACGCCATCCTCCTTCACGCGCTCGAGGGTGCTGGGTTTTTCAACGCAGGCACCGAGCAGCAGAAAGAGTCCGGTTGCGAAAAGCCATTTGGCGCAACGCTGGCGCAAAGCAGTGTGGGCGAACATAGGTTGCAGTATACGCAAAGGACCGGTTCAACCATATCTCGACAACGGTTAGCTTGTCTGGTAGCGCTTTCTGTGCAATGTCAGCGTCCCCGCTTGGCTGTAGGAGCGGCCTTGTGTCGCGATGGGGCCCGCAGCGGCCCCAAAATCTGAGTGCCGGCACAAATCGCCGGGGGCTGCTACGCAGCCCATCGCGACACAAGGCCGCTCCTACAGGGACTGTGTGCGGCGGGTGGTTTTTTTTGACCCGAAAGTCCGGTTACGCCGCCCGGCAGCCGTGGCGTAGAGCGGGTGCCGAAAGCCATCGAATTAGGCTAGAATGCACGGCCTCTAAGCACACCCCTTCCTGAGGCTGTCCCGACGATGTTGATCCTGCGCGGCGCTCCTGCCCTTTCTGCCTTTCGCCACGGTAAATTACTCGAGCAACTGAGCCAGAAAGTCCCCGCTGTTACTGGTTTGTATGCCGAATTCGCCCACTTCGCCGATGTCGATGGCGAGCTGACCGCCGACCAGCAGCAGGTGCTGGGCCGTCTGCTCAAGTACGGCCCGAGCGTGCCGGTACAGGAGCCGACCGGCCGCCTGTTCCTGGTCGTGCCGCGCCTGGGCACCATTTCGCCGTGGGCCAGCAAGGCCAGCGACATCGCCCACAACTGCGGCCTGCAGTCGATTCAGCGCCTGGAGCGCGGTATCGCCTACTACGTGGCCGGCACCCTGAGCGACGCTGATGCCGCACTGATTGCCGCCGAACTGCACGACCGCATGACCCAGCGCGTGCTCGGCCAGCTGGAGCAGGCGTCCGACCTGTTCAGCCACGCCCAGCCCAAACCGATGACCTCGGTGGACATCCTGGCCGGTGGCCGTGATGCCCTGGCCCAGGCCAACATCGACCTGGGCCTGGCCCTGGCCGAAGACGAGATCGACTACCTGGTCGCTGCCTTCCAGGGGCTCAAACGCAACCCGAACGACATCGAACTGATGATGTTCGCCCAGGCCAACTCCGAGCACTGCCGCCACAAGATCTTCAACGCCAGTTGGGACATCGACGGCCAGGCTCAGGAAAAAAGCCTGTTCGGCATGATCAAGAACACCTACCAGATGCACAGCGAAGGCGTGCTGTCTGCGTACAAGGACAACGCCTCGGTCATCGTCGGTAACGTGGCCGGCCGCTTCTTCCCGAACCCTGAAACCCGCCAGTACGGCGCGGTGCAGGAGCCGGTGCACATCCTGATGAAGGTGGAAACCCACAACCACCCGACCGCCATTGCCCCGTTCTCCGGCGCCTCCACCGGCTCCGGTGGCGAAATCCGCGACGAAGGTGCTACCGGCCGTGGCGCCAAGCCCAAGGCGGGCCTGACCGGTTTCACCGTGTCCAACCTGCGCATTCCGGGCTTCGAACAGCCTTGGGAGCAGGCCTACGGCAAGCCTGAGCGTATCGTCGACGCCCTCGACATCATGATCGAAGGCCCTCTGGGTGGCGCGGCGTTCAACAACGAATTCGGTCGCCCGGCCCTGACCGGTTACTTCCGTACGTTCGAGCAGGCCATCAACACCCCGCACGGCGAAGAAGTGCGCGGCTACCACAAGCCGATCATGCTGGCCGGTGGCATGGGCAACATCCGTGAAGACCACGTGCAGAAGGGCGAGATCACCGTCGGCGCCAAGCTGATCGTGCTCGGCGGCCCGGCCATGCTGATCGGCCTGGGCGGCGGCGCCGCTTCGTCGGTGGCGACCGGTGCCAGTTCGGCTGACCTGGACTTCGCCTCGGTACAGCGCGAAAACCCGGAAATGGAGCGCCGTTGCCAGGAGGTCATCGACCGCTGCTGGCAGCTGGGCGACAACAACCCGATCGCTTTCATCCACGACGTGGGCGCCGGCGGTATCTCCAACGCCTTCCCCGAGCTGGTCAACGACGGTGGCCGTGGTGGCCGCTTCGAGCTGCGTAACGTGCCCAATGACGAGCCGGGCATGGCCCCGCACGAAATCTGGAGCAACGAATCGCAAGAGCGTTACGTGCTGGCCGTCAGCGCGGTCGACTTCGAGCGTTTCCAGGCCATCTGCGAGCGTGAGCGTTGCCCGTTTGCCGTGGTCGGTGAAGCAACCGAAGAGCCGCACCTGACCGTAAGCGACAGCCACTTCGGCAACACGCCTGTGGACATGCCGCTGGACGTGCTGCTGGGCAAGCCGCCGCGCATGCACCGTTCGGTTACCCGCGAAGCCGAGCTGGGCGATGACTTCGACCCGAGCGAGCTGGACCTGGACAACGCCGTGCAGCGCGTGTTGAACCACCCGGCCGTGGCCAGCAAGAGCTTCCTGATCACCATCGGCGACCGCACCATCACCGGCCTGGTTGCCCGCGACCAGATGGTCGGCCCGTGGCAGGTACCGGTCGCCGACTGCGCCGTCACCGCCACCAGCTTCGACGTCTACACCGGTGAAGCCATGGCCATGGGCGAGCGCACCCCGCTGGCGCTGCTGGATGCCCCGGCGTCCGGGCGCATGGCGATCGGCGAAACCCTGACCAACCTGGCGGCTTCGCGCATCGACAAGCTGTCCGACATCAAACTGTCGGCCAACTGGATGTCCGCCGCTGGTCACCCGGGTGAAGACGCCCGCCTGTACGACACCGTCAAGGCTGTCGGCATGGAGCTGTGCCCGGAGCTGGGCATTACCATTCCGGTCGGCAAAGACTCGATGTCGATGAAGACCAAGTGGAGCGATGAGGGCGGCGAGAAGAGCGTCACCTCGCCAATGTCGCTGATCATCACCGGCTTTGCCCCGGTCACCGACATCCGCAAGACCCTGACCCCTGAGCTGCGCATGGACAAGGGCGAAACCGACCTGATCCTGATCGACCTGGGCCGTGGCAAAAACCGCATGGGCGCCTCGATCCTGGCCCAGACCTACGGCAGGATCGCTGCCCAGGCACCGGACGTCGACGACGCCGAAGACCTCAAGGCCTTCTTCGCCGTGATTCAGGGCCTGAACGCCGACGGCCACCTGCTGGCCTACCACGACCGCTCCGACGGCGGCCTGGTCACCACCGTGCTGGAAATGGCCTTCGCCGGCCACTGCGGCCTCGACCTGCAACTCGACCCACTGACTGACAACCGCAAGGACGTCCCGGCCATCCTCTTCAACGAAGAGCTGGGTGCGGTCATCCAGGTTCGCCAGGATGCCACCCCGGACGTACTGGCACAGTTCAGCGCCGCTGGCCTGGGCGAAGAGTGCGTCGCGGTGATCGGCAAGCCGGTCAACAACGCCGAAGTGTCCATCAGCCTGAACGGCGAAGTGCTGTTCGACGACGACCGTCGCATGCTGCAGCGTCAGTGGGCCGAGACCAGCTACCAGATCCAGCGCCTGCGCGACAACGCTGACTGCGCCGACCAGGAATTCGACCTGCTGCTCGAGGAAGACAACCCGGGCCTGTCGGTCAAGCTGGGCTTCGACGTCAACGACGACATCGCCGCGCCGTACATCAAGAAGGGCGTGCGCCCGCAAGTGGCCATCCTGCGTGAACAGGGTGTCAACGGCCAGGTCGAGATGGCAGCCGCCTTCGACCGCGCCGGTTTTGCCGCCATCGACGTGCACATGAGCGACATCCTCGCGGGCCGTGTCGACTTCGAGGCCTTCAAGGGCCTGGTCGCCTGCGGTGGCTTCTCTTACGGTGACGTGCTGGGCGCCGGTGAAGGCTGGGCCAAGTCGGCGCTGTTCAACGCCCGTGCCCGGGACGCCTTCCAGGCCTTCTTCGAGCGTACCGACAGCTTCGCCCTGGGCGTGTGCAACGGTTGCCAGATGATGTCCAACCTGCACGAGCTGATTCCGGGCACCGAGTACTGGCCGCACTTCGTGCGTAACCGCTCGGAGCAGTTCGAGGCACGCGTGGCCATGGTCGAGGTGCAGAAGTCCAACTCGATCTTCCTGCAGGGCATGGCCGGTTCGCGCATGCCAATCGCCATCGCCCACGGCGAAGGTCATGCCGAGTTCGCCAATGAAGCGGCACTGCTGGAAGCCGACCTGTCCGGTTGCGTGGCCCTGCGCTACGTCGACAACCACGGCAAGGTCACCGAAGCGTACCCGGCCAACCCGAACGGCTCGCCGCGTGGTATCACCGGCCTGACCAGCCGTGACGGCCGCGTGACCATCATGATGCCGCACCCGGAGCGTGTGTTCCGCGCCGTGCAGAACTCCTGGCGCCCGGATGAGTGGCAGGAAGATGCCGCGCTGATGCGTATGTTCCGCAACGCGCGGGTGTGGGTGAACTAAGGCGTGTACAAGCTCGCCTTCTTCGTCCCCTCCAGCCACGTCGAAGTGGTCAAAGCCGCCGTGTTCGCTGCGGGTGGCGGGCGCATCGGTGACTATGACCACTGCGCCTGGCAAACCCTGGGCCAGGGCCAGTTCCGCCCGTTGGACGGCAGCCAGCCGTTCCTCGGGCAAACAGGCCAGGTCGAGGTGGTGGAGGAGTGGAAGGTAGAGCTGGTGGTGGCTGACGAACTGATAGCCCAGGTCGTCGCTGCGCTCAAGCAGAGCCACCCGTACGAGACGCCAGCCTATGAGGTCTGGCGGCTCGCCGAGTTCTAGACCGCATCAAGGCCATCGCCGGCAAGCCAGCTCCCACAGGGATATCAGCATTTTCAGATCCTGTGATATCCCTGTGGGAGCTGGCTTGCCGGCGATAGGGCCCTGTCAGCCAGCCACAATTTCCTTGCCTTGCTCAGGCTGCTTCAACATTCCACAAGCCAGCAACCCCACCTCGAACAGCACCCACATCGGCACCGCCAACATCGTCTGCGAAAACACATCCGGTGGCGTCAGGATCATCCCCACCACAAAGCACCCGACGATCACATAGGGCCTGCTGCGCCGTAACGTGGCCACATCGGCCAACCCCACCCAGACCACGATGAACGTCGCCACCGGGATCTCGAACGCCAGCCCGAACGCCAGAAACAGCGCCAGGATAAAGTCCAGGTACTGGCTGATATCGGTCATCATCGCCACGCCGTCCGGCGTCACGCTGGCAAAGAAACCGAACATCATCGGGAAGACCAGGAAAAACGCAAACGCCATGCCGGCATAGAACAGCACGATGCTCGACACCAGCAGCGGCAGGGCAATGCGCCGCTCACGGCGGTACAGCCCCGGCGCCAGAAAACCCCAGGCCTGGTGCAGCAGCAGCGGCATGGCCAGGAACAGTGCGCACATTGCGGTCAGCTTGAACGGCGTCAGAAACGGCGAGGTTACGCTGGTGGCGATCATGCTGGCGCCTTCTGGCAAAAAGCGCCGCAGCGGTTCGGATATGAGCGTGTACAACGTCTGGGCGAAGGGGAAGAGGCCGGCGAACACCAATGCCACCAGTGCCAGGCTACGCACCAAGCGTTTGCGCAGGTCGCGCAGGTGTTCGGTCAGCGGCATGCTGGCCGCCGGGTCCATGGCAATACTCATGAGGCGTGTTCCTTGGGGGCGGCGACCGTTGCGGCATCATTGGCCGGCGCCGTGTTCAGGCTGATGCCTTGGCGGATTTCCTGTTCCAGGCGCTGCAACGGTGCGCTGTCGAGGTTTGGCAACTCGATTTCGCGCTCTACCTGCGTGCGCAAGGCGTGCATGGCCCGGCGCGCCTGGCCCAAGCCGCGCCCGAGGGTGCGCGCTGCCACCGGCAGACGCTCCGGGCCCAGCACCAGCAGCGCGACGACGCCAACCAGCAGCAACTCGCTGAAGCCTACCTCGAACATCAGGCCTGACGGTCCGCTTGAGGCTGCTGCGTGGCCTGGCCGGTCAGCGGGGCCTGTTGCTGAACCTGCGCCTGGCCAGGTGCGTTGGCGTCAGCATCGCCGCCCATGGACTTGCGAAAACCCTGGATCGCCTCGCCCACATCGCTGCCCAGGCCCTTGAGGCGCTTGGTACCAAACAGTAGAAATACGATCAGCAGTACGATCACCAGTTGCCAGATTCCAATGCCACCCATTGCGACCACTCCTGTAAGGTCATGAAAAGGAAGGGCAATCCTGCCTCGTGTAGATGACGTGCACATGACGATGGGGCATTGCCATCTACCTGCAACACGCCGCGTGTTGACTGGCGTCTTTATTCCGCAAGCGAGGGACGCACGGATGGGTGGCAGGCAACAGCAGGGTGCGGCCCTGCTGATGGTGATGGTGGTGCTGGCAATGCTGGCGGCGGGCATGGCCTGGTTGGTGGAAGATGGCCGGCGCCAGGTGGATGACGTGCGCCTGCTGCACCAGCGGGTGCAGGCGCGGGCCATGGAGCAGGCTGGCCTGGCCTATGCCGAGCAGGCCCTGCGCGACCCCGCCTGGCGGCTTAGCCCGCTGTTCTGGCAGGCCTTGCGTGGGCAGCCACTTAACTACGATTTTGGCGCCGGTCAGGCGCAGCTGCGGGTGCGCGACCAGCACACCTGCTTCAACGTCAATGCGCTGCTGGGGGCCGATGGCGAGCGCGCCGAGCACCAGTTGCGTTACCTGCTGGGCGACGACATGGCCGCCGAACGCCTGGTCGATGCGCTGGCTGACTGGCTCGACGCCGACAGCGATACCCGCCTGCAGGGCGCCGAAAGCGCACAGTACCTGCGCCAGCAACCGCCGCGCCTGGCCGCCAACCAGCCGATGCTTGACGCCAGCGAGCTGAACCTGTTGCTGGAGCCCGACGCGGCCCGCCAGGCGCGTTACCCGATGCTGTGCGCCTTGCCCCAGGTCACCGGCTGGCGCCTGAACGCCAATGCGCTTGGGCTGGAGCACCTTCCGTTACTGGAGGCGCTGTACGAAGGGCGCTATTCACGGTCGCTGCTCAGCCGCATCATCAGCGGGCGGCCGGCGTCGGGGTACGTGGATGCGGCCGCGTTGCGCCAGGCGCTGGGGGCGGTGGATGACGAAACGTTTGAACGGCTGAGCGAGGGTTTGCTGCTCAACAGCGGGTACTTCCTGCTGCAGCTGTCGTTCGAGGAAGAGGGGCGGGTGATGCGCAGCGAATTCCAGGTGGAGGCGCTAGGGGTGGTGCAATGGCATGCCCGGGTGCCGGCGCAGCAAGTGCGGGTACGTAGCCGCGAGCCGATGGCCTGGTAGGGCTTGAGATTGCCGGGGCTGCTGTGCAGCCCTTTCGCCGGCAAGCCAGCTCCCACAGGAAACCTCGATATTCAGAGGCTGTGTATCCCCTGGCTCCCACAGGAAACCAAGGCATTCATGGCCTGTGATATCCCTGTGGGAGCTGGCTTGCCGGCGAAAGGGCCGCAAAGCGGCCCCCGGAAACAGGTCGATCAGGCAGTCCCGATTTCCCCGCCATCATTGCGCTGAATCACTACCGTCGAAGCCCGCGGCCGAACGGTGGCACCAGCTGGGGTCGCATCGGTAGCCTTGTCGGTATACGGCCAGTTCCCCGGGTGCTGAATGTTGACGAACAGCGTCTTGTTGTCCGGGGTAAACGCAATCCCGGTCACTTCGCACTCATTCGGCCCAACGAAGAAGCGGCGCAGGTCCACCTGGTTCTGTGCGTTCACCGGCACCTGCTTGCCGGTGGCGTCCACCAGGTCGGTGGGGATCACCGCCAGCAACTGGTCGTTGGTGTAATCGGTGAGGGTGCTCTCGCCGTTGTCGGTCTCGAACCACAACACGCCGCGGCTATCGAAGCTCATGCCGTCGGGGCTGGCGAACTGGTTCAGTTCGGTCAGGCCGGAGCGGTTGATGTCGGCAGTACCGGCGGCGTTTGCGCCGAACACGAAGATGTCCCAGGTAAAGCTCAACTGGTCGTCGCTGTCATGCCAGCGAATGATGTGGCCGTGGCGGTTAGGGCCACGCGGGTTGGCCGCATCGACCTTTTCCGGGGTGCGTGCGCTGTTGTTGGTCAGGGTCAGGTACACGTCGCCGTTCAGCGGGTTGACCGTCGTCCATTCCGGGCGGTCCATCGGTGTTGCGCCCAAAGCATCGCCGGCACCACGTGTGTTGAGGATGATGCCTGGCAGGTCACCATACAGCGCACCCAGGGTACTGCCGCCCGTGGTGGCAGTGGCCACGTCCAGCAGCAGCCATACGCCGGTGCCATCGGCATTGAAGCGCGCCACATAGAGCTTGCCCTGGTCCAGGTACTTGGCGCCGGTGGCCAGGCGGTCGGCCGGATTGGCGTCGGCGGCGTCCCACACGGCGGTGGACACCCATTTGTACAGGTACTCGTTGTTCGAGTCGTCACCCATGTACCACACCAGCGGCTTGCCGGCGACTGGCAGGCCTGGGGCGCAGCCCTCGTGGCGGAAGCGGCCCAGCGCGGTGCGCTTGGTGGCCAGGGTGCTGCTGTTGTACGGGTCGATCTCGACAATGTAGCCGTAGGTGCTGGCTTCGTTGCGGTAGTCGTCGGTGGCACTGGCGCCCTTGACGGTGACGTCGAAACGGGCGAACTCGTCGGCCACTTCGGTGCTGTCACCGGCAGCGCTTTCCCACTTGTACTGGCCGCTGGAGGTGCCCACGCCAATGCGGCGCTGGTCTTCAGGGCGGGTTCCCTTGTTGACGAAGATGCCCGGCCAGTTCTCTTCACAGGTCAGGTAGGTGCCCCACGGGGTGTAACCGTTGCCGCAGTTGTTGTTGGTACCGCGGCAGTGGGTACCGGCGGCGGAGTACTTGGTCTTGACGTGGTCGGTGCCGCGCAGCGGGCCGGTGATTTCCATGCGCGAAGCCGTGGTGAAGCGGCGGTTCAGCGGGTCGTTGTCGACCACCTGCCACCGGCCGCTGACTTTCTGCAGGCGCACCACGCCAGCCCCGTGGGCATTGATTTCCTTGCGCACCTCCTCGACCGGGCGCTTGCCGTTGACATCGGTGGTCGGGCCGGCCGGGTGCAGGGCGGCGGCGTCGATGTACTCGAAGTTGATCGCAAGCAGGCCGTCTTCCGAGCTGCCGTTGATGGGGAAGAAGTGCATGCCGTCATGGTGCATGCCCATGGCGTTGGCCTGGTCGGTCGAGGTGTTGCTGCCGTCGGGCTTCCACGGGTTGGCGTTGCTGTTCAGCGGCGTGCCCCAGGGCGCCAGCACGTAGGCGCTGTAGCCGGCGGCAACCACACAGGCGTCGGTGCGCGAGCCCGGGATGGACTGGAAGCCCAGTGCCAGTTTCGGCACTTCCGGCTCGGTGACAGGCGGCTCGGTCACCGGTGGCTCGGTGACCGGATCATCGTGATCGGAACCACCCCCGTCGAAGCAGCCTGTCAGGCCGGTACCGGCGATCATGGCGATGGCGGCGCCTAGGCTGCCGCGCATCACGCTGCGGCGGCTCAGGTAGGCGTCCATGACGTTGGCCATCGGCATATTGCCGCTTTGGTTCCGGTCCAGGTTGTCGCCGGTATCTCGACTCATCAGGGTGTCCTTGTAGTGGCTGAGTTAGAGGAACCCGCGACTTTAGGGGGGAAATATGATGATTGATTGGCAGAAATGTTAAGGGGTTTTTAAAACGACTCGCTCTTAGAGGGCCTTCTGACAGATCAATTTGGAATTGCTGTCGGATTTCTGCCATCAAACTGTAATGCCAACGCCGCAACATCCGGATCCCGGAATGAATGTGGAAAAGGATGGCAGGTGCGATGGCGAGCAGTGTGCACAGGCGCGAAGTGATTGGCTGGATGGGGGTCGGGGCATTGGCACCGCTGCTCGGCGCCTGTTCTGCCTTCCCTGGACAGCAGGGCGGCAACGCCCGGCTCGACCTGTTGTACGTAGCCGATACGCTCGATGCCCGCCAACCCGGCCAGGCCGTGGTGCCAGCGACCCGCCTGGGGCCGGTCAGCCACTTGGGCCGCGCGCCGTGGATGACTGGCAGCAGCGCCAGCCTTGCCTACCCGCAACTGGCACCGCTGCTAGATGCCAGCCAGGCAACAGCAGCCCAGCTCGGCGGCTACGCGGTGCTAGCCGCCCTGCTGGAGCAACTGCGCGGCGAGGCCGGCGCAGGCAACAGCCTGACCCTGGAGAATGGCCAGGGCTGGAACGGCAGTGGCCTGGCTTACCTGACCCAGGGCGAAAGCGGGGTGCAGGGCAGCCAACTGCTGGGCATCGAAGCGCGGGTCAGCAGTGACGAGCGTGTGCTGTGGCCACAACGCAGCGCCGGCCTTTATCGCCAGGCGGGTGCAGTTTCCCTCGGCGCCGGCCTGGCTGACGGGCAACGCCAGGCCCTGGGCCTGGACGCCTTGCACGTCTTCGAGCGCGGCGGCGCCCGGGTTGCGGTGGTCGGCGTGACCGACCCCTATGCCCAGGACCAGAAAGCCTCCCTCAAACTGTGGTACCAGTCGCTGCAGCCCGTGTTCGAGCAGGCCCGGCGCGAGGCCGACCTGGTGGTGGCCATGGCCGATGTCGGCACCGGCCCCGGCCTGTGGCTGGCCGAGCGGTTGCCACAAATCGATGTGCTGTTGTGCGCCCGTGGCCAGGACCTGTGGCCGGCGCCCGTCGAGGTAACCCAGGCCAGTGGTCGCCGTGTACCGGTGCTGTTTGCCGGTTGCCGGGGCAGCGGAGCCTTCCGCCTGCGCTGCCAGCGCGTGGCCGGGCTGTGGCAGTTCGATGGGCGTTTCTTCCCGGCGTTTGAACAACAACTGGCCCCTGCCGCGCAGCTGCGTGTCGGCCCATTGCAGGCAGAACTGCGCCAGCAACGTGCCGGCCATGCGGCGTGGCTCGATCAACCGCTGGCCCGCGCGCCACAGGCCTTGTGGCGCCGCGATACCCGTGGCGGCAGTTGGGACCGTCTGCTGCATCAGGCCTTGGCCGATGACAGCAGCATGCCCGTGCTGCTGCCCGGCCTGCGTTACGACTACCCGCTGCCCGCCGGGGCGTCGATCACACGCGAACACCTGATCAGCCTCACCGGTGGCTACCCGGCGCCGGTGGTCGAAGCGCCGGCCCGGCAGGTGGAGCAAGTGCTGGAGAACGCTGCAGAGCAGCTGTTCGGCGACCCGCTGCTGCTGGACAACAGCCAGGATTTGCCACGCTGGCAGGGCCAGGCCTGGCGGGTCAGTTATAGCCCGCAAGGCAAGCGCATCACTGGGCTGGAGCCGGTGCAGGGCCTGTGCCGCACCTTCGGCCTGCAGTTTGAAAGCCAGGCTGGCGAACCCCTGTGGCAACGGGTCGAAGCCTGGCTTGCCCAGCAGCGTAGCGACTGGCAACTGGCGCCGCTGCAACTGCCCGAAGTGCGTTACGTGCAGGGGCACCCGGGCTGGCACCCACGGCAGTTGGCCTCGTGACACTCGCCTCGCGCTTGTTCACCGGCGCTGGCCTGACGCTGGCCGGCTGGCTGGCCGCCCAGTGCGTGCTGCAACTGAGCCGCCAGCCGCAACCGGCCATGGCGCCGACGGCAGCCGTAAGCCCGCTGCCAGGGCTGATGGTCGGGCACTGGCAAGCGCCCATCGACGACGGCGCCATCGCCATTACCCGCCTGCCATTGCACTACCTCGGCGGCCTCAGGGCGCAGCCACTGTCTTCCAGTGTGGTGGTGCTGCGCTACGGCGAGCAGGTGCGCACCCTGGCCCGCGGTCAGCGTCTGGCGCCGGGGATCGTGCTGCAGGACATCGACACCGATGGCCTGATTTTCAACAACCAGGGGCGGCGTGAACGCCTGCCCTGGCCGCCACGCCCCGCCGTGACCGGCTTCAAGCGGCAAGGATGAACGATGCCTGTTAGATACTGCGTGGCCGCCGTGCTGAGCCTGGCCCTGGCCACAGGCCTGCCAGAGGCCCGCGCCGAAGAGCCGGTGTTCGATGAAAACGGCACGCCGATGTACGAGGTGAACTTCGTCGACACCGAACTGGGCGAGTTCATCGACAGCGTGTCGCGCATCACCGGCACCACCTTCATCGTCGACCCAAGGGTCAAGGGCAAGGTCACCGTGCGCACCGTCGACCTGCACGACGCCGATGCCATCTACGACATCTTCCTGGCGCAGTTGCGCGCCCAAGGCTACGCCACCGTCGACCTGCCCAACGGCAGCGTGAAGATCGTCCCCGACCAGGCCGCGCGCCTGGAACCGGTGCCGGTGGAGGCGGGTGGACAGCAGGGTGAAGGCAGTGACAGCGTGGCGACCCGGGTATTCAACGTGCGCAACGCCGCCAGCGAGCAGGTGCTGGGCATCCTCAAACCGCTGATCGACCCACGGGTCGGGGTGATCACACCGTACCCGGCGGCGCACCAGTTGGTGGTGACCGACTGGCGCAGCAACCTGGACCGTATCGCCAGCCTGCTGCGCCAGCTCGACCGCCCCCAGGAAGCACCCGGCAGCGGCAGTACCCAAGTCATCTACCTGCGGCACGCCAACGCAGGTGAAGTGGTCAAGGTGCTGCGCGGGCTTGGTCAGGAAGGCATGGCGCCAGCTGAAGGCGCAAGCGAAGGGGAGGGCAAGGACAAGCCGGTGATGGCCACCGCCGGTGGCCCGGGCATTCGCCTGGAGTACGAAGAAGGCACCAACGCCGTGGTCATGGTCGGCACCGACAGCGAGCTGGCGGCCTACCGCAGCATCGTCGAACAGCTGGACATCCGCCGTGCCCAGGTGGTGGTGGAGGCCATCATCGCCGAGGTGTCCGACAGCAGCGCCCAGGAGCTGGGGGTGCAATGGCTGTTTGCCGACGAAAAATTCGGCGCCGGCATCGTCAACTTCGGCAGCAACGGGGTGAATATCGCCAATATTGCCGGGGCTGCTGCCGGTGGCGACAACGAGGCGCTTGGCGACCTGTTGTCCACGACTGCCGGCGCCACGGCGGGCATCGGCCATTTCGGCGGCGGGTTCAACTTTGCCATGCTGGTCAATGCACTGAAGGGCAAGAGCGGCTTCAACCTGCTGTCCACGCCCACCCTGTTGACCCTGGACAACGCCGAAGCGTCGATCCTGGTCGGCCAGGAAGTGCCCTTCGTTACCGGCTCGGTCACGCAAAACAACGCCAACCCGTACCAGACCATCGAGCGCAAAGAGGTCGGGGTAAAACTGCGCATCAAGCCGCAGATCAACATCGATAACAGCGTGCGCCTGGACATTGTCCAGGAAGTGTCGTCGATCGCCGAGTCCAGCGCGGCCAGCGACGTGATCACCAACAAGCGCGAGATCAAGACCAAGGTCATGGTCGAGGATAATGGCCTGGTCATTCTCGGCGGCCTGATCAGCGACGAGTTGAGCACCAGCAACCAGCGCGTGCCGCTGCTCGGTGACATCCCTTACCTGGGCCGGCTGTTCCGCTCCGATGCTAGCAAGAACACCAAGCAGAACCTGATGGTGTTCATCCGCCCGCGCATTCTGCGGGACGGGCCGAGCCTGGCCGGGCTTAGTGAAGAAAAGTACCGCACCTTGCAGCAGACCACGCCGCTGCAACTGCCGGACCTTGCAGAGGGCACGCCGCTGTTGCAGGTGTTCCCCTCCAGCCGCGCACGCCTCGAAGGCGGTGCCTGGTGATGTTGCCGTATCGCCAGGCACGCCAGAGCGGGGTAGCCATGACCACGACGGAACAGGGCTGGCAGCTGTGGCTGCGGCCCGACGCCGACAGCGCCCAGGTGCAGGAGCTGCTGCGGGTACATGGCCAGCCCTGCATGCTCCAATACCTGGAACCTGCCGTGTTCGACGAGCGCCTCGGCCAGCTGTACCAGGCTGGCGATGGCGCCACTGAAACGCTGATCGAAGGCATTGGCGACCAGGTCGACCTGGACAGCCTGATGAGCGAGATGCCACAGATCGAAGACCTGCTGGAAAGCGATGACGAAGCCCCGGTGATCCGCCTGATCAACGGCCTGTTCGGCCAGGCCCTGCGCCTGCGCGCCTCGGATATCCACATAGAAACTTTCGAGCAAAGCCTGGTGGTGCGCCTGCGGGTGGATGGGCACCTGCGCGAAGTGTTGCGCCCGCCGCGTGCGCTGTCGGCCATGCTGGTGTCGCGGATCAAGGTCATGGCCCGCCTGGATATCGCCGAGAAGCGCCAGCCCCAGGACGGCCGTATTACCCTGCGTGCGGCAGGGCGCGAGGTGGATGTGCGGGTTTCGACCCTGCCCGGCATTCATGGCGAGCGCGTGGTCATGCGTGTGCTCGACAAGCAGGCCAGCTTGCTGGCGCTGGGCAACCTGGGCATGCCGCCAGCGGTGTTGCAGGGCCTGCGCAGTTGCCTGGCGCGGCCCAACGGTATCGTGCTGTCCACCGGCCCGACCGGTTCGGGCAAAACCACCACCCTGTACGCGAGCCTCAACAGCCTCAACGATGGCAGCCGCAACATCCTCACCGTCGAGGACCCGGTGGAGTACGCCATCGCCGGCATTGGCCAGACCGCCATCAACCCGCGTGCGGGGCTGACCTTCGCCAGTGGCCTGCGCGCCATCCTGCGCCAAGACCCGGACGTGATCATGCTCGGCGAAATCCGTGACCAGGAAACCGCGCAGATCGCCGTGCAGGCCAGCCTGACCGGGCACCTGGTGCTGTCCACCCTGCACACCAACAGTGCCGTGGGTGCGGTGACCCGCTTGCGCGACATGGGCATCGAGCCGTTTTTGATCGCCTCGTGCCTGCGCGGTGTGCTGGCCCAGCGCCTGGTGCGGCGTTTGTGCAGTTGCGCCGTGGCGCAGCCGCTGCAAAATGCCGAGCGTGACCTGTGGCCAGAACTGACGGCGCTGGGCAGCACCTACCACGCGGTCGGCTGCGAGCAGTGCCAGGGCAGCGGCTATGTCGGGCGCCTGGGCCTGTACGAATTCATCGAACTGGATGCCGGGCTGATCGGCTTGCTGTATGACGGCGCCAGTGAACTGGCCATGCAGGACTATCTGGCCGGACGCCGGCAGAGCCTGGTCGCGATGGCCAGCGACTGCCTGGCCCGTGGCGAGACCAGCCTGGCCGAAGTACTGCGTGTGGTGCAGGGCTAAGGTATGCCGACTTATCGCTACCTGGCCGTCGACCTCGCCGGCAAGACCCGCAAGGCCAGCCTGCAGGCTGACAGCGAACGCCATGCGCGCCAGTTGCTGCGCGAGCAGGGCCTGTTTGCCCGCCAGTTGCAGCGCCAGGAGGTCGGCAATCGGCAACCCCGGCGCCAGCGTTTGAGCCGGGCCCAGCTGTGTGAGCTGACCCGTCAGCTGGCCACATTGACCGGTGCCGGCATCCCCTTGGTCGACGCCTTGGGCACCCTCGAACGCCAACTGCGTCAGCCTGCCCTGCACAGTGTGCTGGTGGCCCTGCGCGGCTCCCTCGCCGAAGGCCTGGGCCTGGCCCGTAGCCTGGCGCGCCAGGGGGCGCCGTTCACTGGCTTGTACTGCGCGCTGGTCGAGGCCGGCGAACGTTCCGGGCGCCTGGCACAGGTGTTGACCCGGCTGGCCGATCACCTGGAGCAGGTACAACGGCAACAACACAAGGCGCGTACAGCGCTGATCTACCCCACCGTATTGATGGGCGTATCGCTTGCCGTGGTCATCGGCCTGATGACTTTTGTCGTGCCCAAGCTCACCGAACAGTTTGCCCACGCCGGGCAAAGCCTGCCGCTGATCACCGCGTTGCTGATCGGCCTGAGCCAGGGGCTGGTGCAGGCCGGGCCCTGGTTGCTGGGGCTGGCGCTATTGACGGGTGGGCTCGGCACTTGGCTGCTGCGCAAGCCGCACTGGTGCCTGCGCCGTGACCAGTTGCTGTTGCGCCTGCCGCGTATCGGCAGCTTGTTACAGGTGCTGGAAAGCGCACGCCTGGCACGCAGCCTGGCGATTCTCAGCGGCAGCGGCGTGGCCCTGCTCGAAGCCTTGCAAGTGGCCACCGAAACCGTCGGCAACCGGCGTATCCGCCTGGCCATGGAGCAGGTGCACCAGCAAGTGCAGGGCGGCACCAGCCTGCACCGTGCGCTGGATGCCAGCCAGCAATTCCCGCCGCTGCTGGTGAACATGGTCGGCAGCGGCGAGGCCAGCGGCACCTTGGCCGACATGCTCGAGCGCGTGGCCGACGACCAGGAGCGTGGCTTTGCCCGCCAGGTGGATACCGCCATGGCGCTGTTCGAACCCCTGATGATCCTGGTGATGGGCGCCGTGGTGCTGTTCATCGTGCTGGCGGTGTTGCTGCCGATCATGCAACTCAACCAGGGCCTGCAACTGTGAATACAAGGAGTACTGCCATGCAGCATCAACGTAACCGCCAGCGCGGTTTCACCCTCATGGAAATCATGGTGGTGATCTTCATCATCGGCCTGCTGATTGCCGTGGTCGCGCCCAGCGTGCTGGGCAACCAGGACAAGGCCATGAAGCAGAAGGTAATGGCCGACCTGGCCACCCTGGAGCAGGCGCTGGACATGTACCGCCTGGACAACCTGCGCTTTCCCAGCACTGAACAGGGCCTGGCCGCACTGGTGAAAAAACCGAGCCAGGAACCGCTGCCGCGGGCCTGGCGCAGTGACGGCTATGTGCGCCGCCTGCCGGAAGACCCGTGGGGCACCCCGTACCAATACCGCATGCCCGGTGAGCATGGCCGGGTCGATATCTATTCGCTGGGTGCCGACGGCCAGCCTGGCGGTGAAGGCCAGGATGCCGACCTGGGTAACTGGGCGCTGTAAGGGTGAGCCGTCAGCGGGGCTTCAGCCTGATCGAGTTGCTGGTGGTGCTGGCCATCGCCGGCCTGATGACGGGGCTGGCAGTGGCCGGGCTCGGCAGCGGCCAGGCGCGTGTCGATCAGGCCCTGCAACGCCTGGCCAGCGAAACCCGGGCCCAGGCGGCGCTGGCCCGGCATGCCGGGCAACTGCGTGGGCTGCGCTGGAATGGCCAACGGCCGGAGTTCGTGCGGCGTGAGGGCAATGCCTGGGTGGCCGAAGCGGTCGGGCTTGGCGACTGGCCCAAGGGCCTGCACCCGGACTGGCCCGCCAGCCCGCAGCCCCACTTGCTGTTCACCCCGCACGGCTGGGCACAGTCGGGCAGTGTGCGCTGGCGCTGGGCCGATGGCAGCCAGCAATGGGCGTGGGGCCGCGATGGCCGCTTGCAGGTGGCGGTTGCGCCATGAAGCACCGTCAGCGTGGCTTCACCTTGCTGGAGGTGACTGTGGCCCTGGCGATTGCCGCCGTGCTGGCGGTGATCACCAGCCAGGTCCTGCGTCAGCGCCTGGCCGTGCAGCACAACCTGCAACAACACCGCCTTGGCCTGTTGTGTGCCCGTGAACTGCAAACCCGATTCGCCGTGGAGCAATTCTGGCCTTCTGCCAATCAGGTGAAGGGTGAGCTGAGCCAGGGTGGCCAGCCGTGTCATTGGCAACTGCAACTGCGCCGCACCGGCGTGCGCGACCTGCGCCGTGGCGAACTGCAACTGTACGCCGACCGCGACCAGCGCGTGCCACTGGGCCAGTACACCGTGTTTCTGGAGCGCCCATGATCTGGCTCACACCACTGATGGCTTGCACGACCTCTGTGGGAGCGGGCGTGCCCGCGAATCAGGCGACGCAGTGTATGGCACCGGCTATGCCGGTGTTCGCGGGCACGCCCGCTCCCACAGGTTGCCCATACAGCGGCCAGTACCGGGTTCGGCCTGTAAGGCACCGTCAGGCAGGCCTGACCCTGATTGAACTGATGGTTGCCCTGGCCCTGACTGTCCTGCTCGGCATCATGCTCGCTGCGTTGGTCAATGGCTGGATGAAAGTGCGCGAACGCCTGCAAGTGACCACCCAGGAAACCTCGGTGCTGGACTTCTGCCTGGCCCTTGAGCGGCGTTTCGACAGTCCGGTGCTGCGTCGCGTTTACGACCAGCGCCTGCCCCTGGCCAGCCGCTGGCTGGACTGGCAACCGGCAAGCAACCAGTTGCAGTGGGTTGCCACCACCGGCCTGCCAGAAGCCGAAGGCGGCTCGCGCCTGCAACGCCAGCGCTTGCGCTTCGAGGCCCGTGAGCAGCGCTTGCTGCTGGAAAGCTCGGCCGACCTGTACGCCGCCGCCGCGCCGCGCTGGGTGCAGCGTGAGCAACTCGACCGGGTCGGGGCCATGAATATCCTTTATTACCAGGGCGGCCGCTGGCTGGCCTGGCCTTCTGACCAACCGGCGCACCCCGGCCGTGGCGTGCGCCTGGAACTGCAGCGTGATGGAGCACCCTATGTCTGCACCTTCGCCCTCCCGTGGGGGCGCTCATGAAATTTGAATGGCGACAGCGTGCACCTGCTCAACCGTGGTTGTTGATGCGCCCAGGTGTTGTCTGGCACTGGGCGCTGGCCGAGGGCGGCATCGTGCAAAGCCAGGGGCAGGGTGAGCCACCGGCGCACGTGCAAGCCCGGGTAGCCCTTGTTCTGCCTGCCGAGGCCTGCAGCGTCTTCCACGTGCCTGCCCCACCCGGGCTCAAGCGTGAGGAGTGGCCGTTGTTGCTCGAAGACCGCTTGCTGCAACCGCCCGACGAGGTGGCCTGCGCCTGCCTGGCCCGTCAGCCCGGGCACCTTCGCTTGCTGGTGGTGGCGCGTCAGCAACTGGACGACTGGCGCGGACAGTGTGGCGTATGGGGCTTGCAGGTAGAACGTTGCTGGGCCGAGTTGCAGTTGCTGCCCAGGCCTGAGGCAGGCAGTGCCTGGCATTGGCAGCGCACACCCGGCATGTCCTTGTACAAAGGGCTGGCCGAGGGCGAGCAGGAGCATTGGCTGGCATGGCCGCAAGCACTGGGGGAAGCGCCGCAGCAACCCTGGGCACACCTGCAAAGCGTGCCACTGAGTGGTGACTGGCCAGGCACGCTGGCACCGCTCGACGCGATGCCCGGCCTGTTCGAGCGTGCTCGCAAGGCACCTTCGTTGCCCGTCGTTTCACGCCCGCAGCAACGCCTGTTGGCCGCCTGCCTGATACTGGCGGCAGTCTGGAGCGGGCTGTGGTTGAGTCAGCAGTGGCGTCAGGCACAACTCTGGCGCGCCCAGGTGTTTGCCGTGACGGGCGAGCAGGCCAGCCCACGGCACGCCGCGCAGGCGCTCAAACGCCTGCGGGAAAGCGAGCTTCAACAGCAAGTACGCACCCGCCAGCTCGAAGACTTGCAGGCAGCCTTGCAGGCCTGGCTGCGTGATCAGCCCGGCTGGCGCCTGCAAGCGGTGCGCTTCGATGGCCAGCGCTGGCACCTGCGGCTAGAAGGCGACGGCGCCACGCCACCCTGGCAAGACATGGCCAACGCTGCCGGTGCTGCCGTACAGGTACAAGGTGGCGAAGTGGTGTTCGACTTGGGAGCCGCCGCATGAACCAGGACTGGATGCAGCGTCATCGGTTGAAGTTCGCCTGGTTGCTGATTGCGTTGTTGCTGACTGTTCTGGCTCTGCGCGAGGGCTTGGCACAATGGCGCGAGGTCAGCCAGTGGCGGGGGCTGGCAGAACAAGCCGCAAGCCTGCATGGCGGCCCGGGCTTGAGCCTGGAGCGCCTGAAGCAGTCGGCCGAGGCGCGGCAGGTTGTATTGGCCGAGGTCGATGTGCAAGGCAAGGCCTGGCAACTGCGTGGCCAGGTGGCTGATGAGCGGGTGCTGCAAGGCTGGTTGCAGTCCCTGCATGAAGAGGGCGCAACGCCGCTGCAATGGGGGCTGGAACAGGATGGCAAGGCGTTGCGCTTCGACCTGGTGGTGCAGCCATGAGCCGCAAAGGTGTGGCGTGGGTGCTGCTGGTTTTCGGCCTGACCTTGCTCGTTGAGTTACCCGCCGCCTGGGTGGCTCACGGGGCAGGTGTGCCGGTGCGGGATGTCAGTGGCAGCCTGTGGCAGGGCCAGGCGCAACAGTTGGGGCCGGTGGGGCCTCTGCGCTGGTCGGTGCAGCCTTGGCGCTTGCAGGCAACTGCACAGTTGGGGTTTCAGGGGCAGGCCTGGCAATTGCGCGCCGAAGGCTGGCCGTGGCGCTGGCGGCTGGAGGCAACGGCGATGGGCGTCCAGGCGACGGTGGCCACGGATTACCGCTTGGCCGGGCTGTGGCAGGGCGCAGTCCGCATGCAGGGGGCAGGGCGGCAATGCCTGGGCAGCGAAGGCCGTTTCACGGTGAGCGACCTGGCGCTGAGCGAACCGTGGTCGCTGGGCCTGGGGCAGGGGTGGCTGGAAATGGACTGCCGCAGTGGCTGGCACCTGCGTGGGCAGCTGGCGCAGCAGGGGCAGCATGAGCTGTTCGTGGATGCTGACCTGCCAGGGCGGCGGGCCCAGGTGGTGTTAGAGTTGCAACCGGAAGCGGCGTTGGTGCCCTTGTTACGAGGTGCGCAGTGGCTGGGGGCGCAGGCGTTGGCAGGGCAACGCGACCTGCGCTGGTAAGCTGTGCGAGCAACTGTCTTTCACCATCACTCCCGCTACCGCCTCACCTTGCAGGAGCAGCTGTGTTTCTCTTCAGGGCCGGATTTCGATCAGCGTGCCATCGCGCACCAGTTCCCAGACTTCCTGCATGTCACGGTTGCGCATGGCAATACAGCCGTCGGTCCAGTCCAGGGTGTGGAAATACCACTCCGGGTACTCGTCGTTGATCGGCGTGCCGTGAATCATGATCATGCTGCCGGCACTCACCCCTTCGCGGGTGGCGCGGGCGGCATCGCTTATGTTCGGGTAGTTGATGTGCATGGCCAGGTTGAAGCGGTCGCTTTGCTTGCGCCAGTCCAGCCAGTACAGGCCTTCAGGGGTTTTTTTATCGCCTTCGCGTTGCTTGGCACCCTTGGGCTGCTTGCCCAGGGAAATGCGGTAGGTTTTCAGCGGCTCGCCACGGCTGATCAGCTGTAGGCGACGCTCGGACTTGATCACCAGCACTTTGTCGATCAGCGGTTGCATGGCCTGCTGCGAAGGCGAAGGCGACGGCGTCTGCGCTGCCGGCACGGGCTTGCGGATGATCGTCTCGGTGAAGGCCGCCTGGGACACCGAGGTAACGCAAAGGCAGAAAATGGCAAGCAACCAGCGCATGTAACGGTATCCCTGAAGGCTTCTTCTAAGTAGAGGTGGAGGTCGAGACGGTCATCGGCGCCAGGTACTCATGGCCTATGGGGTAGTGCTGCCCGATGCGGTCGCGATAGTAGCATTCTAGTGTGCGTGTGACGGTGCGGAAAGCCAGCTCGCCCCACGGAATCTCATGTTCTTCGAACAACCGCACCTCCAGGCTTTCGACACCGACGGCGAAGTCCAGGTCCGTCAATTCGGCGCGGAAGAACACATGCACCTGGTTGATGTGCGGCAAGTCGAACAGCTGGTACAGGCTGGTTGGCCCCACCCGGGCGCAGGCTTCCTCGACGGTTTCGCGACGGGCGGCCTGGTCGATTGTTTCACCGTTCTCCATGAACCCGGCGGGCAGGGTCCAGAAACCACGGCGTGGCTCGATGGCACGCCGGCATAGCAGCACCTGGCTGCCCCAGGTCGGTAGCACGCCGGCGACGATGTTGGGGTTCTGGTAATGGATGGTCTGGCAAGACTCGCAGACATACCGCAGGCGGCTATCGCCTTCGGGAATCCGCTGGGTGACCGGCTGGCCGCACGCGCTGCAGAATTTCATGGGAGGTTCCTTTTGTTCAAGGCTATCTTGGCGTGCAGGCAGGGCCGCCGCAAGCGTAGGGGCTTGGGTGCTTCGCGGCTTTGGTGCATCATGCAAGGCAGGCCTTGGATACGAGCGTGCGCAATGCTGGACGAGCTACTTCGCCGAATGAGCAACCACCAACCCGCATCACTGGAAACCGACCGGCGGTTCCCTGAAGCGGCGGTCCTTTTGCCCATTACCCGCAGCGAAGCGCCCGAGCTGGTCCTGACCCTGCGCGCCAAGGGTTTGTCTACCCATGGTGGCGAAGTGGCCTTTCCCGGTGGCCGACGCGACCCGGAAGACCCGGACCTGGTGTTTACCGCCCTGCGCGAGGCCGAGGAAGAGATCGGCCTGCCGCCTGGCTTGGTGGAAGTGGTAGGCCCGCTCAGCCCGCTTATTTCGCTGCATGGCCTTAAAGTGACGCCATTCGTCGGGCTTATTCCCGACTTCGTCGAATACCGCGCCAACGATGCCGAAATCTCGGCAGTATTCACCGTGCCACTGGAATTCTTCCGCCAGGACCCGCGCGACCATACCCACCGTATCGATTATCAGGGGCGCAGCTGGTACGTGCCCAGCTACCGCTATGGCGAATACAAGATCTGGGGGTTGTCGGCGATCATGATCGTCGAACTGGTCAACGTACTGTTTGATGCCGGCATCAGCCTGCACCAGCCCCCAGAGCGTTACATCGAAAACTGAGCGGGGCCTACCCTGCCGTCTGCGTTCCAGCCTGAGGAGCATGCATGAAATACCGCCTGGGCGACCTGCGGGTCGAAAGCCACCCCACCAGTTGGGCCGCACCCAACGCCACGCTGATCGGCAGCGTGCGCCTGCAAGCCAATGCCAGCGTGTGGTTTGGCGCGGTGCTGCGCGGGGATAACGAGCTGATCGATATCGGCGAAGGCAGTAACGTGCAGGATGGCACGGTGATGCACACCGACATGGGCTCGCCGCTGACCCTGGGCAAGGGCGTCACCGTTGGTCACAACGCCATGCTGCATGGCTGCACCGTGGGCGACTACAGCCTGGTCGGTATCAATGCCGTGATCCTCAACGGCGCGCGCATTGGCAAGCACTGCATCATCGGCGCCAATGCACTGATCGCCGAGGGCAAGGAAATCCCCGACGGTTCGCTGGTGATGGGCTCGCCCGGCAAGGTAGTTCGTGAATTGACCGAGCAGCAGAAGCGCATGCTTGAAGCCAGTGCCGCGCATTACGTGCACAATGCCCAGCGTTATGCCCAGGAGCTGGTGGTTGATGATGAGTAATGTAGTAGAGCGGCCGGTGGCCTCGCCGTGCGTAAGCATTTGCGCGCTGGACGAGCAGGATATCTGCACCGGCTGCCAGCGTACCGTGGCAGAGATTGGCCGCTGGGGGCGGATGGACAACGATGAGCGCCGGGCGGTGCTCAAGCTTTGCCATGAACGGGCAGTAGAGGCCGGCCTCATCCTGTAGGAGCGGCCTTGTGTCGCGATGGGCTGCGCAGCAGCCCCCTGCAATCTTCGGTGTGCATCAGAAACCCTGGGGCCGCTGCGCAGCCCATCGCGACACAAGGCCGCTCCTACAGGGACGGCGTTGCCTGTCGAGGGCGCCAGCGGTAATCTGTACGGCTTGCCCACAGACTACCCGCCATGTTCTATCTGATTGCCTACATCAGCAGCGTAGTGCTGATCAACTACGCCTTCTCCAGCGCCCCGCACCTGGACATCATCTGGTCCGCCTGGGGCGGCCTGGTGTTCATCCTGCGCGACATGGTGCAGACCCGCTTCGGCCATGGTGCCCTGGTTGCCATGTTGGTGGCCCTGGTGCTGTCCTATGTCACCTCCGAGCCGGCCATCGCCCTGGCCAGCGCCACCGCGTTTTTCATTTCCGAGCTGATCGACTGGCTGGTGTTCAGCATTACCCGCCGGCCGCTGCGCGATCGCCTGTGGCTCAGCTCGGCGCTGAGCATCCCGGTGGATACCTTCATCTTTTTCGGCATGATCGGCGCCCTGACCCCGGCGGTGATCGGCACCGCCATGGCGTCGAAGTTCGCCGGTGTCACTGCCGTATGGCTGGCCATGGCATTTCGCGCCCGACGGGCCGCCGTCGCCGGTTGATGGTGTAGAATAGCGGTCCTTTTTCAGCGGGCGGCGCAAAGCCTGGCGCGGCCCCGGACGCCTTCGAGGACCTGAAATGACCCGTATCGGAACCCCCTTGTCGCCCACCGCGACCCGTGTACTGCTGTGCGGCTGTGGCGAGTTGGGCAAGGAAGTGGTGATCGAGCTGCAGCGCCTGGGCGTCGAAGTGATCGCCGTCGACCGCTACGCCAATGCCCCGGCCATGCAGGTGGCGCATCGCAGCCACGTGGTCAACATGCTCGATGGCGTTGCCCTGCGTGCGGTGATCGAGGCCGAGAAGCCGCACTATATCGTCCCGGAAATCGAAGCCATCGCCACCGCCACCCTGGTCGAGCTGGAAAACGAAGGTTTCAACGTGGTGCCGACCGCCCGGGCCACGCAGTTGACCATGAACCGTGAAGGCATCCGCCGTCTGGCCGCCGAAGAGCTGGACCTGCCGACCTCGCCGTACCACTTCGCCGACACCTATGAAGACTACGCCAAGGCCGTGGCCGATGTGGGTTACCCGTGCGTGGTCAAGCCGGTGATGAGCTCGTCGGGCAAAGGCCAGAGCCTGCTGCGCAGCGATGCCGACCTGCAGAAGTCGTGGGACTACGCCCAGGAAGGCGGCCGCGCCGGCAAAGGCCG
Organism: Pseudomonas sp. BP01; assembly: GCF_022760795.1. NCBI lineage: Bacteria > Pseudomonadati > Pseudomonadota > Gammaproteobacteria > Pseudomonadales > Pseudomonadaceae > Pseudomonas > Pseudomonas sp. BP01. The sequence goes on from NZ_JAFBKA010000010.1 coordinate 157,530, forward strand.
GGTGATCGTCGAGGGCTTCATCGACTTTGAATACGAAATCACCTTGCTGACCGTGCGCCACGTCGGCGGTACCACCTTCCTGGAGCCGGTTGGCCACCGCCAGGAGAAGGGCGACTATCAGGAGTCGTGGCAGCCGCAGGCCATGAGCCCGAAAGCGCTGGCCGAGTCGCAGCGCGTGGCCAAGGCCGTCACCGATGCCTTGGGCGGTCGCGGCCTGTTTGGCGTGGAACTGTTCGTGAAGGGCGATCAGGTGTGGTTCAGCGAAGTGTCGCCGCGCCCGCATGACACCGGCCTGGTCACCCTGATTTCCCAGGACCTGTCGCAGTTCGCCCTGCATGCCCGTGCCATTCTCGGCCTGCCGATTCCGGTGGTGCGTCAGTTTGGCCCGTCGGCGTCGGCGGTGATCCTGCCAGAAGGGCAGTCGCAGCAGACCAGCTTCGCCAACCTGGGCGCAGCGCTGAGCGAGCCGGATACGGCCATTCGCCTGTTCGGCAAGCCGGAAATCAACGGTACCCGCCGCATGGGCGTGTGCCTGGCGCGTGACGAGTCGGTCGAGCTGGCGCGGGCTAAGGCGACCCGCGCTTCGCAGGCGGTCAAGGTCGAGTTCTGATCTGAAACCGCAGGGGGCCGCAACGCGGCCCCAATTGCTTACAGCTCGGTATTACGGGTCTCTTTAAGGCACAGCACCGCAATCAGGCTGATCACCGCCGCAGCCGACACATAGCCCCCCACCCAGCTCAACCCGCCCATGCTGACCAGCTTCTGGGCAAAGAACGGTGCCGCCGAGGCGCCGACAATCCCGCCCAGGTTATATGCCGCCGAAGCCCCGGTGTAACGCACGTGGGTAGGGAACAGTTCAGGCAGCAGTGCCCCCATCGGCGCAAAGGTCACGCCCATCAGGAACAGCTCGATGGCCAGGAACAACGCCACCCCCGTCGTCGACCCAGACGTCAGCAGCGGTTCCATGGTAAAGCCCGAAGCGACCGCCAGCAGGCCGCCGATGATCAGCACCGGCTTGCGCCCGTAGCGGTCGCTGAGCCAGGCCGACAATGGCGTGGCCAGGGCCATGAACACCACCGCGAAGCACAACAGGCCAAGGAACGTCTCGCGGCTGTAACCCAGCGTGGTCACGCCATAGCTCAGCGAGAACACCGTGGAGATATAGAACAGCGCGTAGCACACCACCATCGCCGCAGCGCCCAGCAGGGTGGGCACCCAGTAGTTGGAAAACAGCTCGAACACTGGCATTTTCACCCGCTCGTGGCGGGCAACAGCCTTGGCGAATACCGGGCTTTCTTCGAGCTTCAGGCGCACATACAGGCCAACCAGCACCAGCGCGGCACTGAGCAGGAACGGAATACGCCAGCCCCATTCACGGAACTGCTCGTCGCTGAGCGTCAGGGCCAGGGTGAGGAACAGGCCGTTGGCGGCCAAAAAGCCGATCGAAGGCCCCAGCTGCGGGAACATGCCGAACCAGGCGCGCTTGCCTTCCGGGGCGTTCTCGGTGGCCAGCAACGCCGCGCCACCCCATTCACCGCCCAGGCCCAGGCCTTGGCCAAAGCGCAGCAGGCACAGGATGATCGGCGCCCACACGCCAATGCTGTCATAGCCCGGCAATACGCCGATGGCTGTGGTGGAGACCCCCATCAGCAGCAGCGAGGCAACCAGGGTCGATTTGCGGCCGATACGGTCGCCAAAGTGGCCGAACAACGCCGAACCCAGCGGGCGGGCGAGGAAGGCGATGCCGAAGGTGAGGAAGGCCGCCAGCATTTGCGCGGTACCCGACCCGGATGGAAAGAATACCGGGCCGATCACCAAGGCAGCAGCAGTGGCGTACACGTAAAAGTCGTAGAACTCGATGGCGGTGCCGATGAAGCTGGCAGTGGCTACCCGGGCGGGCGAGTTGACCGGCGCGGCAGGCGCTTCGGCGTAGGTGCTGCTTGTCATTAAGTAGGTCCCTAACAGTCTGGTCCGGCTCCATGGGCATGGCCCGCGCGGTGTGCTGAGCAAAAGGGCAGGCACGGTTGCGCGGGCGCCGGAGCGTTTTGTTGTTGTGTGCGCACGACTGACGATAGCCCAAGGGGGGTAGGGGCGGCGCGGGCACTGTTCGGGGTATTGAAGCAGGACCGCAGGGCGTGTCAGTGGAGCGGACTGGCCGTGGAACGCCGGGTGCGGGTAGCAGGCGTGGCGGCGGGGCTGGGTAAGCGTGACCCGAGTATAGCTATCGGGTCACGGTCCACACCAGTACCTTGCTGGCACAATTGTCCTCTGTTTCGAGGATTTCCAGCCGATAGCGGCCGATCTTCAGGCAAACGGCGCTTTCCGGGATGCTTTCCAGTGCTTCGGTAACCAGCCCGTTGAGGGTTTTCGGCCCGCCGTCGCAGGGCAGGTGCCAACCCAGGGTGCGGTTGATTTCGCGCAGCGAGGCGTTGCCGTCGATGACGAAGGTGCCATCGGGTTGCGGGTGTACGTGGGGGTTTTCCAGGCTTTGTTCGTCCTCGAACTCGCCAACGATCTCTTCGAGGATGTCTTCCAGGGTGACGATGCCCTGCACCTCGCCGTACTCGTCTACCACCACACCCAGCCGGCGCTGTTGCTTGTGGAAGTTCAGGAGCTGCATTTGCAAGGGCGTGCTTTCTGGCACGAAATAGGGTTCGTAGCAGGCGCCGTGCAGTGCCTCCAGGGTCAGCTCGCCCTTGGGCAGCAGGTGGCTGATCAGCTTGGTGTTGAGGATGGCTTCGACCTGGTTGATGTCGTTGTGGTAGACCGGCAGGCGGGTGTGGCGGCTGACGATCAACTGCTCGATGATGCGCTCGATCGGCTCGTCGAGGTTGATGCCGTCCACCTCGTTGCGCGGTACCAGGATGTCGTTGACGGTGATCTTGTCCAGCGATTGCAGGCCGTCGAGCAGGCCATGGCGGGGTGTTTCGTGCTCCTCGTCTTCGTCGAAGTCGTCGGCTTCCTGCGGGTGCAGGGCCACGGCCGTGGGTTGCACGCGAAACGGGCGCAGGAGCAGCTTGGCGAAACCGTCCAGCAGGCAGGCCACTGGCTGCAGCAGGGCGAGGGGCACTTTCAGCAGGCTGGTACCCAGGTTGACGCATGCCTGCGGGTTGCGCCGGGCCAGGCGCCGCGGCAGGTATTCGGCAAACACCAGCAGGGTGAGGGTGGCGGCCAGCCCTGCCAGCCAAAAGCCGTGCTCGCCGCTATGGCGCTGGCCGACCAGGCAGGCCAGGCCCAACACCAGCAGCTTGCCCAGGCTAGCGCACAGCACCAAGGCCTGGGCCGGGAGCAAGGGCTGGCCGTCATCAAAGGTGCGCAGCGAGCCATTAAGCAGCAGGCGGGCGGCATCCACCGTGGTGAACAGCGCCGACCACAGCAGCGCCAGTGCCAGGGTGCCGAGTAGCGGTGCGTACGGCAGTGTGTCCATGAGCGGCCGTCAGATATGCAGGATGAATTCGCGAACCAGCTTGCTGCCGAAATAGGCCAGCATCAGCAGGCAGAAACCGGCCAGCGTCCAGCGGATGGCCTTGTGGCCACGCCAGCCCAGGCGGGTGCGGCCCCACAGCAGTACGCTGAACACCACCCAGGCGACACAGGCCAGCAAGGTCTTGTGTACCAGGTGCTGGGCGAACAGGTTGTCGAGGAACAGCCAGCCGGAGATCAGCGACAGCGACAGCAGGCACCAGCCGGCCCAGAGAAAGCCGAACAGCAGGCTTTCCATGGTTTGCAGGGGCGGGAAATTGCGGATCAGCCCGGACGGGTGCTTGTTCTTCAGCTGGTGGTCCTGCAGCAGCAACAGCAGCGACTGGAACACCGCGATGGTGAACAGCCCGTACGCCAGGATTGACAGCAGGATATGCGCGAGGATGCCCGGCTCTTCGTTGATCAGCGGTACGGTGCCAGGCGGTGCAAACTGCGCCAGCAGCGCGGTGACCGCACCCAGCGGGAACAGCAGCACCAGCAGGTTTTCGACCGGTATGCGCAGACAGGCCAGCAGGGTCAGGCCGATGACGGCCACGGCGATCAGGCTGGCGGCGCTGAAGAAGTCCAGGCTCAGGCCCAGCGGGGTGATCAGCTGGAAGTACAGCGCACCGGCCTGGGCGAGCACCGCGAAGGTACCCAGCAGGACGAGCAGGCGCTTGTCGGACTTGCGGCCCTGGGCCAGGTGCGTGCCCTGGTAGATGGCCGCCGCTATATATAGGCCGGCAGCGATCAGGTTGGGGATGAGGCTGGGAGAGGAGACCATAAGTCCTGGTTGGCGAGCCTTAAAGAGACGGAGTTTGGCATAGATTCCGCTGATCAAGGAAGACTGAAGGCTTGTGTCAGGGCATTCGCGGGCTCGCCCGCTCCCACAGGCACGGCGCAGGTCCGCAATAGGGTGGAGATCCTGTGGGAGCGGGCGTGCCCGCGAAGGGGTCACAGCAGCCACCGAATGTCTCCCAAGGTGTGCGCCGCCGCCGCACTTCGCTATAATCGCCGCCTTGCTGTGCCCGGCGGGTGTGTATTTCCCCCAGGGTGCCTGACAAACCTCGGCTTTTACTGGGCCTGAAAGGATCACAATGTTCGAAAACCTGACCGACCGCCTGTCACAGACGCTGCGCCATGTCACCGGCAAGGCCAAGCTGACCGAAGACAACATCAAGGACACGCTGCGCGAAGTGCGCATGGCCCTGCTCGAGGCCGACGTTGCCCTGCCGGTGGTGAAGGATTTCGTCAATAGCGTCAAGGAACGTGCGGTCGGCACCGAAGTGTCGCGCAGCCTGACCCCGGGCCAGGCGTTCGTGAAGATCGTCCAGGCCGAGCTGGAAAGCCTGATGGGCGCGGCCAACGAAGACCTCGCGCTCAATGCTGCGCCACCTGCCGTGGTGCTGATGGCCGGCCTGCAGGGCGCCGGTAAGACCACCACCGCCGGCAAGCTGGCGCGGTTCCTTAAAGAGCGCAAGAAAAAGAGCGTGATGGTGGTGTCCGCCGACGTCTACCGTCCGGCGGCGATCAAGCAGCTGGAAACACTGGCCAACGACATCGGCGTCACCTTCTTCCCGTCCGACATCAGCCAGAAGCCGGTGGCCATTGCCGAAGCGGCCATCCGTGAAGCCAAGCTGAAGTTCATCGATGTGGTCATCGTCGACACCGCCGGCCGTCTGCACATCGACGCCGACATGATGGACGAGATCAAGGCGCTGCACGCAGCAGTCAAGCCGATCGAGACGCTGTTCGTGGTCGACGCCATGACCGGCCAGGACGCCGCCAATACTGCCAAGGCGTTTGGCGAGGCCCTGCCGCTGACCGGCGTGGTGCTGACCAAGGTTGACGGTGACGCCCGTGGCGGTGCTGCGCTGTCGGTGCGTGCCATTACCGGCAAGCCGATCAAGTTCATCGGTATGGGTGAGAAGACCGAGGCCCTCGAGCCGTTCCACCCCGACCGCGTCGCTTCGCGCATCCTCGGCATGGGCGACGTGCTTAGCCTGATCGAGCAGGCCGAGCAGACCATCGACAAGGCCAAGGCCGACAAGCTGGCCAAGAAGCTGAAGAAGGGCAAGGGCTTCGACCTCGAAGACTTCCGCGACCAGCTGCAACAGATGAAGAACATGGGCGGCCTGGGCGGCCTGATGGACAAGCTGCCGAGCATCGGCGGGGTCAACCTGTCGCAGATGGGCAACGCCCAGGGCGCGGCCGAGAAGCAGTTCAAGCAGATGGAAGCCATCATCAACTCCATGACCCCGGCCGAGCGCCGCGACCCTGACCTGATCAGTGGTTCGCGCAAGCGCCGTATCGCCCTGGGTTCCGGCACTCAGGTGCAGGACATCGGCCGGCTGATCAAGCAGCACAAGCAAATGCAGAAGATGATGAAGAAATTTTCCGCCAAAGGCGGCATGGCCAAGATGATGCGTGGCCTGGGCGGGATGCTGCCAGGCGGCGGCATGCCGAAGCTGTAACCCCTATTCCGGGGGCCTGTCTTTAACTGGGCAGGCTTCCAGAACCCCCGCCCCGGCGGGGCAACTGCCGTTGATTTAGCGGCTAAACCGGCAAATCTGGACGGTGGGGCAAAGCCTTGCCGAAAAAGTCATTTGCAAATGTCCGTGTATTCCCCGAGAATATGCGGCCTTTTGGGCACCCGTGTGCCTATTTGGCATTCAGATTTGCAGTACAAACTGCAACACCGACTATAGGAACGATGTTCACATGGTAACCATTCGTCTGGCCCGTGGCGGCTCGAAAAAGCGCCCATTCTACCACCTGACCGTGACCAACTCGCGTAACGCCCGTGACGGCCGTTTCGTTGAGCGCGTTGGCTTCTTCAACCCGATCGCATCGGGCGCCGAAGTCAAGCTGTCGGTCAACCAAGAGCGCGTCACCTACTGGCTGAGCCAGGGCGCACAGCCGTCTGAGCGTGTTGCTCAGCTGCTGAAGGACGCTGCCAAGGCCGCTGCCTGAACAGTATGAACGCGACGCCAGAAAAGGCTGACGACCTCATCGTCGTTGGCAAGATTTTTTCGGTTCACGGCGTTCGCGGCGAGGTGAAGGTGTATTCCTTTACCGATCCGATTGAAAACCTGTTGGATTATCCCGGCTGGACGCTTCGGCACGAAGGCAAGGTAAAGCAGGTCGAGCTGGTCAGCGGTCGTGGCTCCCAAAAGGGCCTGGTCGTGAAACTGAAAGGCCTCGATGATCGTGATGAAGCCCGTCTTCTGAGCGGTTACGAAATCTGCATTGCGCGGAGCCTTTTGCCCAACCTGGCTGCCGACGAGTACTACTGGTACCAGTTGGTAGGTCTGAAGGTCATCAACCAGGACGAACAGCTGTTCGGCAAGGTCGATCACCTGTTGGAGACCGGTGCGAACGATGTAATGGTGGTCAAGCCCTGCGCAGGCAGCCTGGATGATCGCGAGCGTCTGTTGCCCTACACGGCGCAATGCGTGCTCGACGTCGACCTGGAAGCAGGCGTGATGCGGGTTGAATGGGACGCGGACTTCTAAACGATGGGTAACCTTCGCGTAGACGTCATCACGTTGTTCCCCGAGATGTTCTCGGCCATCACGGAGTACGGCATTACCAGCCGCGCGGTGAAACAGGGGTTGCTTCAGGTGACTTGCTGGAACCCGCGGGACTACACCACAGATCGTCACCACACGGTAGATGATCGGCCGTTTGGCGGTGGTCCGGGCATGGTGATGAAAATCAAGCCTCTGGAAGACGCCCTGGTTAGCGCCAGGCAAGCGACTGGAGCTGCGGCGAAGGTGATCTACCTCTCGCCACAAGGCCGCAAGCTGACTCAGCAGGCGGTCAAAGGCCTGGCCGAACAGGAATCGTTGATCCTGATCGCCGGTCGTTATGAAGGCATCGACGAGCGCTTTATCGAGGCTCATGTCGATGAGGAGTGGTCGATTGGCGACTATGTGCTTTCCGGTGGCGAGCTGCCGGCCATGGTACTGATCGATGCGGTTACACGGCTGCTGCCCGGAGCTTTAGGGCATGTGGACTCGGCGGAAGAAGATTCCTTCACCGACGGTCTGCTGGATTGCCCGCACTACACCCGACCTGAGGTGTATGCGGATCAGCGTGTTCCCGACGTGTTGCTAAGTGGCAACCATGCACATATCCGGCGTTGGAGGATGAAGCAGTCCCTTGGTAGGACCTTCGAACGACGCGCCGATCTTCTGGAAAGTCGCTCGCTTTCTGGAGAAGAGAAGAAGCTGCTCGAGGAATACCTCCGCGAGCGGGACGATAGTTAAACGTATCGATGGTGGATCGCGTATCCATCTTAGGAGCACAGCATGACCAACAAGATCATCCAGCAGCTCGAAGCCGAGCAGATGAGCAAGGAAATCCCGACCTTCGCACCAGGCGACACCGTTGTTGTCCAGGTTAAAGTGAAGGAAGGTGAGCGTTCCCGTCTGCAGGCGTTCGAAGGCGTTGTTATCGCCAAGCGTAACCGCGGTCTGAACAGCGCCTTCACCGTGCGCAAGATCTCCAGCGGCGTTGGCGTAGAGCGTACCTTCCAGACCTACAGCCCGCAAATCGACAGCCTGGCCGTGAAACGTCGTGGTGACGTGCGTAAAGCCAAGCTGTACTACCTGCGCGACCTGTCCGGCAAAGCCGCTCGCATCAAGGAAAAACTGTCCTGAGTACAGTTTGCCCGGTGGCCAAGGCCGCCTAGCGAGAAAAAAGCAGCCTTCGGGCTGCTTTTTTGCGTTTTGAACCCCCGAAAATGTGATTGCCATGACTACCCGAGACCAGGAAATCCAGCGCCGCACCGAGTTGTCGGTGACCCGCGTGACCAAGGCGGTGTTCCCCAACACCACCAACCACCACAACACCCTGTTCGGCGGCACCGCCCTGGCCTGGATGGACGAAGTGTCGTTCATTGCCGCCACGCGCTTCTGTCGCCTGCCGCTGGTGACCGTGTCCACTGACCGCATCGACTTCAAGCACCCGATCCCGGCGGGCTCGATCGTCGAGTTGGTGGGCTCGGTGATCAAGGTCGGCAATACCAGCCTGCAGGTGCAGGTGGACGTGTTTGTCGAGAACATGTACCTGGACGGCCGTGAGCGGGCGATCCACGGGGTGTTCAGCTTTGTCGCCATCGACGAGGACAAGCGCCCGGTGCCCGTTTTGCCCCAGGCCTGAGCCTCTTCAGGGGCTGACGCGGTCTCTGTGGGGGCGGTGCCAGCCGATCACGCTCCGATTGATCACGACAACCTGTCAGCTGCTGTGAAACACTAAGCCAACGTCCAACACCCAGCAGCCCCGAATGCCCGCCCTAGACCACCCCCTGATCGACCAGTTTCTCGACGCCCTGTGGCTTGAAAAAGGCCTGTCCGACAACACCCGCGTGTCCTATCGCAGCGATCTGGCACTGTTTAATGGCTGGCTGCAGGAGCATTCGGTTTCCCTGCCCGATGCCGGCCGTGACCTGATCCTCGACCACCTGGCCTGGCGCCTCGACCAGGGTTACAAGCCGCGCTCCACCGCGCGCTTCCTGTCTGGCCTGCGCGGTTTCTTCCGCTACCTGCTGCGGGAAAAGCTGGTAGCGATCGACCCGACCCTGCAGGTCGACATGCCGCAATTGGGCAAGCCGCTGCCCAAGTCGTTGTCCGAAGCCGACGTGGAAGCCCTGTTGCAGGCCCCGGACCTGGGCGAAGCCATCGGCCAGCGTGACCGGGCCATGCTCGAAGTGCTGTATGCCTGCGGCCTGCGTGTCACCGAACTGGTCAGCCTGACCCTCGACCAGGTCAACCTGCGCCAAGGTGTGCTGCGGGTGATGGGCAAGGGCAGCAAGGAGCGCCTGGTGCCCATGGGCGAAGAAGCGGTCGTGTGGCTGGAGCGCTACCAGCGCGATGGCCGCGCCGAGTTGCTCAATGGCCGCCCCAGCGACGTGCTGTTCCCCAGCCAGCGCGGCGAACAGATGACCCGCCAGACCTTCTGGCACCGCATCAAGCACCATGCCCGGGTGGCAGGTATCGACAAACCGCTGTCGCCGCACACGTTGCGCCATGCGTTCGCCACCCACTTGCTCAACCATGGTGCTGACCTGCGCGTGGTGCAGATGCTGCTCGGCCACAGCGACCTGTCGACTACCCAGATCTATACCCACGTTGCCAAAGCCCGCTTGCAGCAGTTGCACGCGCAGCACCACCCGCGTGGATGAATGTTTTTCATGTTCCGCCGACTGGTCCTCGCAAGCCCCTTCACCGGTGGTGTGATGTGGTAGGCTTGGGCGGTTTGCACCAAGGGCCGCACGGCCACCGCGTATTTTCCGCAGGTGGCGCCCTCCGGCCCCTGTCCGCCTTCAGGAGTTCCCATGCGCGTGACCCAGTTTTTCGCCGCCGCCGCGTTGGCGCTGGCCAGTACCTTTGCCGTTGCTGCGGCAACCGATGGCAATGCCGGGGCCGAGCAGGCCATCCGTAAATCGTTGCAAAACCTCGAGCTGGAAGTACCGGTAGAAAGCGTGGCCAGCAGCCCGCTAAACGGCCTGTACGAAGTCAAGCTGCAGGGCGGCCGCGTGTTGTACGCCAGTGCCGACGGCCAGTTCGTGATGCAGGGCTACCTGTTCCAGATCCAGGACGGCAAGCCGGTCAACCTCACCGAGAAGACCGAACGCCAAGGTGTCGCCAAACTCATCAACGGCATTCCAGCCGCCGAGATGGTGGTTTATCCTGCCAAGGGCGAGACCAAGTCGCACATCACCGTGTTCACCGACACCACCTGCCCGTATTGCCACAAGCTGCACGCCGAAGTGCCCGAGCTGAACCGTCGCGGTATCGAAGTGCGCTATGTCGCCTTCCCGCGCCAGGGGCTCGGCTCGCCGGGTGACCAGCAGCTGCAGGCGGTCTGGTGCTCCAGCGACCGCCGCGGGGCGATGGACAAGATGGTCGAAGGTGAAGAGATCAAGGCTGCCAAGTGCGCCAACCCGGTCGGCAAGCAGTTCCAGCTGGGCCAGTCGATCGGCGTCAATGGTACCCCGGCTATCGTCCTCGAAAGCGGCCAGGTCATTCCGGGCTACCAGCCGGCACCGCAGGTCGCCAAGCTGGCACTTGCCAAGTAATCCAATTCAGTACGCCGTCGTCATGGGGTGACGGCATGTTTCACGGTCGGCGAAAGTGTCGGCCGTTCAATGGGGAGTTCACAGTGAAACCGGTCAAAGTAGGCATCTGTGGGTTGGGGACCGTCGGTGGCGGAACCTTCAATGTACTTCAGCGCAACGCCGAGGAGATTGCCCGCCGTGCCGGGCGCGGTATTGAAGTGGCACAGATCGCCATGCGCTCGCAGAACCCGAACTGCCAGATTACCGGTACCCCCATTACCGCTGACGTGTTCGAAGTTGCGAGCAACCCGGAGATCGATATCGTCGTCGAGCTGATCGGTGGCTACACCATCGCCCGCGACCTGGTGCTCAAGGCGATTGAAAACGGCAAGCATGTGGTCACTGCCAACAAGGCGCTGATTGCCGTGCATGGTAACGAAATCTTTGCCAAGGCCCGCGAGAAGGGTGTGATCGTCGCCTTCGAAGCGGCCGTGGCCGGTGGCATCCCGGTGATCAAGGCCATCCGCGAAGGCCTCTCGGCCAACCGCATCAACTGGCTGGCAGGCATCATCAACGGCACTGGCAACTTCATCCTCACCGAAATGCGTGAGAAGGGCCGTGCCTTCCCGGACGTGCTGGCCGAAGCCCAGGCGCTGGGTTACGCCGAAGCCGACCCGACCTTCGACGTCGAAGGCATCGACGCCGCGCACAAGCTGACCATCCTGGCGTCCATCGCTTTCGGCATTCCGCTGCAGTTCGACAAGGCCTACACCGAAGGCATCACCCAGCTGACCACTGCTGACGTGAACTATGCCGAGGCCCTGGGCTACCGCATCAAGCACCTGGGCGTGGCGCGTCGCACCGCCGAAGGCATCGAGCTGCGCGTGCACCCGACGCTGATCCCGGCCGACCGCCTGATCGCCAACGTCAACGGTGTGATGAACGCCGTGATGGTCAACGGTGACGCTGCCGGTTCCACCCTGTACTACGGTGCTGGCGCCGGCATGGAGCCTACTGCTTCGTCGGTGGTCGGCGACTTGGTCGACGTGGTCCGTGCCATGACGTCCGACCCGGAAAACCGCGTACCGCACCTGGCCTTCCAGCCAGACTCGCTGTCGGCCCACCCGATCCTGCCGATCGAAGCCTGCGAAAGCGCCTATTACCTGCGCATCCAGGCCAAGGATCACCCGGGCGTACTGGCCCAGGTGGCCAGCATCCTGTCGGAGCGTGGCATCAATATCGAGTCGATCATGCAGAAGGAAGCCGAAGAGCAGGACGGCCTGGTGCCAATGATCCTCCTGACCCATGGTGTGGTCGAACAGAGCATCAACGACGCCATCGTCGCCCTGGAAGCCCTGCAGGACGTGATCGGCAAGGTCGTGCGTATCCGCGTCGAACAGCTCAACTGACAAAATTATTGCCGTCGGGCCGCCAGTGCGGCCCCGGCCCCAGCATCGAAGGTTTGCACCCATGCGCTATATCAGTACCCGCGGCCAGGCACCGGCCTTGAATTTCGAAGACGTGCTGCTGGCTGGCCTGGCCAGTGACGGCGGCCTGTACGTGCCCGAGAACCTGCCACGCTTCACCCAGGAAGAAATCGCTTCCTGGGCTGGCCTGCCATACCACGAGCTGGCCTTCCGCGTGATGCGCCCGTTCGTTGAAGGCAGCATCGCCGACGCCGACTTCAAGAAGATCCTCGAAGAAACCTACGGTGAGTTTGCCCACGCTGCGGTCGCCCCGCTGCGCCAGCTGAACAGCAACGAGTGGGTGCTGGAGCTGTTCCACGGCCCGACCCTGGCGTTCAAGGACTTCGCCCTGCAACTGCTCGGCCGCCTGCTCGACCATGTACTGGCCAAGCGCAACGAGCGCGTGGTGATCATCGGTGCCACCAGCGGTGACACCGGTTCCGCCGCCATCGAAGGCTGCCGCCGTTGCGACAACGTCGACATCTTCATCCTGCACCCGCACCAGCGCGTGTCGGAAGTGCAACGCCGGCAGATGACCACCATCTTCGGCGACAACATCCACAACATCGCCATCGAAGGCAACTTCGATGACTGCCAGGAAATGGTCAAGGCCAGCTTCGCCGACCAGTCGTTCCTCAAGGGCACCCGCCTGGTGGCAGTCAACTCGATCAACTGGGCGCGCATCATGGCCCAGATCGTCTACTACTTCCACGCAGCCCTGCAGCTGGGCGGCCCAGCGCGCTCGGTGGCGTTCTCGGTGCCAACCGGCAACTTCGGTGACATCTTCGCCGGCTACCTGGCGCGCAACATGGGCCTGCCGATCAGCCAGCTGGTCGTCGCCACCAACCGCAACGACATCCTGCACCGCTTCATGAGCGGCAACCAGTACGTCAAGGACACCCTGCACGCCACCCTGTCGCCGTCGATGGACATCATGGTCTCGTCCAACTTCGAGCGCCTGCTGTTCGACCTGCATGGACGCAACGGCGCCGCCATTGCCGAGCTGATGGCCAACTTCAAGCAAGGTGGCGGCTTCAGCGTCGAGCAAGGCCGCTGGACCGAAGCCCGCAAACTGTTCGACTCGCTGGCCGTCAGCGACGAGCAGACCTGCGAGACCATTGCCGAAGTCTTCGCTGCCACCGGTGAAGTGCTCGACCCGCACACCGCGATTGGCGTCAAGGCTGCACGCGAGTGCCGCCGTAGCCTGGACACGCCGATGGTGGTGCTGGGTACCGCGCACCCGGTCAAGTTCCCGGAAGCGGTGGAAAAGGCGGGTGTAGGCAAGGCGCTGGAGCTGCCGGCGCACCTCAGTGACCTGTTCAGCCGTGAAGAGCGTTGCACGGTGCTGGCCAATGACCTGAAAGCAGTGCAGGGCTTTGTCAGCCAGCACGGCAACCGCGGCAAACCGTTGTAAGCGCGTTGCCATGTGGGGCCGCAAAGCGGCCCCACATGTAAGCCTTTTCCTTTGATCCTTCAGAAATTTCCTATTCGGCCCGTCCAGCGCCAAGCCTAAATTAGCCGGTCCTCCCACCAGGAGCGGCATATGCACCAGCCCTACGTGTTGATCCATCAGGCTCGCCCGTCCCACCAGATCCTCCTGCACCAGGCCCTCAATGCCCAAGGCATGTTCAACGTGCGCGTCAGCGCGAACGCATCCGACCTGGACGCCTGCCTGACCGCTGAACGTTGCCCCGACCTGCTGATTCTCGACCATGCCATGCCAACCCGGGCTGGCCTTTCTTTGCTCGCTCGGCAGCATCGATCACGTGCGTTGCTGTTCGTCGGCCAGGCTACCCCCAAGCACCAGAACCTTGCCCAGGAGGCAAGAAAGCGGGGCCTTTGGGTACTCGCCGAACTCCCCTGGCCGCTTTCGTCCACGCGCCTGCAGCGTGCCTTGCAAGCGCTGCACGTGCGCCCGTGGCGGCATACTAAAACTGTCACGTCTGCCCCGCATGCTCACTGCAACAGCCGCGGATAACGAACTTTGCGCTGCGCCTGTTGGTCAGTTCCTTTATATCCCACCACGCAGCGAGTGAACTGGATGGAAAGAATCTGCAAACTGCTCAACGACGCCCTGACTCCCTATCAGGCCCAGCTCGGCATCGCTGATGCCAGCGGTAATCGCCAATTGACCGTTCACGACCCCGTTGCCGGCATTACCCTGCGGCGCACGGTTAGCGAGCGTCAGTTGCAGGAACAACGCCTGTTGATTGATTTGGTAGATGGCCTGCACCGTGACTTGCAGATCGCCGAAGGGCGTTTGCAGCCTTGTGTGATCGCGGCGTTGAAGCAGCGTCAGCAACCAAGGGGAACCTTTGCCTGAGTGGTTTATCAGACAGTGTGAGGGTAGCCAGCCAGAGCTTTGCTCCGGCGCTGGCAAGGCTGCCTCGGGAAGCCTCAATCGGCTTTCGCTTGGCCCCGGGCGTCCTCCCCAGCGTCCGGGGTTTCTTTTTTCTGACTAAGCACATTTCCCTGTAGGAGCGGCCTTGCCGATCGACCAGCTATTGGTCTTGGAAAAAGCGCTTGCTGTCTTCCAGATAGTCTTCCTGCAACGCCGGGTCCAGCCAGCGCGCATACAACGCTGGCAACACATCCCGGCGCACTGCAGGTAACAGCTGATCAATATGCGCGATCGCCTCGCGCCCCAGAGGGCTGTCCGAACAACCCACATGCAGAAACTGGTAGCGCTCTACCCCCTGCACCGGATGAAACTGGTAATCCGCCAGTGCCCCCCCTTGCTGCTGAATCAGATAGCGCACTTCAGGCCAGTAGCCGAGCACCATGCGCAGGCGCCCCAGCTGTTGCATCTGTAGCAGGTTGGCGGTGGCATCGTTGCCGTAGTGGCGGCTGAGCACGCTGTCGGGCAACTGGCGCAGGATGGCGTCGATCTGGGTGCCGTAGCTGCGTTCTGCAACAATCCCCAGCTTCAGCGAGTCGTTGCTCAGCAGGCCATGCAGGTCTACCTGCTGGCCGTCGAGGTACGGTGCCACCAGCGCCTGGTTTTCCTTGCGCAGCACCAGGCCACCGCTGAGCACGCCCAGTGATGACCTGGAAAAACGCACATATTCGGCACGTTCCGGGGTCCATAACAGGGTCGGGTCGCAGGTGAAGCTGTTGCGGTCTTGCAGCATCTGGATGCCGCGGGCGCGGTTGACCCGCACGATGCTGTGGTCGTATTCGGGCATCTGCCCGATCAGCAGCGGCAACAGCTGGTCGATCACCCCTTGGCCTTGTTCCGGGCCTGCAAAAATGGTGAATGGCGGCAGGTCACGCACCAGCCAGAAGATGCGTTCCTTGGCACTGACAGGCTGCAGCAGCAATGCAGGCAGTAGCCCGCACAACAGGATCAGGTGGCGTATCCAGCGGGCAGTGCGCATGGGCGAGGGCGGCGTCAGGCGTCAGACCGCGCCGGCTTCGCGCAGGCCGGCAATGGCCGCCGCGTCGTAGCCCAGCCCGGTGAGCAGTGCGTCGGTGTGTTCGCCCAGCGCCGGGCCGACCCATTCGGTGGAGCCAGGCGTATCCGACAGCTTGGGCACGATGCCCGGCATGCGGAACGGCTTACCGTCCGGCAGCTTGGCCAGCAAGAACATTTCCCGCGCCAGGTACTGCGGGTCATTGAACATGTCCTCGGCCGAATAGATACGGCTGGCCGGTACTTCGGCGGTGGTCAGTACCTGCATCAGTTGCTCAAGAGGCAGGCTGTTGGCCCAGCGGTCGATCACCCCGTACAGCTCGTCACGGCGCAGGTCGCGGCCATCGTTGCTGGCCAGGGTCGGGTCGTCTGCCAGGTCGGCACGGCCAATGGCCTGCATGAAACGCTTGAAGATGGCATCGCCGTTGGCGCCGATCTGCACGTGCTTGCCGTCGGCGCTGGTGTGGATCGAGGAGGGCGTGATACCTGGCATGATGTTGCCGGTGCGCTCGCGGATAAAACCGAACACATCGAACTCCGGGACCATGCTTTCCATCATGGCGAAGATCGCCTCGTACAGCGCCACATCCACCACCTGGCCCTGGCCGCCATTGACCTCACGGTGGCGCAGCGCCATCAGCGCGCCGATCACCCCCCACAGGGCGGCAATCGAGTCACCGATGGAAATGCCCGTGCGTACCGGCGGGCGGTCGTCGAAGCCGGTGATGTAGCGCAAACCGCCCATCGACTCGCCCACCGCGCCGAAGCCCGGTTGGTCTTTCATCGGCCCGGTCTGGCCAAAGCCCGAGAGGCGCACCATCACCAGGCGCGGGTTCAGCGCATGCAGCACATCCCAGCCCAGGCCGAGTTTTTCCAGCACGCCCGGGCGGAAGTTCTCGATCAGGATGTCGGCGTCGGCCAGCAGGCGCTTCAGAATCTCGAGGCCTTCGGAGTGCTTGAGGTTGAGGGTGAGCGATTGCTTATTGCGCGCCTGCACGAACCACCACAGCGAAGTGCCCTCGTACAGCTTGCGCCACTTGCGCAACGGGTCGCCGCCATCGGGGGATTCGACCTTGATCACCTCGGCGCCGAATTCGGCGCAGATGCGCGAGGCGAACGGCCCGGCAATCAGGGTGCCGAGTTCGACAACTTTGAGGCCGGCGAGGGGTTTGCTGGGCGTCGACATGGGGCATCCGTGGCAGCTGGGCAGAGCCGTGGTTTTATCACACGTCGGTTTCGCCGGGTACTGCTGCGGCGCATGGAGGGAGCGGATGGGTTAGACTGTGCCACTTTTCTTTTGCACGAAGCCCGTCGACCATGGCCCAGCCGTCCACCACCTACAAGTTCGAATTGAATCTGACCGACCTCGATCGCAATGTCTACGAAAGCGTCAAGCAGACCATTGCTCGCCATCCTTCGGAAACCGAAGAGCGTATGGCGGTTCGTCTGTTGGCGTATGCGCTCTGGTACAACGAGAACTTGTCGTTTGGCCGCGGTCTGTCGGATGTCGATGAGCCGGCACTGTGGGAAAAGAGCCTGGACGATCGGGTGTTGCACTGGATCGAAGTGGGCCAGCCAGACGCCGACCGCCTGACCTGGTGCTCGCGCCGTACCGAACGTACCAGCCTGCTGGCCTATGGCAGCCTGCGTGTGTGGGAAGGCAAGGTGGTAGGGGCCGTGAAAAACCTGAAAAACCTGAACATCGCTGCCGTGCCTCAGGAGGTGCTGGAGACGCTGGCCACCGACATGCCGCGCAGCATCAAGTGGGACGTGATGATCAGCGAAGGCACGGTGTTCGTGACGGATGACCGGGGCCAGCACGAAGTGCAACTGCAGTGGCTGCTCGGTGAGCGTGGCTGAAGCGACCCATGCGCATCGAACCTCGCCCCCTGCCGCCGACCCTGCCATTTCTGGGTAACTTGCCACCCTTGCTGACCCGCCTGTACGCCGCGCGCGGTGTGCAGTCCGAGGCCGAACTGGACAAAAGCCTGGCGCGCCTGCTGCCCTACCAGCAACTCAAGGGCATCGAGGCCGGTGTCGACCTGCTGGTCGAGGCGCTGGACCAGCGCCAGCGCATTCTTATCGTTGGCGACTTCGATGCCGATGGCGCCACCGCCAGCACCGTCGGGGTGCTGGGCTTGCGCCTGCTGGGTGCGGCCCATGTCGATTACCTGGTGCCCAACCGCTTTGAATACGGCTATGGCCTGACCCCTGAAATCGTCGAGGTGGCGCTGCAGCGTCAACCGCAACTGCTGATTACCGTGGACAACGGCATTTCCAGCGTCGAGGGTGTGGCGGCAGCCAAGGCCGCCGGGCTCAAGGTGCTGGTCACTGACCACCACCTGCCGGGCCAGCAACTGCCCGAGGCCGACGCCATCATCAACCCCAACCAGCCGGGCTGTACGTTCCCGAGCAAGGCGCTGGCCGGGGTAGGGGTGATCTTCTATGTGCTGATGGCCCTGCGCGCGCGCCTGCGCAGCCTGGGGCGCTACGAGACGCAACCACAGCCCAACATCGGCGAACTGCTCGACCTGGTCGCGTTGGGCAGCGTCGCCGACGTGGTGCCGCTGGACGCCAACAACCGCATTCTGGTGCACCAGGGCCTTGAGCGCATCCGCGCCGGTCGCGCCCGGCCAGGGCTGAAGGCAATTCTCGAAGTGGCCCGCCGCGATTACCGGCGCATCACCTCGACTGACCTCGGTTTCATCCTCGGCCCACGGCTGAACGCCGCTGGCCGCCTGGACGACATGAGCCTGGGCATCGAATGCCTGTTGTGCGAAGACGCGGCGCTGGCCCAGGACATGGCCCAGCAGCTGGACGACCTGAACCAGGACCGCAAGTCTATCGAGCAGGGCATGCAGCGCGAGGCCCTGGCCCAGCTCAAGGACCTGCCGGTCGAGTCGATGCCGTATGGACTGTGCCTGTTCGATGCCGACTGGCACCAGGGTGTGATCGGTATTCTGGCTTCGCGCCTTAAAGAGCGTTATCACCGGCCAACCATCGCCTTCGCGGATGCCGGCGAGGGCATGCTCAAAGGTTCGGCGCGCTCGGTACCAGGCTTCCACATCCGCGATGCACTGGATGCCGTGGCGGCGCGTCACCCGCAGCTGATCAGCAAGTTCGGCGGCCACGCCATGGCGGCGGGGTTATCGTTGCCCGAGGATAATTTCCCGGCCTTTGCCCAGGCGTTCGACGAAGAAGTGCGGCGCCAGCTGCGTGAGGAAGACCTGACAGGCCGGCTGTTGTCCGATGGCAGCCTGGCCGTGGAGGAATTCCACCTCGACCTGGCCAAGGCCCTGCGCCACGCCGGGCCCTGGGGCCAGCATTTCCCCGAGCCGCTGTTCCACGGTGTGTTCCAGCTGGTGGAGCAGCGCGTGGTGGGCGAGCGGCACCTGAAGGTGGTGCTCAAGAGCGAGTGTGGTGCGGTGCGCCTAGAGGGTATTGCCTTCGGCGTCGACCGCGAAGTGTGGCCGAACCCGACGGTGCGCTGGGTCGAACTGGCGTACAAGCTGGATGTGAACGAGTTTCGTGGCAACGAAAGCGTGCAGTTGATGATTGCCCACATGGAGCCGCGCTGACGGGCTCGCTGGGCTTGCCTTGAGTTGTTTGGTGTGGCGGAGATCACTCTCGAGCCTGACCCCCGCACCCCACCCAAAATCCCATGGAACCTCCCCCCCACCCATTCTGGTCTAGTCTGAAGTTATGACCGGACCTGGGCCAGGGACGTGCAATTGAGTGTCCGGGCCGGATCACCATTGGAGTCCTTGGGAGGTGCCCTCATGAGCCTGCTGCTCGAGCCTTACACCCTGCGTCAGCTGACCTTGCCCAACCGCATCGCGGTATCGCCGATGTGCCAGTATTCCGCCATCGATGGCCTGGCCAACGACTGGCACCTTGTCCATTTAGGCAGCCGCGCTGTGGGTGGCGCCGGTCTGGTTATCACGGAAGCCGTGGCAGTTACCGCCGATGGCCGCATCACCGCCGAAGACCTTGGCCTGTGGGAAGACGCCCAGATCGCGCCGCTGCAACGCATCACCCGTTTCATCACCGCCCAGGGTGCCGTGCCGGGCATACAGTTGGCGCACGCCGGGCGCAAGGCCAGTACCTATCGCCCATGGCTGGGCAAACAGGGCAGTGTGAAGCTTGAAGAGGGAGGCTGGCAGCCAGTAGGCCCGTCGAAGATCGCGTTCGACCCGCAACACACACCGCCACATGAGCTGACTCCGGACGAGATCCAAGATGTGATCGCGGCCTTCGTCGCCTCGACCGAGCGCGCCTTGAAGGCCGGTTTCAAGGTGGTGGAAATCCATGCTGCCCATGGCTACCTGTTGCACCAGTTCCTGTCACCGTTAAGCAACCAGCGCCGCGACGAGTACGGTAGTTGCTTCGAAAACCGTATCCGTCTGACCTTGCAGGTGGTCGAGGCCGTGCGCAAGGTGTGGCCTGCCGAGTTGCCGCTGCTGGTGCGGGTATCGGCAACCGATTGGGTGGAGGACGGCTGGAACCCGGATGAAACCGTCGAACTGGCCCGTCGCCTGCGAGGGTTGGGCGTGGACCTGATCGATGTGTCCTCTGGCGGTACCTCGATAAACGCCGAGATCCCCACCGGCCCCGGCTATCAGACCCGCTTCGCTGAACGCGTGCGCAAGGAATCGGAAATTGCCACCGGCACCGTGGGCATGATCACCGAACCGGCCCAGGCCGAGCACATCCTGCGCACCGGCCAGGCCGACCTCATCTTCCTCGCCCGCGAGCTGTTGCGTGACCCGTACTGGGCACTGCACGCCGACGACGACCTGGGCGGCAACAAGGCCACCTGGCCTGCGCAATACCAACGCGCGACCAGCCGCGCCAACCCGATTCACGAGTCCGACCTGCGCGATTAGGTTCTACCTGTGCCGGCCTCTTCGCGGGCGAACCCGCGAAGAGGCCAGTGGCTAGAACCTCGGGCTAGTGCTTGATCATCACATGCCGCACACAGGTGTAGTCCTCCAGCCCATACATCGACATATCCTTCCCATACCCCGAATGCTTCTGCCCGCCATGGGGCATTTCGCTGACCAGCATGAAGTGGGTATTCACCCAGGTGCAGCCATACTGCAAGCGCGCCGCCAGGCGATGGGCGCGGCCGGTGTCGCGGGTCCAGACCGATGAGGCCAGACCGTAGTTGGAGTCGTTGGCCCATTCCAGCGCCTGGGCTTCGTCATTGAAGCGGGTGACCGATACCACCGGGCCGAACACTTCGTTGCGCACGATCTCGTCGTCCTGCAGGGCATCGGCCAGCACCGTCGGTTCGAAGAAGAAACCATCGCCATCAATCGCCTTGCCACCCGTCACCAGGCGAATATGCGGTTGGGCGATGGCCCGCTCCACCAGCCCGGCGACCTTGTCGCGATGCTGGGCACTGATCAGCGGCCCCAGCTCGGTGTCCTCGGCCTCCTGCAGGCCAGGTTTAAGGCTGGCTACGGCTTCACCCAGGCGCTCGACAAAGCGCTCGTAGATGCCGTCCTGCACGTACAGGCGGCAGGCTGCGGTGCAGTCCTGGCCGGCGTTGTAGAAGCCGAAGGTACGGATGCCATCGATGGCAGCGTCGATGTCGGCATCGTCGAAAACCAGCACAGGGGCCTTGCCGCCCAGCTCCATGTGCATGCGTTTCACGCTGTCGGCGGTGGCGCTGATGATGTGCGCGCCAGTGGGGATGGAGCCTGTCAGCGACACCATGCGCACCTTGGGATGGTTGACCAGCGGGTTACCGACGGTCTGGCCGCGGCCAAACAGAATGTTCAGCACGCCCGGTGGCAGCAGGTCCTGGGCCAGTTCACCCAGGCGCAAGGCGGTCAGCGGGGTCAGTTCGGAGGGTTTGATCACCACCGTGTTGCCGGCTGCCAGGGCCGGGGCGATCTTCCAGGCCAGCATCATCAGCGGATAGTTCCACGGTGCGATGGAGGCAACCACACCCAATGGGTCGCGGCGGATCATCGAGGTGTGGCCCGGCAGGTACTCGCCCGCGGCCAAGCCGCCCAGGCAGCGCGCCGCGCCGGCAAAGTAGCGGAACACATCGGCAATCGCCGGAATTTCATCGTTCAGCGCGGCGCTCAGCGGCTTGCCGCAGTTCTGCGATTCCAGCCGGGCCAGCTCATCGCCATGGGCTTCGATGGCATCCGCCAGCGCCAGCAAGGTTTGCGAGCGGTCCTTGGGGCTGGTTTGCGACCAGCTGTCGAAGGCCTGGTCGGCGGCGCGCACGGCGCTGTCCACCTGGGCCTCAGTGGCTTCGTTGATCTGCGCCAAAGCGGTTCCCAGCGCGGGGTTGAGCACGGTCCAGGCCGGGCCTTGGCCGGCGACCAGTTGGCCATTGATCAGCATCTGCGTTTGCATCGGGGGCTCCTCCAGGGTCATTTGCCACTGCCCGCGACGCTTTCGCCGCCACGGGTCAGGTAATAGGCGCCAAGGATTGGCAGCATGGTCACTAGCATCACCAGCATGGCGACCACGTTGGTCACCGGCACGTCGCGCGGGCGGCTCAGCTGGTTGAGCAGCCAGATCGGCAGGGTGCGTTCGTGGCCGGCGGTGAAGGTGGTGACGATGATTTCATCGAACGACAGCGCAAAAGCCAGCATGCCGCCGGCCAGCAGCGCCGAGCCGAGGTTGGGCAGGATGATGTAGCGGAAGGTCTGCCAGCCATCGGCGCCCAGGTCCATCGACGCTTCGATCAGGCTTTGCGAGGTGCGCCGCAGGCGGGCGATCACATTGTTGTAGACGATCACCACGCAGAACGTGGCGTGGCCGACCACGATGGTGAACACCCCGGGCTCTATCCCCAGGGACTTGAATGCCGAGAGCAGGGCGATGCCGGTGATGATGCCGGGCAGGGCGATGGGCAGGATCAGCATCAACGAAATGCTCTCTTTGCCGAAGAAGCTGCGCCGATACAACGCGACTGACGCCAGTGTGCCGAGCACCAGGGCAATCAGCGTGGCCAGGCAGGCCACCTGCAGCGACAGCTTGATCGCCTCCAGCACATCGGGGCGGGCGAAGGCCACGCCAATCCACTTCAGGGTGAAGCCCTTGGGTGGGAAGCTGAATGCCGCGTCTTCGGTGTTGAAGGCGTACAAGAAGATGATCAGGATCGGGAAGTGCAGAAATAGCAGCCCGCCCCAAGCCGCCAGTCGCAGCCCTACTGAAGCTTTTTCAGAGTGCATCGAAGGCCCCCAGGCGCTTGACGATGGACAGGTACACCGCAATCAGCACGATGGGCACCAGGGTGAACGCGGCGGCCATCGGCATGTTGCCGATCGCCCCTTGCTGGGCATAGACCATGCTGCCGATGAAGTAACCGGGTGGGCCGATTAGCTGCGGCACGATGAAGTCACCCAGGGTGAGCGAGAAGGTAAAGATGGAGCCGGCGGCGATGCCCGGGATCGACAGCGGCAAGATCACCTGCACGAAGGTTTGCCCAGGCCGTGCGCCAAGGTCTGCCGAGGCTTGCAGCAGCGAAGGCGGCAGGCGCTCCAGCGCGGCCTGGATCGGCAGGATCATGAACGGCAGCCAGATGTACACGAACACCATGAAGCGCCCCAGGTGGGAGGTGGACAGTGTGCTGCCGCCCACACCCGGCACCGCCAGCACCGCTTGCAGCAGGCCGTCCAGGTGCAGCTGCTGGACGAACCACTGGGCTACGCCGCCCTTGGCCAGCAGCAGGGTCCAGGCATAAGTCTTGACGATATAGCTGGCCCACATCGGCATCATTACCGCAATGTAGAAAAACGCCTTGGTCTTGCCGCTGGTGTAGCGCGCCATGTAATAGGCGATGGGGAAGGCCAGTACCGCGCTGGCCAACGACACCGCCACCGCCATGCCCAGGGTGCGCAGGATGATGTCGAAGTTCGACGGGTTGAACAGCGCGGCGAAGTTGCCCAGGGTCAGGTCCGGGGTCACCGCCATGGTGAAGTCGTCGAAGGTATAGAAGCCTTGCCACAGCAGGTTCAGCAACGAACCCAGGTAGATTGCGCCGAACCAGGTCAGCGGGGGTACCAGCAGCAGTGCCAGGTACAGGTTGGGCCGCCGGTACAGCAGGTTGGCCAGGCTGCGCAGTGTGCTCATCTCAGCGGGCCTCGGTTTCCTGCAACACGGTCATGGCCTCGCGGGGCCAGTGTGCCTGCACCCGTTGCCCGGGCTGCCAGGGGTGGGCCTGCGCTTGCCAGCGGTCGTTGGCCTGGCTTACCGCCAACAGCTGGCCGCTGTCCAGTTGCAACTCGAAGCGGGTGGCGCTGCCCTGGTACTGGATATCGCGCAACAGGCCGCTTACCTGCACTTCGTGGCTGGTGACCACAAGGTCGCCCAGGCGGATGTGCTCGGGGCGGATGGAGAAGGGCGCCGGGCTACCGTTGAGCTGCATGGCCAGTTCGCCACGCACCACGTTGGAAGTGCCGACGAATTCAGCGACGAAAGTGGTGGCGGGCTTCATGTACAGATTGCGCGGGGTGTCGACCTGTTCGATACGGCCGCGGTTGAACACCGCGACCCGGTCGGACATCGACAGGGCCTCGGTCTGGTCGTGGGTGACGAAGATGAAGGTGATGCCCAGCTGGCGTTGCAGCTTTTTCAGCTCGCCCTGCATCTGTTCGCGCAACTTCAGGTCCAGCGCGCCCAGTGGTTCATCCAGCAGCAACACCCTTGGCCGGTTGACCAGGGCACGGGCCAGGGCCACACGCTGGCGCTGGCCGCCGGACAGCTGCGCTGGCTTGCGCGCGCCATAGCCGGCCAGGGCCACCATGGCCAGGGCTTCTTCGGCGCGGCTGTGGCGTTCGGCCTTGGCCACGCCCTTTACTTTCAGGCCGTAGGCGATGTTGTCCAGCACGTTCATGTGCGGGAACAGGGCGTAGTCCTGGAACACGGTATTGACGTCGCGCTGGTAGGGCGGCACGCCAGCTGCCTCGGCGCCGTGGATGCGGATCGAACCGCTGGTGGGTTGTTCGAAGCCGGCGATCAGGCGCAGGCAGGTGGTCTTGCCCGAACCCGAAGGGCCGAGCATGGAGAAGAACTCGCCATCGATGATGTCGATACTGACCTGGTCGACCGCCTTGACCTCGCCGAAGGTGCGGGAAACCTGGGTGAACTGGACGGCTAGGGGCATAGGCAGTACTCAGTTGTCTATGTATTGCCTGCACTGGCCCTGTCGCCGGCAAGCCAGCTCCCACAAGTCATGCGCAAGGCTCGGGCCTGTGCAGACCCTGTGGGAGCTGGCTTGCCGGCGACAGGGCCAGTGCCGGCCAAGTCACTTTTAGCGCCCACCCATGATCGCGATGTAGTCCTGGGTCCAGCGGCTATACGGCACGAACTTGCCCCCTTGGGCCTGCGGGGTTTTCCAGAAGGCGATCTTGTCGAAATTGTCGAAACCGTTGGTCTTGCACCCCTCGGCCCCCAGCAGCTCGCTGCCGGTGCACGCCGCCGGCACCGCCGGTAACGAGCCGAACCAGGCCGCCACGTCACCCTGCACCTTAGGTTGCAGCGACCAGTCCATCCACTTGTAGGCGCAGTTGGGGTGCTTGGCCTCGCTGTGCAGCATGGTGGTGTCGGCCCAGCCGGTGGCGCCCTCTTTGGGAATGGTCGAGGCCACCGGCTGGTTTTCGGCCTTCAGGCCATTGACCATGTAGCCCCAGGAACTGGAGGCGACCACGCCTTCGTTCTTCACGTCGCTCATCTGCACCGTGGCGTCATGCCAGTAACGGTGGATCAGCGGTTGCTGCTGGCGCAGCAGTTCCAGCACGGCCTTGTATTGCTCCTCGTTGAGCTCGTAAGGGTCCTTGATACCCAGTTCGGGCTTGGTCGACTTCAGGTACAGCGCTGCGTCGGCAATGTAGATCGGCCCGTCATAGGCCTGTACACGGCCCTTGTTCGGCTTGCCGTCGGGCAAGTTCTGCGGCTCGAACACCACACCCCAGCTGGTAGGGGCCTGCTTGAAGGTATTGGTGTTGTACAGCAGCACGTTCGGCCCCCACTGGTACGGAGTGCCGTATACCTGCTTGTCGACCACGTACCAGCCACCGTTTTGCAGGCGCGGGTCGATGTTCTTCCAGTTGGGGATCAGGGCGGTGTTGATCGGCTGCACGCGCTTGCCCGCAATCAGCCGCAGCGAGGCATCGCCCGAGGCGGTGACCAGGTCATAACCGCCCTTGGTCATCAGGCTGACCATCTCGTCCGAGGTGGCGGCGGTCTTCACACTGACCTTGCAGCCGGTTTCCTTCTCGAAACCGGTCACCCAGTCGTAGGCCTTGTCGCTTTCACCGCGCTCGATGTAGCCGGGCCAGGCAACGATATCCAGGCGCCCCTCGCCAGGCCCCAGGGCCTTGGGCGGTTCGGCAGCCTGCAGGCTGGAGCTGGCCAGCACGGCGCCAGTCATGGCGCCGAGCAATGCGGTCTTGTGCACTGACATGGTGTTCCCTCTTTTTACAGATCTTGTTCGGGGCAGTCATCAAGCAAGCCGTGAAGCAATCGTTATAAGCGTAGAGCGGTCGCGCGAGGTATTGGCGATATCGAGTCTAGTTGGCTTTTTGCCAGCCAATGCAACATCCGGAAGCAAAATCCAGCATGGCGTGTGCTGCGCCAAGCCTTACTCTGGCGGTTGAATCTTCTTGCGTGGAGACACACGAATGAACACCCGGGGCTTGCTTGATCAACTCCTCAAATCCGGCCAGCAAATGCTCGAAAAACAGGGGGGCGCCAACAAGTCCGGCAGCGCTCCCGGTGGGCTTGGCGGGCTGTTGTCCGGCGCAGGTGGCGGCCTGTTGGGTGGCGGCGCTCTGGGCCTGTTGCTGGGCAGCAAGAAGGCCCGAAAGTACGGCGGCAAAGCCCTGACCTATGGTGGCCTGGCCGCGCTGGGGGTGCTGGCCTACAAAGCCTACGGCAACTGGCAGGCCAACCAGCGGGGGGCCGCCGCCGAACCGCAAACCGTCGACCGCCTGCCGCCTGCCCAGGCCGAGCAGCACAGCCAGGCGGTGCTGCGGGCGCTGGTGGCCGCGGCCAAGTCCGATGGCCATATCGACGAGCGCGAGCGGGCGCTGATCGAGGGCGAGTTCACCCGCCTGGACAGCGATCGTGAACTGCAGCACTGGCTGCATGCCGAGCTGAACAAACCGCTGGACCCGGCTGAGGTGGCCCGCGCCGCGCAAACGCCAGAAATGGCCGCCGAGATGTACCTGGCCAGCGTGATGATGGTCGACCAGGAAAACTTCATGGAGCGTTCCTACCTGGACGAACTGGCCCGCCAGCTGCGTCTGGATCCGGGCTTGCGCCAGGAGCTGGAAAGCCAGGTACGGCTTGCTGCTGGCCAATAACGGGGGCTGCGTTGCAGCCCATCGCCGGCAAGCCAGCTCCCACAGGGTTATCACAACCTTCGACATTTCGCTGATACCTGTGGGAGCGGGCGTGCCCGCGAAGGGCTGCACAGCAGCCCCAGTGACATGTCCATCAGCAGGTATGCCTGTTTAGGCCTCACTTCGCCCGCAAATCTGTAAGGCCTCTGGGCTATACTTCAGCGATTTTTCCCGCTCGTTGTGAATTCCTGAGGGCTGAATGTGAAGAACTGGACCTTGCGCCAACGGATCCTGGCAAGTTTCGCCGTGATCATCGCCATCATGCTGCTGATGATCGTGGCCGCCTACTCGCGGTTGGTGGCCATCGAAACCGCCGAGGAGGCAGTGGGGACCGACAGCATTCCCGGGGTCTACTACAGCTCGATGATCCGCAGCGCCTGGGTCGACAGCTACGTCACCAGCCAGCAACTGGTGGGCCTGTCCAACCACCGGGAAATCACGTCGGCCGACATGGAGCTGTTCAAAAGCTTCGAAGACCGGCTCAAGCAACACATGGCCAGCTACCAGTCCACCATCCAGGACAAGGACGACCAGACCCGCTTCGACAACTTCGTGCAGCAGGAAGAGAGCTACATGAAGATCGTCGGTCAGGTGCTGGACACTTACCGTCAGCACAACTACGCCGAAGCCGAACGGCTGATCATCGAGGTGCTGACGCCGGCCTGGGTAGATGGCCGCAAGCACCTGAATGAAGTGATCGAGCACAATCGGGCGTCTGCCGACTCCGCCACCAACGAGATCGTCAGCGCCGTCAGCACGGCCAAGGGCAGCATGGTGGTATCGCTGCTGCTGGCAATCGTCGCCGCCGGCATCTGCGGCCTGCTGCTGATGCGTGCCATTACCGCTCCCATGCAGCGTATCGTGCATGCCCTCGACAAGCTGCGTTCAGGCGACCTGAGCATGCGCCTGAGCCTGGACCGCAAGGACGAGTTCGGCGCCATCGAAAGCGGCTTCAACGAGATGGCCGAGGCACTGGCCAACCTGGTGGCTCAGGCCCAGCGCTCGTCGGTGCAGGTGACCACGTCGGTTACCGAAATTGCCGCCACGTCCAAGCAACAGCAGGCCACCGCCACCGAAACGGCCGCCACCACCACCGAAATCGGCGCCACCTCGCGGGAAATCGCCGCCACCTCGCGTGATCTGGTGCGTACCATGACCGAAGTCACCTCCGCCGCTGATCAGGCTTCCAGCCTGGCCGGCTCCGGCCAGCAGGGGCTGGCACGCATGGAGGAGACCATGCACCAGGTGATGGGCGCTGCCGACCTGGTAAACGCCAAGCTCGGTATCCTCAACGAAAAGGCCAGCAACATCACGCAGATGGTGGTGACCATCGTCAAGGTGGCCGACCAGACCAACCTGCTGTCGCTCAACGCCGCCATCGAAGCGGAAAAGGCCGGCGAGTACGGCCGTGGCTTTGCCGTAGTGGCCACCGAAGTGCGCCGCCTGGCCGACCAGACCGCCGTGGCCACCTACGACATCGAGCAGATGGTGCGCGAAATCCAGTCGGCGGTGTCGGCCGGCGTCATGGGCATGGACAAGTTCTCTGAAGAAGTGCGCCGCGGCATGTTCGAGGTGCAGCAGGTGGGCGAGCAGCTCAGCCAGATCATTCATCAGGTGCAGGCCTTGGCGCCGCGCGTGCTGATGGTCAACGAAGGCATGCAAGCCCAGGCCACCGGTGCCGAGCAGATCAACCAGGCGCTGGCCCAACTCAGCGATGCCAGTACCCAGACCGTCGAGTCGCTGCGCCAGGCCAGTTTTGCCATCGATGAACTGAGCCAGGTGGCCGCCGGCCTGCGTGGCGGCGTGTCGCGCTTCAAAGTCTGACTGCGATGAACGACTTGCACCCGCGCGCCGCACCCGCGCACAACGTCAAGGGCGCGTTGTACCTGCAGTTTCGCCTCAGGGAGCAGCGCTTTGCCCTGAGCGTGCACGAGGTGATCGAGGTGCTGCCGCGCCAGCCGCTCAAGCCGATTGCCCAGGCACCTGCCTGGGTCGCGGGCATCCTCGCCCATCGCGGCCAAATGGTCCCGGTGATCGACCTTGCTGCGCTGAGTTTTGGCCAACCTGCGGCGCAACGCACCAGTACCCGCCTGGTGCTGGTGCACTACCGTGGCAGCCTGCAGCTTGGCCTGATTCTGGAACAGGCCACCGAAACCCTGCGTTGCCAACCGGACGAATTCCAGCCCTATGGGGTGGACACAGGCGAAGCGCCTTACCTGGGCCCGGTGCGCCAGGATGCTCTGGGCCTGCTGCAGCGCATCGAAGTCAATGACCTGCTGACCGACGCCGTGCACCAATTGCTGTACACGCAAGACCCGACAGGGATGCCTACATGAACGAACAGCGTTTTTTCCGCTTCTTGCGTGAGCGTATTGGCCTGGACGTGGAGTCGGTGGGCGCGCCCATGGTCGAACGCGCGCTGCGCCAGCGTTGCGTGGCCATGGGTGCGATCGACCTGGACGACTACTGGCTGCGCCTGCAGCAGTCGACGGATGAGCAACAGGCGCTGATTGAAGCGGTGATCGTCCCGGAGACCTGGTTTTTCCGATACCCCGACTCGTTCACAGCGCTGGCCAGCCTGGCCCACAAACGCCAAGCCCACCTGGCGGGCGCGCGCCCGCTGCGATTGCTCAGCCTGCCTTGCTCGACCGGCGAGGAACCTTATTCGCTGGCCATGGCCTTGCTCGACGCCGGCATGGCGCCGGGTGCATTCCTGGTTGATGGCATGGACATCAGCCCCAGCTCGGTCGCCAAGGCCGGGCAGGCTGTGTATGGCCGCAATGCCTTCCGTGGCAGCGAACTGGGCTTTCGCGAGCGCTATTTCGATGCGCTGGACGAAGGCCACCGCCTACATGAGCGGGTACGCCAGCAGGTCAGCCTGCAGGTGGGCAATGTGCTTGACCCGGCGTTGGTCAGCCGCGATGGCCTGTACGACTTCGTGTTCTGTCGCAATCTGTTGATCTATTTCGACGTGCCTACCCAACAGCGTGTGTTCGAAGTGCTCAAGCGCCTGCTGCATCCACAGGGTGTGCTGTTCATCGGCCCGGCCGAAGGCAGTTTGTTGGCACGCCTGGGCATGCGTCCGCTGGGGATCGCCCAGTCGTTTGCCTACGTGCGCCAGGAGGGCGACAGCGCCCCGTTGCCGGCGGCACCCGCCCAGCCTGCGCAGCGTACGCTGGCGACTTTACGCACACCAGGTTATCCGCCGCCCAGCGTGCCGGTGCCGCGCCCGCTGCGTGTGCTGCCGGTGGCGGCCAGGCCAGCGCCAGCCCGCCAGCACAAGCACGAGGGCGCCAGCGAGTTGCTGGCCAGCATTGCCCGGCTGGCCAATGCCGGCGCCAGCGAGCAGGCGCGTGGCGAATGCCAGCGGTACCTGGGCCAGTATCCGCCGTCGGCGCAGGTGTACTACTGGCTGGGGCTGCTCAGCGATACCGAGGGCGATGCGCAGCAGGCGCTCACCCACTATCGCAAGGCCTTGTACCTGGAGCCACAGCACCCTGAGGCGCTGGTGCACCTGGCCGCCTTGCTGGCGGCCCAGGGCGACCTGGCCGGTGCCCGGCGCCTGCAGGATCGTGCGGCGCGGGCTGGCCGGGAGCCTGAACGATGAACAGTGATTCGACGATGCAGTTGCTGGCCGAGGATGACGCGCACATCGACGACTGCTGGAACCGTATTGGCGTGCACGGTGACAAGCAGTGCCCGCTGCTGGAGCGGCATGTGCATTGCCGCAATTGCGAGGTGTATGCCGCTGCGGCCACACGGCTGCTCGACCGCTACGCGCTGATGCAGGACCACCAGGCTGCAGCGGTACAGCCGGTCGAGGAAAACACCGGCCGCTCCATGTTGCTGTTCCGCCTGGGCGAGGAGTGGCTGGCGCTGGCCACCGCCAGCCTGGCCGAAATCGCCCCGTTGCAGGCTGTGCATTCGCTGCCGCACCAGCGCTCGCGGCTGCTGCAGGGGGTTGCCAATGTGCGCGGTGCGTTGGTGCCGTGCCTGTCACTGGCTGACTTGCTGGGTGTGCAGGCCGGCACCGTCGAGCAACGTGGCGGTCGGGCCATGCCACGCATGCTGATTCTGGCGGCCGAGGGAGGGCCGGTAGTGATGGCCGTTGAGGAAATCGACGGTATTCACCGGCTAGACCCACTGCTGCTGGGCCGCGGCCAGGACGCCACGCGCTTTACCGCCGCAGTCCTGCAGTGGCACGGCCGCAGCGTGCGGGTGCTGGACGATCAACACTTACTGTCTGCCGTGCAGCGGAGCCTGTCATGACCCCAGAGCAAATGCGCGACGCATCGTTGCTCGAACTGTTCAGCCTGGAGGCCGAGGCGCAGACCCAGGTGCTCAGTGCCGGGCTGATGGCACTGGAGCGCAACCCCACCCAGGCCGACCAGCTTGAGGCGTGCATGCGGGCCGCTCACTCGCTCAAGGGGGCAGCGCGCATCGTCGGGGTGGATGCTGGCGTCAGTGTCGCCCACGTCATGGAAGATTGCCTGGTGGCGGCCCAGGAAGGCCGCCTGCGGCTCACCGCCGAGCACATCGACGCGCTGTTGCAGGGCACCGACCTGCTGATGCGTATCGCCACGCCAGGCGATGCCGGGGCGCAGGCGACCTTGCCGGTGTTTCTTGCGCAGATGGCCAGCCTGCTCGACCCGGGTGCAGCCGTGCCTGCGCAGCCGTTGGCTGCACCCGTGGTACCACAGCCGCCGCTGGCTACCTTGCCGCCTGCACCACTGGTATTGCCAACCGAACCGCCGGAACCAGAGCCCGAGCCCGAGCCGATTCTGCAGCGCAAGGCTGGCAAGCGCGCTGGCGAAGGTGCCGAGCGGGTATTGCGGGTTACCGCCGACCGCCTCAATAGCCTGCTCGACCTGTCCAGCAAGTCGCTGGTGGAAACCCAGCGGCTCAAGCCTTACCTGGCCACCCTGCAGCGCCTCAAGCGCATGCACGGCCAAGGCATGCAGGCGCTCGACGGCTTGCGCATGCAGCTGGAGGACAGCGGCCAGAGCAGCGAGGTGCTCGAGGCCTTGGCGCAAACCCAACGTCTGCTGGCCGAAACCCAGCAGATCCTCCAGCAGCAGGCGGCCGACCTGGATGAGTTCGGCTGGCAGGCCAGCCAGCGTGCGCAGTTGCTGTATGACACGGCGCTGGCTTGCCGTATGCGGCCGTTTGCCGACGTGCTGACCGGGCAGAGCCGTATGGTCCGCGACCTGGGCCGTTCACTGGGCAAGCCGGTGCGGTTGGTGGTGGAAGGGGAGAAGACCCAGGTCGATCGCGATGTGCTGGAAAAGCTCGAAGCACCGCTGACCCACCTGTTGCGCAATGCCGTCGACCACGGGATCGAACTGCCCGAGCGGCGCCTGCTGGCGGGCAAGCCGGACGAGGGTGTGATCCGCCTGCGGGCGTCGCACCAGGCCGGCATGCTCAGCCTGGAGCTGATCGACGATGGCGCCGGTATCGACCTTGAGCGCCTGCGCAGCAGCATCGTCGAGCGTGCCCTGTCGCCCGCCGACACAGTGGCGCGAATGAGCGATGCGGAGTTGCTGACGTTCCTGTTCCTGCCTGGCTTCAGCCTGCGCGACAAGGTCACCGAGGTGTCCGGGCGCGGTGTGGGGCTGGATGCGGTGCAGCACATGATCCGCGAGCTGCGCGGCTCGATAGAGCTGACCCAGATGGCGGGGCAGGGCTGTCGCTTTCACCTGCAGGTGCCGCTGACCCTGTCGGTGGTGCGCAGCCTGGTTGTCGAGGTGGGCGGTGAGGCTTACGCGTTCCCGCTGGCCCATATCGAGCGCACGCTGGAAGTGACCGCCGAGCAGATCGTACAGATCGAAGGGCGTCAGCACTTCTGGCATGAAGGCCGGCATATCGGCCTAGTGGCCGCCAGCCAGTTGCTCAACCGCCCGGCCGGGCAAAGCGATGAAGCCTGCCTGCGGGTGGTGGTGATCCGCGAGCGTGAGCAACTGTACGGCGTGGCCGTGGAGCGGCTGGTGGGCGAGCGGGTGCTGGTGGTGATGCCACTCGACCTGCGGCTTGGCAAGGTGCAGGACATTTCCTCGGGCGCCTTGCTCGATGACGGCTCGGTGGTGCTGATCGTCGATGTCGAAGATTTGCTGCGCTCGGTGGAAAAACTGCTCAGCACCGGCAGCCTGGAACGCGTCGAGCGCGGTAGCAGCGGTGCCCGCGGCGTGGCCCGTAAACGCATTCTGGTGGTCGACGATTCGCTGACCGTGCGCGAGCTGCAACGTAAGCTGCTGGGCAACCGCGGCTACGACGTGGCGGTGGCGGTAGATGGCATGGATGGCTGGAACGCCCTGCGCAGCGAGGATTTCGACCTGCTGATCACCGACATCGACATGCCGCGCATGGACGGCATCGAGCTGGTTACCTTGGTACGCCGCGACCAGCGCATGCAATCGCTGCCGGTGATGGTGGTGTCCTATAAAGACCGTGAGGAAGACCGACGGCGTGGCCTGGATGCAGGCGCCGACTACTATTTGGCAAAGGCCAGTTTCCACGACGATGCGTTGCTGGATGCTGTGGTGGAGCTGATCGGAGGTGCTCAGGGATGAAGATCGCCATCGTCAATGACATGCCTATGGCCGTCGAGGCGCTGCGCCGGGCGGTCGCCCTGGAGCCTGCGCACCAGGTGGTATGGGTGGCCAGCAATGGCGCCGAGGCGGTGCAGCGCTGCGCCGAGCAACTGCCGGACCTGATCCTGATGGACCTGATCATGCCGGTCATGGACGGCGTGGAGGCCACCCGGCGGATCATGGCCGAAACCCCGTGCGCCATCGTCATCGTCACGGTTGACCGCAAGCAGAACGTGCACCGGGTGTTCGAAGCCATGGGCCACGGCGCCCTCGACGTGGTCGACACCCCCGCCCTGGGCGCTGGCGACCCCCGCGAAGCAGCGGCACCGCTGCTGCGCAAGATCCTCAATATCGGCTGGTTGGTCGGCCAGCAGCGCAGCCCAGCCGCCAGGCCGGTTGCCGCGCCGTTGCGCGAGGCTTCGCAGCGTCGCGGGCTGGTGGCGATCGGCTCGTCGGCGGGTGGCCCGGCGGCGCTCGAAGTGCTGCTCAAGGGTTTGCCCGCAGCGTTCCCGGCAGCCATCGTGCTGGTCCAGCATGTGGACCAGGTGTTTGCCGCCGGGATGGCCGAATGGCTCAGCAGCGCAGCAGGCCTGCCGGTGCGCCTGGCCCGTGAAGGCGAGCCGCCGCAGCCGGGCCAGGTGTTGCTGGCAGGCACCAACCACCATATTCGCCTGCTACAGAATGGCCAACTGGCCTACACTGCCGAGCCTGTCAATGAAATCTACCGGCCATCGATCGACGTGTTCTTCGAAAGCGTGGCACGTTACTGGAATGGCGATGCGGTGGGCGTGCTGCTCACCGGCATGGGCCGAGACGGCGCCCAGGGCCTGAAGCTGATGCGTCAGCAGGGCTTTCTGACCATTGCCCAGGACCAGGCCAGCAGTGCGGTGTACGGCATGCCCAAGGCCGCTGCGGCCATTGATGCTGCGGTGGAAATTCGCCCGCTGGAACGCATCGCCGGGCGCTTGATGGACTTTTTCGCAAAATGACGAAATGTATTGAATCACGCCGCCACGCCGGCAGTGATCGGGTGAACAGGTATGAATGAATTACCGATCGAAGGTTTTGCCACCACCAACGAGAACTCGGCGATGGTGCTGCTGGTCGACGACCAGGCCATGATCGGCGAGGCGGTGCGGCGTGGTCTGGCCAATGAAGACAACATCGACTTCCACTTCTGTGCCGACCCGCACCAGGCGGTGGTCCAGGCCATGCGCATCAAGCCCACGGTCATCCTCCAGGACCTGATCATGCCTGGCCTGGACGGCTTGACCCTGGTGCGCGAATACCGCAACAACCCGGCAACCCAGGACATCCCGATCATCGTTCTGTCGACCAAGGAAGACCCGCTGGTGAAGAGCGCGGCGTTTGCCGCCGGGGCCAACGACTACCTGGTCAAGCTGCCGGATACCATCGAGCTGGTCGCGCGCATTCGCTATCACTCACGCTCGTACCTCACCCTGTTGCAACGCGACGAGGCCTACCGCGCCCTGCGCGTCAGCCAGCAGCAGTTGCTCGATTCCAACCTGATGCTGCAGCGGCTGATGAACTCCGACGGCCTGACCGGGCTGTCCAACCGCCGCCACTTCGACGAGTACCTGGAGCTGGAATGGCGCCGGGCCATGCGTGAACAGCAGCAGCTGTCGTTGCTGATGATCGATGTGGATTATTTCAAGGCCTACAACGACAGCTTCGGCCATCTGGCCGGCGACGAGGCCCTGCGACAGGTGGCCGAGGCGATCCGTGGTTCGTGCTCGCGGCCGACCGACCTGCCGGCGCGCTATGGCGGCGAGGAGTTTGCCCTGGTGCTGCCCAATACCTCGCCCGGCGGGGCGCGCCTGGTGGCCGAGAAGCTGCGCCAGACCGTGCTGGGCCTTGGCATCCCGCACACCGCGCCGGTGGCCGATGCGCGCCTGACCGTGAGTATCGGCCTGGCCACCCAGACCCCGGCCGTTGGCAGCCACTGCCGGCAGTTGATCTCGGCGGCGGACAAAGGCCTGTACCAGGCCAAGAACAGCGGGCGTAACCAGGTCGGCATCGCTTGAGCCTCCAGAGACTGCGCGCCTGTGTGCCCTCTATACATGCGACCGCCCGGCGGGTCTGCCGCCCAGCAGCGGACTCGGTTATACTCGCGGGCTTTTCACCGAATTCGCACGAGTAGCCAGCCCATGGAAATCCAACCGATCCTGAACACCATCAAGGACCTCACCGAGCGTTCCCAGTCCATTCGGGGGTATCTTTGACTACGATCACAAGCATGACCGCCTGATCGAAGTCAACCGCGAGCTGGAAGACCCCAACGTCTGGAACAAGCCCGAGTACGCCCAGGCCCTGGGCCGCGAGCGTGCCATGCTGGCACAGGTCGTCGAGACCCTGGACAAACTGTCCAACGGTCTGTCCGACTGCAAGGACCTGCTCGACATGGCCGTCGAGGAAGAGGACGAAAGCGCTGTCAGCGACGTCGAGACCGAGCTGCAGGGCCTGGAAGAATCCCTGGCCCAGCTTGAGTTCCGTCGCATGTTCAGCGGCGAAATGGACATGAACAACGCCTACCTGGATATCCAGGCCGGCTCCGGTGGTACCGAGGCGCAGGACTGGGCCAACATCCTGCTGCGCATGTACCTGCGCTGGGCCGACAAGCGCGGGTTCGACGCCACCATCATCGAGCTTTCCGAAGGTGAAGTCGCCGGCATCAAGGGCGCCACCGTGCACATCAAGGGCGAGTACGCCTTCGGCTGGCTGCGTACCGAAATCGGTGTGCACCGCCTGGTGCGCAAAAGCCCGTTCGACTCCGGTGCCCGTCGCCACACTTCGTTCTCGGCGGTGTTCGTATCGCCCGAAATCGACGACAAGGTCGAGATCGAGATCAACCCGTCCGACCTGCGCATTGACACCTACCGCTCCTCCGGTGCCGGTGGTCAGCACGTGAACACCACCGACTCGGCCGTACGTATCACCCACGTGCCGACCAACACCGTGGTGGCGTGTCAGAACGAACGTTCCCAGCACGCCAACAAAGACACCGCCATGAAAATGCTGCGGGCCAAGTTGTACGAACTGGAAATGCAGAAGCGCAACGCCGCTTCGCAGGCGCTGGAAGACAGCAAGTCGGACATCGGCTGGGGCCACCAGATCCGTTCCTACGTACTGGATGACTCGCGCATCAAAGACCTGCGCACAGGCGTAGAGCGCAGCGACTGCCAGAAAGTGCTGGACGGCGACCTTGACCAGTACCTGGAAGCAAGCCTCAAGCAAGGGCTGTAAGCCGCACTCCACTGCCGCGATACCGGCTACCCGCCGGTATCGCGTGCCCTGCCCGAAAAGGGCAACGAATACCTGATGGAAAGAATGACGACATGAGCGACCTCAAGACCGAATCGCAAGACCTGCAACAGGAAGAAAATGCCCTGATCGCCCTGCGCAAGGAAAAACTTGCCGCCGAGCGCGCCAAGGGCAACGCCTTCCCCAACGACTTCCGTCGCGACAGCTACTGCAACGACCTGCAGAAACAGTACGCGGACAAGACCAAGGAAGAGCTGGAAGCAGCCGCGATCCCGGTCAAGGTTGCCGGCCGTATCATGCTCAACCGTGGCTCGTTCATGGTGATCCAGGACATGACCGGTCGCATCCAGGTCTACGTCAACCGCAAGACCCTGCCGGAAGAAACCCTGGCCGCAGTCAAGACCTGGGACCTGGGCGACATCATCAGCGCCGAAGGCACCTTGGCCCGTTCCGGCAAGGGCGACCTGTACGTCGAAATGACCAACGTGCGCCTGCTGACCAAGTCGCTGCGCCCGCTGCCCGACAAGCACCACGGCCTGACCGATACCGAGCAGCGCTACCGCCAGCGTTACGTCGACCTGATGGTCAACGAAGAAACCCGCCACACGTTCCGTGTGCGTTCGCAGGTGATCTCGCACATTCGCAAGTTCCTCATCGAGCGTGACTTCCTCGAAGTCGAGACGCCGATGCTGCAGACCATCCCGGGTGGCGCGGCGGCCAAGCCGTTCGAAACCCACCACAACGCCCTGGACATGGCCATGTTCCTGCGTATCGCGCCGGAGCTGTACCTCAAGCGCCTGGTGGTTGGTGGCTTTGAAAAAGTGTTCGAGATCAACCGCAACTTCCGTAACGAAGGTGTGTCGACGCGTCACAACCCTGAATTCACCATGCTCGAGTTCTACCAGGCCTACGCCGACTACCGCGACAACATGGACCTCACCGAGGAACTGTTCCGCGAGCTGGCGCAGCTGGTGCTGGGGTCTACCGACGTGCCGTATGGCGACAAGGTGTTCCACTTCGGTGAGCCGTTCGTGCGCCTGTCGGTGTTCGACTCGATCCTCAAGTACAACCCGGAACTGACCGCTGCCGACCTGCAGGACGTTGACCGCGCCCGCGACATCGCCAAGAAGGCCGGTGCCAAGGTGCTGGGCCACGAAGGCCTGGGCAAGCTGCAGGTGATGATTTTCGAAGAGCTGGTCGAGCACAAGCTGGAGCAGCCGCACTTCATCACCGAGTACCCGTTCGAAGTGTCGCCGCTGGCCCGTCGCAACGACGACAATCCGGCTGTCACCGACCGCTTCGAGCTGTTCATCGGTGGCCGCGAAATCGCCAATGCCTACTCCGAGCTCAACGATGCCGAAGACCAGGCCGAGCGCTTCCTGGCCCAGGTGGCCGAGAAGGACGCCGGTGACGACGAAGCCATGCACTACGACGCCGACTTCGTGCGTGCACTGGAGTACGGCATGCCGCCGACCGCCGGTGAAGGCATCGGCATCGACCGCCTGGTGATGCTGCTGACCAACTCGCCGTCGATCCGCGATGTGATCCTGTTCCCGCACA
The DNA here is from genome assembly GCF_022760795.1 of Pseudomonas sp. BP01. NCBI lineage: Bacteria > Pseudomonadati > Pseudomonadota > Gammaproteobacteria > Pseudomonadales > Pseudomonadaceae > Pseudomonas > Pseudomonas sp. BP01. The sequence continues at coordinate 195,734 of NZ_JAFBKA010000010.1, forward strand.
TGCGTCCACAGGCCTGAGTGAATTGAACAAGCCGCCTTTCGAGGCGGCTTTTTCTTGCCTGAAGCTTTATGTTGTCTGTACTGGCCCTATCGCCGGCAAGCCAGCTCCCACAGGTCCTGACTATTGTGCGGGCCTGTGGGAG
>NZ_JAFBKA010000110.1:0-354 GCF_022760795.1 Pseudomonas sp. BP01
TCTGGGCAGGGTTGCTCAGGGTCACGGTGTAGGTGATGACACCACCTTCTGTGACGCTTGGCGAAGCGGTCAGGGTCGCAGTGGTGTTATCGACCGAATCGTTGATCGTGGTCTGAGCCGGGGTCGGGTTCGGCGTCAGTTGCTCGAAGTTACCGCCGGTGGCGTTTTCGATGGTGACGCTGACGGTCGAACCATTGTTATAGACGTCGTTTGCCGGGGTCTGGAAATCAACGCTGCCCTGGGTTTTGCCGGCCTCAACGGTGATGGTCTGGCCGTTGGACAGGGTCACGGTCACCGGAGTCTGGGCAGGGTTGCTCAGGGTCACGGTGTAGGTGATGACACCACCTTCTGTGA
>NZ_JAFBKA010000111.1:0-351 GCF_022760795.1 Pseudomonas sp. BP01
TCGCAGCGCCGCCCAACTCCAGGTTTTCAAAGGTGGCGCCGGTAGCGTCTACCGCCGATTTAATGCCAACGCTGATTTCACCAGCGTCGTTGTAAACGTCGTCGCCCTGCGCATCGTGGGTGTACGGTGCGCTGGTCTCACCGGCCTTGATGGTGACCTGAGCATTGTTGCTCAGGGTCACGACCAAATCGTGGGCCAGGGCGGTGTTGATGTGCACGGTGAAGGTCGGTTTGACGTTTTCCGCCACCGACGTCTGGTCGGCGGTGATGGTGACCTTGACCAGGTCGCCTTCATTGCCCGGGGTGCCTGGCTCATCGGTGACCTGGGTGCTGACCGGGGTCTTGTCCAGGT
>NZ_JAFBKA010000112.1:0-345 GCF_022760795.1 Pseudomonas sp. BP01
TGTTCTAAATCCTTCACCACCCTCCAGATAAGCCTGGACGGCGGTGAGCTTGAATTGATCTGAATACTTGCTCATGTGAACACCCCAAGAAATTGGATTGGTGTCCAACTTCATGGGGGCAGTCCAGAAACCGGTTGTGACCAAGGACTTGCGCTGTACCTGTGGGAGCGGGCATGCCCGCGAAGCAGGCAACGCGGTGGATGGCACGGGCTTCGCCCGTGTTCGCGGGCGCGCCCGCTCCCACAAGCCTCCGCATGACTCCAGGGCCTGTGAGTGGACAGTTTAATGATTGTCCAAGGGCTCATTTAGAGACGTTTCCTACAAGGTTTTAGGACGCCCTAGGAA
>NZ_JAFBKA010000113.1:0-343 GCF_022760795.1 Pseudomonas sp. BP01
GCGGAACCGGTGAGGGTGGTGCCGTCGGCATCGATGGCCAGGTTGCTCGGGCTGTCTGGCGCGGTGGTCAGCGGTACGTCGTACTCCACTGCCACGGAAGCGTTGCCGCTCGGGTCGGTCTGCACCAGGCTCAGCTGTTCGCCCGGCTGCACCGCCGGGTCGAGGTCGATCAGGAAGGTACCGTTGGCACCGACTACACCAGTGCCGATCACGGTGCCGTTGGCATCGCGCACTTCGACCGTTGCACCGGCTTCACCGCGACCACTCAGGGCCGTGCCACCCGCGCCGACCACGATGTTGCTGACCGCCTCAGGCGGGGTGATGTCCGGTGCATCGAACTGCA
>NZ_JAFBKA010000114.1:0-327 GCF_022760795.1 Pseudomonas sp. BP01
CACGGTGTGATTCATGACTGGGGTGAAGTCGTAACAAGGTAGCCGTAGGGGAACCTGCGGCTGGATCACCTCCTTAATCGACGACATCAGCCTGCTGATGAGCTCCCACACGAATTGCTTGATTCATGGTTGAAGACGATCAAGACCTCCTGGGGTCTAGCGTTGTTCCTGATCAGAACTTGGAAATGAGCATTCGCTTCGAATGTTGATTTCTGACTTTTGTCAGATCGTTCTTTAAAAATTCGGATATGTGATAGAAATAGACTGAACACCAGTTTCACTGCTGGTGGATCAGGCTAAGGTAAAATTTGTGAGTTCTGCTCGAAA
>NZ_JAFBKA010000115.1:0-327 GCF_022760795.1 Pseudomonas sp. BP01
TGAACGCTCATCTGCCAGCAGCCGATATCAAGTGGTGCTGGCATCGACCGGGAGAGTCAGATTGCTTGCGGAGGACCGAAACAATACTCGCTGTGCAAGTACATAGCCTTGAGCCGACCTTGCCGGCCCTATCGCCGGCAAGCCAGCTCCCACAGGGATATCACTGCCTTCAAGGCTTGTGCAGTACCTGTGGGAGCTGGCTTGCCGGCGATGAGGCCAGTACAGGCTTCAGTCAGATCAGCGAGCGAACCCGCAGCTCTTTGGGCATCGAGAAGGTGATGTTCTCTTCACGCCCGTCCAGCTCTTCAGCGCCGGTAGCGCCCCAGG
>NZ_JAFBKA010000116.1:0-326 GCF_022760795.1 Pseudomonas sp. BP01
TGCCGACGTAGACGTTGTCCGGCGCGGTCACGGTGATCGAACCGCTGGTGCCGTTGGCCGGTACGGTGATGACGGTCTTGCCGTCGCTCAGCGTGAAGGTCAAGGCGCCGTGGTTGTTGATCGGCAGGCCGTCTTTGTTGGTCAGGGTGATGGTGTAGGTGATCTCGCCGCCTTCGGTGACCGAAGGCGTTGCGGTCAGCTTGGCCACCACTTCGTCGGTGGTGTCGGTGACATCCACTTTCGCAGCGCCGCCCAACTCCAGGTTTTCAAAGGTGGCGCCGGTAGCGTCTACCGCCGATTTAATGCCAACGCTGATTTCACCAGCG
>NZ_JAFBKA010000117.1:0-323 GCF_022760795.1 Pseudomonas sp. BP01
AAAGGTGAGTCAGCGTCGCCATCGCAAATGGCCTATGCGCGAGCTAAAAACCAGCGCTGTTTCGCTGTTCGCTTTCAGGTGCGGGCATCAACAATGCGGTCAACATTCATTTTCAAAGGTGGCGCTTAGTCACCTTTCCGCCCTTACGGCGGGTCACTTTTTGTCAAACGCGACAAAAAGTAACCAAAAAACGCTGGCTCCCATCATCCGGCCCCTGCGCTTCGCTCCGGGGTCCCCTCGCTCCGGGCTTGCTCCCGGGAGGACCGCGCTGCAGGCCCCATCCTGGGGCCCAGCGCTTGACGGGCATCCATGCCCGTCACCTC
>NZ_JAFBKA010000118.1:0-315 GCF_022760795.1 Pseudomonas sp. BP01
TGCGTGACGCCGAAGGCAACATCCTCGCGACGGGTACCGTTGGCGCCGATGGCACCTTCGTCATTGCCCTGACTCCTGCCGTGAACGACGGCAGTACCCTGCAAGTCACCCTGACCGATGCTGCTGGCAATGTGTCGCAGCCGGGCTCGGTCACCTCTGCCGACCTGCTGCCGCCTGCTCAACCGACAGACCTGGCCTTGGCCGACGGCGTGACCTTCACCGGTCGCGGCGAGCCCGGTGCCACCGTGCAAGTACGTGATGCCGCCGGCACCCTTATCGGCACTGGCATCGTTGGCGCCGACGGCCTGTTCAACG
>NZ_JAFBKA010000119.1:0-315 GCF_022760795.1 Pseudomonas sp. BP01
ACGGCGCGCTGGTCTCACCGGCCTTGATGGTGACCTGAGCGTTGTTGCTCAGGGTCACAACCAGGTCGTGGGCCAGCGGTTGGTTGATATGCACGGTGAACGTCGGTTTGACGTTCTCGGCCACCGAGGTCTGGTCGGCAGTAATCGTGACCTGCACCAGGTCGCCCTGGTTACCGGTGCCCGGAGTACCCGAACCTGGTTCGTCGGTGACGGCGGTGCTGACCGGGGTCTTGTCCAGGGTCAGTTGCTCGAACTTGCCGACGTCCGCGCCTGCAACAGTCGCGATCGACTGCACTACCGGAGTGTTGCTGCCAA
>NZ_JAFBKA010000011.1:0-175597 GCF_022760795.1 Pseudomonas sp. BP01
CTGTTCTAAATCCTTCACCACCCTCCAGATAAGCCTGGACGGCGGTGAGCTTGAATTGATCTGAATACTTGCTCATGTGAACACCCCAAGAAATTGGATTGGTGTCCAACTTCATGGGGGCAGTCCAATGACCGCACCAACTTACAAAATCTGAGCGAGATTATTTCCCCCAGGATTCAATGGGTCTGCCAGATGCCGTTGTTACGCTCGCAATCGGTGCGGGCCTGGCCCAGGCTGGGGGTGTCGTAATAATAGGTGATCACCCGCGCATCCTTGGGCAAAGCCGGCTTGTCGCCACCGATGGATTTGGGATTGGCCAGCGTTTCCTGGGTCAAAGGCGCAATGCAGCTGCCAACGCTGCCATCGGCACAGCGCGCTACCTTGCTCTTTTCGCTATTGAGCATGTCCTTGCTCTCGTTGCTGCACGACCAGTTGATGGCTTCGGCGGGCAGGTTGCTGTAGCTGTAGCAGGTGTGCCGCTCCACCGGCGTTACCGCGTCGCTGGACGAGCGGGTCAGCACGTCGCAGCCTTCGGCCAAGGCCTGGCCACCGGCCAGGCTGGCAACCATCAATATCAAGACATGTACACGCATTTGCCACCTCCAGGGCCAACGGCCCTTGTCAGGTCTGGGCGGGCTTGTCGCCCTGGCGCATGGCCTTGGCGCGCTTTTCCAGGATCAGGTAGGTCACCACTGCCAGCAGCAGCGGTATCAGGTAGTACAGCGTGCGGTAGCCGAGCAGGGCAGCCACCAGCGTGCCTTGGGCCATCTGCCCGTGCAGTAGGGCCAGGAACACCGCCTCAAGCACGCCAAGCCCCGCTGGGATATGCGCAACCACGCCTGCCACGCAGCTGATCAGCAGGATGCCGAGAATCGACGGGTAGAACGCTTCACCCGGCAGCAACCAAAAGATCAGCAGCGCCATCAGCGCCCAGTTGCTGGCGCCCAGCGCCACCTGGCACAGGGCCAGGCGCAGCGACGGGAGCGTCACCTCGTGTTCGCGCCAGCGCCAGGTGCGCTTGCTGGCAAAACCGCAGGCCAGCAGGTAACCCCCTGCTATAGCCAACAGTAGCAGGCCGATCAGGCGCAGGCCTGTAGCGCCCACCGCCCAGTTGCTGGGCAGCTCGACCAGGCCCAGGGCGAATACTGTGCCGGCCAGCAGCATGTAGCCCATCCAGTTGGTCAACAGGCCCAAGGTGAGGATACGTGTAATGGTCGCGGTATCCAGGCCCAGTCGGCCATAAAGCCGGTAGCGCAACGCAACGCCGCCTACCCAGGTAGTGAAGTTGAGGTTGAAGGCGTAGCACACGAAAGCAACTGGCAGCACCTGCCGGGCGGGCAGGTGGTGACCGGTGTAAGCCCGTGCCAGTAGGTCGTAGCTGGCAAATGTCAGGTAGCTGCACAGCGCAAGCGCCAGGCCGATGGCCAGGGTGCCAGGCTTGTAGGCCAGCAATGACTGGCGCACTTCGTTCCAGTCCAGGTTGCGTGCCAAGACGAACAGCAGCACAGGTATGAGAATCAGGAACGCCAGCGTGAACAGGCGTTTGCCCCAGGTTTGCCAGCCTTTGCGCGCCATCACGTATTGCCCTCGTGCAGGTCGCCCTGGGCTTCGACTTCCGGCTGCACCGAGCGCAGGCGCTGGCGGTGCGCGGGGAACCAGCCAGCAATGCGCGGAAAATTCCGGATGACGTGGAAACACACGAAAATCAGCGGTGCCCGCCACCAGTAACCTCGAATCATGCGCTCCAGGGTCACCGGCTTGCATTGCTCGCTGGCCAGGGCCTGCAGGTGCTGGTTCAGTTGCTGGTTGAAGGCGCGGTCACGGATGAACAGGTTGGCCTCCAGGTTGAACGACAGGCTCAGCGGGTCGAGGTTACTGGAGCCCACGGTGGCCCACTCGTCGTCCACCAGTGCAACCTTGCCGTGCAGGGGCCGCTGGCAGTACTCGTGAATCATCACGCCGTCGCGCAGCAGGTAGTTGTACAGCAGCCGTGAAAGTGCGCGGACCCAGCGCATGTCGGGCTGGCCCTGCAAGATCAACCGCACCTCCACGCCACGCCGGGCCGCGTTGCGCAGCTCACGCATCAGCCGGTAGCCCGGGAAGAAGTACGCATTGGCAACCACGATGCGTTGCTTGGCGCCACGAAATGCCTGGAGGTAGTGGTTTTCTATATCGGTACTGCGCAGCCCGTTGTCGCGTTCGACCAGCACGGCGGTGCTGGCCCCGGCAGGTTGGGTAACCGGGCGTACCGCGCTGGGTGGCTGCAGCACCGGCGACATCAGGCGCTTGCTGGCGGCATGCACCTGCGCCACCACCGGGCCGGTGACCTCCACGGCATAGTCCTGCTTGGCCATGGCGCCAAAATCGCCCAGATGGTCGGCGCTGTAGTTGATGCCGCCGATGAAGGCCCGCTCACCATCGACTACCACGATCTTGCGGTGCAGGCGCCGGAACAGGTTGGTGCGCATGCCCACCAGTCGGGGCTGTGGGTCGAATGCGTGGAAGCTCACGCCCGCATCGGTCATGGCCGAAATAAAACCGGCGGGCAGGTCGGCAGTACCGTACCCATCCACCGCCACTTCAACCCGCACACCGCGCCGGGCAGCGTCGATCAGCACCTGTTGCAATTGCTGGCCGACCTTGTCGTCAAAGATGATGAAGGTCTCCAGCAGTATTTCTTCGCGCGCCTGGGCCATGGCCTCGAATACGCGGGGGTAGTATTGCTCACCATTGATCAGCAACTGCACGCTGTTGCCGTCCACCCAAGGTCGATTCACAGGTTGATCTCCGCAGCCAGTGGGGCGTGGTCGGACAGGTGCGACCACGGGTAATTCGACAACACCTTCGCAGTGCTGGGCATGGCGTTGCGCAAATAGATGCGGTCCAGGCGCAGCAGTGGCAGGCGCGCGGGGAAACTGCGCGCCGGGGTGCCGAAGTGCTCGCCGAAAACCTCTATCAGGTGTTCGCACAGCACAGCATCCGCTTTCAGCCGCCAGTCGTTGAAATCGCCGGCGATAATTACCGGTGCTTTCGGCGGCAGGCTGGCCAGCAGGTCGAGCATCAGCTTTACCTGGCGCTGCCGGTGGGCTTCGCGCAGCCCCAGGTGCACGCACACCGCATGCACCTGGTCATGGCCCGGCACGTCCAGCTGGCAGTGCAGCAGGCCGCGCTGCTCATTGCCTTGGACTGACACATCCAGGTTGTTGAAGTGACTGATGGGGAATTTCGACAGCAGCGCGTTGCCGTGGTCGCCATGCGGGTACACCGCATTGCGGCCGTAGGCGAATTGCGGCCACATGCTGTCGGCGAGAAATTCATACTGCGGCGTTTCTGGCCAGGCCGGGTGGCGCAGGGCGTGCTGCTGGTGGCTGCCGTGCACCTCCTGGAGAAACACCAGGTCGGCGCCAGTGGCACGCACGGCCTCGCGCAACTCGGGCAGGATGAAGCGCCGGTTGAAGAAGGTGAAGCCCTTGTGCACGTTCAGTGTCAGCACGTTGAGCCGGCGTACCGCAGTGACCTTGTCGATGATGCATCGTGGGGCGGGCAGGGTCTTGTTCACAAGGCCACCTCCGGCAGTACGCCCGGTTCGGTCATCAGTTCATGGTCCAGCGACAGCTTCTGCAGCAGGCGGCGCGCATCGTAGGGGGCGTGAACTTTCTGGTCGTTGTCGAAATAGCAATAGACATCGCGCGTCGCCCGGCGTGGCGGGGAGCCCTGGACGATCAATTGCGCATCATCGACCTGGCTACCCTGGCTCCAGCGCTGGATGCGCTGCTTCCAGCGCCTGAGTGCGTTTGCGGTATACCCGCTGCTGTAGAGCTCGACATCGCCATGCAGGCGCATGTACACAAAGTCGGCGGTAACGTCTTCTACGTAGGGCCATTTACCTGCGCTGTCGGCAACCACCAAAGCGACCCGATGCTTGCGCAACAGCTTGATGAAGGCCTCACACAGGAAGCTCTCATTACGGATCTCCACAGCATGGCGCAAGCGTGCATTGCCTCGAATGTTCAGGCTGCCGTTGCCTTGCATGCGAGCCGCGCAGTGTTCGGCACATTCACGAGCCGCCTTGTGATTACGCGGCAGCAGTTCGAGAAAACGGGCAAACCGCTCTTCATCGAACTTCATGTTGGGCGGAAACTGCCAAAGGATCGGGCCGAGCTTTTTGCCTAGCAAAAGTGGCCCAGAGGCGAAAAAGTTGGCCACCGGCTCTTCGATCTCCTTCAGCCGCCGTACATGCGTGATATAGCGCGGCCCCTTGACCGCAAACACGAAGTCGTCCGGCGTCTCGTCACGCCAGCCCTGATAACGTTCGGGGGTTTGCAGGCTGTAGAACGAGCCATTTATCTCGATGCTGTTAAGCGCCCGCGAAGCGAATGCCAGTTCGTCATCCTGCCTCAGGCCCTTGGGGTAGAAGTCCTTGCGCCAGGGGCCATAGCGCCACCCGGAGATACCGATGCGGATATCGCTCACGCTGCCGTCCTCATGCCGGTTCTAGTTCGGTCGCTCTAAGGTGCGACTGGAAAAGACCGGTCAGGGTTCATCACGCTTGACCAACGGGTAAGACTCAGGCCGAGTTGAACTTTGCGGCGCCTTGCGTTTCCACCGCATACCCGCTTTGTGGAAGGGTGCGAGCATGAAATCCGACGGTTTTGCCCCCTGGCTGGCCAATCGGGCCGCCCGCCCGCTGAGCGTGGATGACGATGCGCAGCAGACCAAGGAATGACCTGCCACCCCTGGAGGCAAGCATGGCCAGACATATCATCCACTTCACCGGGCCGATCAACTCTTCGACCTGTGGCAACCTGATCAACACCTGTTCGCGGGCGCTGCAACAGGGCGCCGAGATCCTGCAACTGAACATCGCCACCATGGGCGGCGAGTGCAGTTATGGCTTTACCCTGTACAACTTCCTGCGGGCATTGCCGGTCGAGGTGCATACCCACAACCTGGGCACGGTGGAGTCCATGGGTAATATCCTGTTCCTGGCCGGGGAACGGCGCACGGCGTGCAGTTTCAGCAAGTTCCTGTTTCACCCGTTTCACTGGACCCTGCACGGGTCAGTGGACCATTCGCGCATGGCAGAGTATGCGATGAGCCTGGATTATGATTTGCGGTTATATGCGCAGATCGTTGCCGAACGAACCCAGGGGGCGACGGAAGTGCTGGATGTGCCGCGGTACCTGATGGCCTACCCGCGGATTCTGGGGCCACATGAGGCGCTGGATAGCGGGATGATTCATGCCATCGACGAGATGCCGATCGAGGCGCAGTCAGTTCAGTGGAGCGTGCATGCCTAGGGTTTGCCTTTGCCGGCCTCTTCGCAGCTGCGAAAACGCCCGCAAGGGATCACCAGGCTCACCGAACTGACGCGGCGGTGGCCCTGTCGCAGGCCAACAGCGAGCGGATCAGCATTTTGATCTCGCCCTTGAGCCCAGGCGCCTGGTCCAGGTGGGCAAAGCGGCAATCGGCAATTTCATGCCGCGCCTTGGGCTGGGGCGCGTCGGCAAACTCTGCTTCGAACACGTAATGCATACGCTCGGGGGCCTCGTGGCGCATCAACAAGGTTAGCGACTCGGCGCGCAACCCGGTCTCTTCCAGCAACTCACGCTCCGCAGCCTGCACAGGCGTCTCGCCAGGCTCGATCTTGCCACCGGGTAGGGTCCAGGCGCCGTTGGATTTTCTCACCCATAACCATTTATGAGTTTGCTTGCCATGCCGGCAGATGATGGTGGCGCGATCCTTGTTCAGCTTCATTCAGGCTCCTTGACGATGAGCTTATTGCATGAAGATTCGGCCGTTGGCGGCAATAAACGTTGCGTTTAACCCGACGAACGGTCAAGGCACCTTACCTGTCACTACCGCCTTGGGCCCGCCACGCAAACATTTTGCCGGCGTAAGTTTCGTGCCGCTGGTCAGTTGCCGGTAAACGCATTGAGCAGAGCCGGGCAACGGCGGCTCGGAAACTAGGCATGGCACAGATTGATGCCACTAGCCAATCCATCGCAAGGAGAACCCACATGGCGCAGGATCAAGAGCGGACAAGCCAGCGCGGCGGTACCAAGGAAACCAACCCGGGTAACTTCGCCAATGACCGGGAAAGGGCTTCGCGTGCGGGTCACAAGGGGGGCCAGGCGTCTGGCGGCAATTTCGCCAACGACCGACAGCGTGCCTCGGAAGCCGGCCGCAAGGGTGGCCAGAACAGCCACGGCGGGGGCCGCACCCCGTGAGTGAATTCACTCACTGAATGCCCAGTACCCACCAAGTACCCGGCAGCGATTTCGGGTTTGCCGACCCGGAATCGCGCCATGACTTGCCAGGAGAAACGAGCATGCGCGCATTGACCTACCACGGCGCAGGGGATGTCCGCGTCGACAACGTTGCCGAGCCCGACCTGCAGGAAGACGACGACATGGGCATCGTCGAAGAGGTGGGCAGCGCGGTAACCGCTGTGCGCCCGGGTGGCCGGGTGGTGATCCCGTTTGTCATCGCCTGCGGTGACTGCTTTTTCTGCCAGCACGACCTGTTTGCCGCCTGCGAAACGACCAACACGTGGCGCGGCGCGCTGCTGAACAAGAAGGCCATCCCGTCTGGCGCAGCGCTGTTCGGCTACAGCCACCTGTATGGCGGCATACCTGGCGGGCAGGCTGACTATGTGCGGGTGCCCAAGGGCAATGTGGGGCCGTTCAAGGTACCGGGGCACCTGGCCGACGATCAGGTGCTGTTTCTTTCGGACATTCTGCCCACAGCCTGGCAGGCAGTGCTCAATGCCGAGGTTAGCAAAGGCTCGTCACTGGCAATCTATGGCGCAGGCCCGGTCGGGCTGCTGTCTGCCGCCTGCGCACGCATGCTGGGGGTGGAGCAGATCTTCATGGTCGATGAATGCGGCTACCGCCTGGACTATGCCCACCAGCCTATGGGGTGATTCCGGTCAATTTTGCCCATGACGACGACCCGGCCGATACCCACGCTACTAAAATGCCGTAGCACGCTGGAATGGCCGCTTGTGCCAATTGTTCGACAAAATTTTGAATCTTCTGGCCATGGCCCGATCAATCAGGTTGTCATCCATGGAGAAGAGGAGGCCCCCTGCGATGCCTAGCCCACAGCTTTACATCATCGATTACCAACTGCATGGCCAACCGCGCAGTTTCATCATTCGCCTGGAACGCCTGGATAATGCCGAAGCCTGGCATTGGGCAAGTTGCGATGCGGGCATCGGCATCATTCCCAAATTCGGGCGTGAGAAGATCAAGAAGATCAGCCGGCCAATGGCTGAGCGCTACGGGATTACCGGCGTGAGCTGGCGGATTTCGGGGAGCAAGCCGAGCCAGTCGGTGGGAGACCCGGCGGCGATGGTGTAATACCACCTCAGCCGGGCATACAACCATGCTGCAGCGTGCTGACCAGCTGCAGCATGGTGGGTCGATAAACCCTTTGTCAGGCGCCGGACTCGGGGTCACTGGCCGGGACGCCGGGGCGATTGTCCTCGTCGTCGGTCACATTGGGGTCGGCATCCGGGTCATCCGCTTGGTCGTTGCGGCGATCCGGTTCAAGCTCCGGCCAGTCATCCTGCACATTGCCGCCACCCATCCGCAGTAAGTAATCCATCGTGCAATCCTCGTCTCTGATCCTCATGGGTTAAGAGCGACAGATCTATGACAGAAGTCCTTTGAATGCCGGCAGTCGCTGACCAACGGTGGTCTAGCGTTGTGTAACTTTTGCGGGCCTCTTCGCGGGTGAACCCGCTCCCACAGGGACAGCACAACCTTTGAAATGTGTGAGGTTCCTGTAGGAGGGGGTTACCCGCGAGCGGCCCGCAAGGTCAACAGGTCACTCCGGCTGTTTCAACACCAGGGTCAGGATGTCATAGCTGGCCACCAGCTCACCCAGCTGGTTGGTCACCTCCACATCCCACGCCACCACCCCCTGCGGCTGGCCCAGCGGGCTGGTCTTGCCCTGGTCGATCTTGCGCTTGCAGGTCAGGCGCGCCTGGATGGTATCGCCGATGCCCACCGGGTTGATGAAGCGCAGCGTATCCAGGCCATAGTTGGCCAGCACCGGCCCGGCACCGGGCGACACGAACAGCCCGGCTGCAGCCGACAGCACGAAGTAACCGTGGGCGATGCGTTTACCGAACTGCGATTGCTTGGCCGCGATTTCGTCAAAGTGCATGTAGAAATGGTCGCCCGACAGGCAGCCGAAGTTCACCAGGTCGGCTTCGGTCACGGTGCGGCGGTGGGTGAGCAGCGATTCACCGATGCGCAACTGCTCGAAGTAGCGGCGGAACGGGTGCACTTCGCTCTCGATCACTTCGCCACCGCGCACGTATTCGCCGGTAACCGCCGTGAGCATGCTCGGCGAGCCTTGTACGGCAGCGCGTTGCAGGTAATGCTTGACCGCGCGCAAGCCACCCAGCTCTTCACCGCCGCCGGCGCGGCCCGGACCGCCGTGCTTGAGCTGTGGCAGCGGCGAGCCGTGGCCGGTGGATTCCTTGGCGGCTTCACTGTCGAGTACCAGCAGGCGGCCATGCCAGGCCGCCGCCACCGGAATGGCCTTGGCGGCGATGCTGCGGTCGGCGGTGACCAAGGTCGCCACCAGGCTGCCTTTGCCCCGTGCGGCCAGTACCAAGGCTTCGTCGAGGTCGTCGTAGGCCATCAGCGTGCTGACCGGGCCGAACGCTTCGATATCGTGGGCGCCGCCTTCGGCATGCGGGTCGCGGGCCTGCAGCAGGGTCGGGGCAAAGAATGCGCCCTCGGCCACACCATCGCCCCGCGGGGCGAAGCCATCGCTGGCGCCGAACAGCTGATCACAGCTTTGCAGCAGGCTGCGCACCCGCTCGGCCACGTCGTGCTGCTGGTCGTGGGAGGCCAGGGCGCCCATGCGTACGCCTTCCAGCGACGGGTCACCCACTACCACCTTGCTCAAACGCTCGCGCAAGCGCGTGGCAACGGCGTCGATGTGTTTGGCCGGCACGATGGCGCGGCGGATGGCGGTGCACTTCTGCCCGGCTTTGGTGGTCATTTCACGCACCACCTCCTTGATGTACAGGTCGAACTCTTCGCTGTCCGGGGTGACGTCCGGGCCGAGGATGGCGCAGTTCAGCGAGTCGGCTTCGGCGGTGAACGGTACCGAATTACGTATCAGGTTGGGCGTGACGCGCAATTTGGCGGCGGTATCGGCGGAACCGGTGAAGGTCACCACGTCCTGGCCTTGCAGGCGGTCGAGCAAGTCGCCGGTGCTGCCGATCACCAGTTGCAGGCTGCCCTCTGGCAGTAGGCCGGAGGCGTTCATCAGGCGTACGACGGCTTCGGTCAGGTAGCTGGTGGAAGTGGCCGGCTTGACGATGCACGGCATGCCCGCCAGGAAGGTCGGGGCGAACTTCTCCAGCATGCCCCAGATGGGGAAGTTGAAGGCGTTGATGTGCACCGCCACCCCTGCGCGCGGCACCAGGATGTGGCTGCCGGCAAAGTGACCTTGCTTGCCCAGCGCGATGGCCGGGCCCTCGTGCACCAGGTTGCCCGACGGCAGCTCGCGGCTGCCGATGCCGGCGTAGGCGAACAACGTGGCGTTGCCGCCTTCGATGTCGATCCAGCTGTCGGCACGGGTGGCGCCACTGTGGTGCGACAAGGCATACAATTGTTCCTTGCGCTCCGCCAGGTACAGGGCCAGCGCTTTCAGGCGTGCAGCGCGTTGCTGGAAGTCCATGGCCATCAGGCTGGCGAGGCCGCGAGCACGGGCGAAGTCGACGGCTTCGGCGAAGTCCGGGCGCTCTTCGTGGCTGTAGGCCAGTACGTGGCCGTCGAGGGCGCTGCGCAGGGCCTGGGCGCCGTGCTGGCCAAGCCAGCGGCCAGCGATAAAGCTTTGCAGAGTAGGGGCGGCAGACATGCTGTTCTCCATGCTGTTCAAATGTAGGGGGGCGCTGTTACCACAGCGCCAGGGTGTAGCCGATGATCAGGCGGTTTTCGTCCACGGCGTTGGTCAGCCCATTGCCGGAACGGAACGTGACGTTGCGCCAGCGCAGGCTGACGTCCTTCAACGGGCCGCTCTGGATGACGTAGGTGATGTCGGTGTCGCGTTCGCGCTCGCGGCCATTGCTGACAGTGGCGGTTTCGGCGTGACGGCCGTCGGTGTAGCGCGTCATGAAACTCAGGCCGGGGATGCCCATGGCGACAAAGTCGTAGTCATAGCGCACTTGCCAGGAGTCCAGCCCGGCACGGGTGAAGGTGTTGTAGGTCACCAGGTTGACGGTGAACGGGTCGCCGCCGTTGACGAACGGGAAGGCACTGTCGCCCGACATCTGTTGCCAGGTGGCGGTGAACTTGTGCGCCCGCACGCCGAGGGTGAACATGGCGTTGAAGTTGCGGTTATCAATGTTGCCAGCACGCTCGGCGCCGTCGTTGCGGCTGTCGAAGTAGCGCAGGTCGCTGCGCAGGCTCACGCCTTCACTCAAGGGGCGGGTATCGATCAGACCGACGAACTGCTGGCGGTAGATGTCCTCGAGCTTGGCGTAGTAGTAGCTGACGCTGGTTTGCGGGGTGATGGCGTAGCTGCCACCGCCAAAGTCCAGGTGGTCACTGCTGGCAGCGCCATAGCCGATGTCGTCGCGGCCCGAGGAGTCGCGCAGGTTGGCCTTGGTCAGGCGGCCGGCGTTGACGGTAAGGCCATCGAGATCCTGGCTGGTCAGCAGGCCGCCCTGGAAGGTGGACGCCAGCAGGCGGGTGTCGTTGTATACCACCACCGGCAGGATAGGCTGCAGCGTGCCCAGGCGCAGGGTGCTTTTGGACACGCGGATTTTGCCGGTCAGGCCCAGTTCGCTGTAATCATCAACCGGTTCGTGGCTGTTCGGGCCGAAGGGCAGCAGCCCGGTATTGCGGCGGTCGCGGCTGGAGTCGAGCTGGATACCCAACTGGCCCATGGCGTCGACGCCAAAACCGACCGGGCCCTCGGTGAAGCCCGATTCCAGCTTGGCGGTGAAGCCCTGGCCCCATTCCTCTGCCTTGGCCTGCGGGGCGTTGCTCTGGCGAAAGTCGCGGTTGATGTAGTGGTTGCGCAGCTCCAGGCGTGCGTGGCTGTCGCCGATGAAATCGGCCATCGCCGGCACTGGCAACGCAAGTGTGGCCAGGCAGGCAGCTGACATGAAGTGTGTGCGGTTCATTGTTGTTGTTTTACCCGACATGGTTGTTCGTCCTTGAGGTCAGTGCTTGCTGGCGCCGGCAGCGCCGATACCGGTCATGGAGCGGATGAACTGGGCCAGGTAGCGGCCTCGCTCTTCACTGGCACGTTCGGAGCTGTCGGTAACCGAGAACACCCACGCACTGAGGAATGCCAGGCTCATGGAGAACAACGCCGGGTTGCTGTACGGGAACAGCGCTTTCTCGTGATGCAGCACGTTGACCCACACTGCCGGGCCCAGTACCACCAGCAGCACCGCCGACGCCAGGCCGGCCATGCTGCCGCACACCGCGCCGCGGGTGGTCAGGCCTTTCCAGAACATCGAAAGGAGCAGTACCGGGAAGTTGACCGAGGCAGCCACCGCCAGCACCAGGCCGGAGAGGAAGGCGATGTTCTGCGACTCGAACATCAGGCCGAGCATTACCGCCAGCAGGCCGATCAGCAGGGTGGCGATACGCGATACGCGCATTTCCTCCTGCTCGGTGGCCTTGCCTTGGCGGAACACGCAGGCATACAGGTCGTGGGACACCGCCGAAGCGCCGGAGAGCGCCAGGCCGGCGACCACGGCCAGAATGGTGGCGAAGGCCACGGCAGAGATGAAGCCAAGGAACAAGTTGCCACCGACAGCCTGGGCCAGGTGCACGGCGATCATGTTGCCGCCGCCAATGATTGCACCGGTCGCGTCGCGGTAGGACGGCTCGGTGCCGACCATCACGATGGCACCAAAGCCGACAATGATCAGCAGCAGGTAGAAGTAACCGATGAAACCGGTGGCGTAGAACACGCTCTTGCGTGCTTCCTTGGCATCACTGACGGTAAAGAAGCGCATCAGGATATGCGGCAGGCCGGCAGTGCCGAACATCATGCCCAAGCCGAGGGAAATGGCATCCACCGGGTTGGATAGCAGGCCGCCCGGGGCCATGATGGCCTGGCCCTTGGCATGCACGGCCACGGCGCTGGCGAACATGGCCTCGGTGCTGAAACCAAAGTGCTTGAGCACCATGAACGCCATGAAGCTGGTGCCCGACAGCAGCATCACCGCCTTGATGATCTGCACCCACGTGGTGGCGAGCATGCCGCCGAAGGTCACGTAGGCAACCATCAGTACGCCGACCAGCATCACGGCGTACAGGTAGCTGATGCCGAACAGCAGCTCGATCAGCTTGCCGGCACCGACCATCTGCGCCACCAGGTACATCAGTGCCACGACCAGGGTGCCGAACGCCGAAGTCAGGCGCACCGGGGTTTGTGCCAGGCGGTAACTGACTACATCGGCAAAGGTGTACTTGCCCAGGTTGCGCAGGCGTTCGGCGATCAAAAACAGAATGATCGGCCAGCCGGCCAGCACGCCCAGGGCATACAACAGGCCGTCATAGCCGTTCATGAACATCATCGCGGAAATGCCCAGGAAGGAGGCGGCGCTGATCATGTCGCCGGCAATCGCCAGGCCGTTCTGCATGCCGGTCAGGCCCCCACCGGCGGTATAGAAGTCGCTGGCCGAACGGGTGCGCAAGGCCGCCCAGCGGGTGACCAGCAGGGTGAAGCAGACGAACACCATGAACATCGAGATGGCGGTCCAGTTCATTGTGCGCACTCCTGCTTGACCTTTTCGTTGAGCGGGTCGAGCACATTGTTGGCGCGGTGCACGTAGATGCCGGTCAGGGCAAAGGACAGCAACACCATCAGCACGCCCACCAGCATGCCGACGGTAGTCACACCGCCGCTGAGGGACTGGCCAAGCGTGCTGGGAGAGAACGCCACCAACAGGACGAAGCCGTAGTAGATCACCAGCATGGCCAGGGTCAGGCTGCCGTTGAGGCGGCGTTTACGCCGCACCAGGTGTTGGAAATCGGGGTGGTTGGCGATGCTTTCTATGCGTTCGGGTGTCATGGCAAGCGATCTCTTGGTTTTGTAATTGTTTTGTTGAGGTCACGCGGGTGTTGCGGTATTGCAAAGGGCCTCTTCGCGGGCATGCCCGCTCCCACAGGGAGGATGTTGTCCTCAGCCTTTGTGCGGTGCCTGTGGGAGCGGGCGCGCCCGCGAAGCAGGCGGGGCGGTCTTAAAGCTGGTCGAAGTCGAGCACCACCTTGTCGCTCACCGGGTAGGTCTGGCACGACAGCACATACCCGGCTGCCACTTCGTAGTCTTCCAAGGCATGGTTGCTGTCCATTTCCACTTCCCCCTCGATCACCCGGCATTTGCAGGTCGAGCACACGCCGGCCTTGCACGAGTAGGGCAGTTCCGCACCGATGGCATTGCCAGCGTCCAGCACGTTCTGGGTGTTGCGTGGCAAGTCGAAGGTGAGGGCACGGCCGTCGCTGATCACGGTGATGTGGCTGAGCGCGGAATCCACCTGACGCGCGGCCTCACGGGCTTCGCGGCGGGTTTCGCTGCCGGCGGCGGCGAACAGCTCGAAATGAATGCGCTCCTTGCCCAGGCCATTGGCCTGCAGGCTGTCACGCACGGTTTCGGTCATCGCCTGGGGGCCGCAGATGAAGGCGGCGTCCAGGCCTGGCACATCCAGCCAACGGGAGAACAGCTGGCCGCACTTGTCCGCATCGATGCGACCGTTGTACAGGTCGACATCCTGCTGCTCGCGGCTGAACACGAAAATCAGGTTCAGCCGGTCGAGGTAGCGGTTTTTCAGGTCTTCGAGCTTGTCGCGGAACAGCGCGCCAGAGCTGGAGCGGTTGCCGTACAGCAAGGTGAAGCGGCTGTGCGGCTCACTGTCCAGGGTGGTGCCAATAATCGACAGGATTGGGGTAATGCCGCTACCAGCGGCCACGCCCAGGTAATTGCCCTGGCGGGCAGCGTCCAGCGGCACGAAGAAGCTGCCCGCTGGCGGCATCACCTCCAGTTGCTGGCCGGCCTTGAGCACTTCATTGGCAAACGCCGAGAAACGCCCGCCTGGCACGCGCTTGACTGCCACGCGCAGCTCGCCGTCCTGCACGGCGCTGCAGATAGAGTAAGAGCGGCGGACCTCTTCGTTGTCCAGTTGCGTACGCATGACCAGATACTGGCCCTGGGTAAAGCGGAACTGCGCCTGCAGGTGCTCGGGCACGTCGAAGGCAATCGAAACCGCATCACGGGTTTCGTTGCGCACTTGCTTGATGGTCAGGCTGTGAAACTGGCTCATGGCGTTCTCCACGGCTCAAATGCATTTGAAATAGTCGAACGGCTCCAGGCACTCGCGGCAGCGGTACAGCGCCTTGCAAGCGGTAGAACCGAACTGGCTGAGCAATTCGGTATGGGCGCTGCCGCACTGCGGGCAGCACACCTGGGGCGCTTCACCAAGCAGGCTGCGCTTGCTGGCGCTGCCTTGCGGCGGGGCGATGCCGTAGAGGCGCAGGCGCTCGCGGCCCAGCGCGCTGATCCAGTCGGTGCTCCAGGCCGGGGTCAAGCGGCGCTCAAGATCCGGTGCGGGGAAACCCGCCTGCTCCAGCGCCTGGCGGATATCACCCTCGATCACCTCGGTTGCCGGGCAGCCGGAGTAGGTCGGCGTCACCACCAGGTGCAGGTGGCCGGCGCGCCAGTCGAGGTCGCGGACTATTCCCAGGTCGACCACGCTGACAACAGGCACTTCCGGGTCCATGACCTGGGCCAGGACCTCCCAGGCCCGGGCCAGGTCGTCGCCGCGTGGCGGCCGCGCGCCACGGTCGCCGGCGATCAGCTCACCAGGTTGCATCGGGGTAAGCCCTTGGCAGGAACTGCATCTCGGCCAGCAGCAGCCCCAGGTGCTCGGTGTGCAGGCCTTTGCGACTGTCCAGGTAGAAGTGGCTGGCAGCCTTGGGCAGCGGCAGCTCGACCGACGCGAAAGTCTCGCTCACCTGTTTGAGCCACGCAGCACCCACGGTGGCAGGGTCGGCGGCAATATCCGCTTCGGCCAACAGCACCTCGTTGTCGCTAGCGGCCGTCAGTTCGACGGTGAAGCGCCACAGTGCCGCAATGGCGGCGAGCATGCGTTGGCGGCTTTCTTCTGTACCGCCCCCCATGCGCTGCACCCACTCGCTGGAACGGCGCAGGTGGTAGGTGACTTCCTTGAGTGCCTTGGCGGCGATACCGGCGATACGCTCGTCGCGGGACCCGACCAAGCCCTGTAGCACGGCGAAGTGCCAGGCGTCGTAGAGGAACTGCTTGGTCATGGTCACGGCGAAATCACCGTTGGGTTGCTCGACCAGCAGCAGGTTGCGGTAGGCGCGCTCGTCTCGGCGAAAGGCCAGGGCGTCGGCGTCGCGACCGTCGTCAAGCAGTTCGGCTGCGTATTCCAGCCAGTTGCGCGCCTGGCCGACCAGGTCGAGGCCAACGTTCATCAGGGCAAGCTCTTCTTCGATGGCAGGGGCATGGCCGCACCATTCGCAGAGGCGCTGGCCTTGGACCAGGGCACTGTCGCCGAGCAGCAGCAGGTAAGGGATCAGGGCTTCGTTGTGCATGGCCAACCTCACATGTGTCCGACTTCATCGGGCAGCTCGTAGAAGCTGGCATGGCGGTAGACCTTGTCGTCCGAAGGAGCGAACAGCGGGTCTTTCTCGTCGGGGGAGGAGGCGGTGATAAGCGCCGAAGGCACCACCCACAGGCTGACGCCCTCGCTGCGGCGGGTGTACAGCTCGCGGGCATTTTCGATGGCCATGGCGGCGTCGGCGGCGTGCACGCTGCCGACATGCTTGTGGTTAAGGCCGTGCTTGCTGCGCACGAACACTTCGTAGAGGGTCCAGACAGACATTTTTCGATCTCCGCATCAATCGCCGCTCAGGCGGCGTTCTTGTTCTGTTGCTTGCGCGCGTAGGCCACGGCGGCCTCGCGTACCCAGGCGCCGTCCTCGATGGCCTTGCGGCGGGTGGCGACACGTTCCTGGTTGCACGGGCCGTTGCCCTTGATCACCTCGTAAAACTCGTCCCACTGGATTTCGCCGAAGTCGTAGTGACCGCGCTCGGCGTTCCACTTCAGTTCAGGGTCGGGGGCCGTGCAGCCGAGCAGTTCGAGCTGCGGCACGGTCTGGTCGATGAAACGCTGGCGCAGTTCGTCGTTGGTCTGGCGCTTGATCTTCCAGGCCATGGACTGGGCGCTGTTTGGGGAGTGTTCGTCGCTGGGGCCGAACATCATCAGCGATGGCCACCACAGGCGATTGATCGCGTCCTGGACCATGTCGCGCTGGGCCTGGGTGCCGTGACGCATCATGGTCAGGAGAATTTCGTAGCCCTGGCGCTGGTGGAAGCTCTCTTCCTTGCAGATACGGATCATCGCGCGGGAGTAGGGGCCGTACGAGGTGCGCTGCAGGACCACCTGGTTGACGATTGCGGCGCCATCCACCAGCCAGCCCACTGCGCCCATGTCGGCCCAGCTGAGGGTGGGGTAGTTGAAGATGCTCGAGTACTTGGCCTTGCCGCTATGCAGCTTGGCGATTTCTTCGTCGCGGTCGGCGCCCAGGGTTTCCATGGCGCTGTACAGGTACAGGCCGTGGCCGGCTTCATCCTGGATCTTGGCCATCAGTTGCAGCTTGCGCTTGAGGCTAGGGGCACGGGTGACCCAGTTGCCTTCGGGCAGCATGCCGACGATTTCCGAATGGGCGTGCTGGGAAATCTGCCGGATCAAGGTCTGGCGGTAGGCCTCGGGCATCCAGTTCTTGGCTTCGATCTTGATTTCGGCGTCGATCTTTTCCTGGAAGTTGCGTTCCTCGGGGGACATTTCCTCCAGCGACTTGACGCGCTTGACTCCGGTTTCCACTAGCTGTGCGTACATGTGCGGCGACTCCTGCTAAGGCATGAGTCATTTGTAAGCGATACAAAACATAACGTCAAACTGTTTTATGTGTATCAAATAAGATTTGTGTATCGCTTTTCGGCCTCTTCGCGGGTAAACCCGCTCCCACAGGGGTTGTGGGCACCTGTAAGCGCGTATAAAACGCAAAAAAAAGCCCCGGACAATGCCGGGGCCGACAAGGCAGCCGAATGAATCAGCTGGCCAACCGTTTGTCGTACACGTGGCACGCCTTGCCCTCTGAACGCTTGAGCGTGCCGCAAGGCTGCAGGTGCACCTGGGTACTGATGCCGATGTAAGTCTTGATCTGCTTGCTCAGCTCCCCGATGACCAGCTTGCGCTGGCCTTCATCGAGGTGCTGGCACTCTGCACGCAATTCAACATGCACCTCGACACTGTCCAGGTTGCCATTGCGATACAGGTGAATCTCATACATTTCTGAAAGCTGTTTTATTTTTAGCACCTGCTCCTCGATCTGGGTCGGGAACACGTTGACGCCGCGAATGATCAGCATGTCGTCGCTGCGCCCGGTGATCTTGCCGATCCGCCGCATCGGCCTGGCGGTACCGGGCAGCAGGCGGGTGAGGTCGCGGGTGCGGTAGCGCACCATCGGCAGCGCCTCTTTGCTTAGCGAGGTGAACACCAGTTCGCCCAGCTGGCCGTCTGGCAAAACCTGGCCGGTGACTGGGTCGATGATCTCGGGGTAGAAGTGGTCTTCCCAGATGGTCGGGCCGTCCTTGGTCTCGATGCACTCCATTGCCACGCCGGGGCCCATGATTTCCGAGAGCCCGTAGATGTCGAGGGCATCGATACCCAGGCGCTGCTCGATCGAGCGGCGCAGCTCATCGGTCCAGGGCTCGGCACCGAAAATGCCCAGGCGCAGCTTGAGGTCATGCGGGTCGATGCCCTGGCGCTCAATCTCGTCGGCCAGGTTGAGCATGTAGGACGGCGTTACCATGATGATGTCGGGCTGGAAGTCGCGGATCAGTTGGACCTGCTTCTCGGTCTGGCCACCGGACATCGGGATTACCGTGCAGCCCAGGCGCTCGGCGCCGTAATGCGCGCCAAGCCCCCCGGTGAACAGGCCGTAGCCGTAGGAAACATGCACCTTGTCACCTTTGCGCCCGCCAGCAGCGCGGATCGAACGGGCGACCACATTGGCCCAGGTATGAATGTCGTTCTGCGTATAGCCGACCACCGTGGGCTTGCCGGTGGTACCACTGGAAGCATGCAGGCGTACCACTTCCTCCTGAGGGACGGCAAACATGCCGTAGGGGTAGTTGTCGCGCAGGTCGTTCTTGCCGGTGAAGGGGAACTTCGCCAGGTCTTCCAGGCACTTGAGGTCATCGGGGTGGGCGCCGCATTCGGCAAAGCGCTGGCGGTACAACGGCACATTGTCGTAGGCGTGCTTCAGGCTCCAGCGCAGGCGCTCCAGCTGGTGCTGGCGCAGGGCGTCGACGCTGGCGGTTTCCATCGGGTCCAACAGGGCACGGTCGGCATCATGGTACATGTTCATGGCTTCACTCGAATTGTTCTTGTACGCCGCGCAGCGCCGGTTGCGGGCCGCGCGGTGAGTGTCATGAGCGCAGCATATACGGCTGCGTTCGGTTCGGTAACAGGCTGACGGTCTGATCCGCTCAGAGGCGCTCGATGACCATGGCGATACCCTGGCCAACGCCAATGCACATGGTGCACAGGGCATAGCGGCCGGCGGTATCTTCCAGTTCGTGCAGCGCGGTGGTCACCAGGCGTGCACCGCTCATGCCCAGCGGATGGCCGAGGGCGATGGCCCCGCCGTTGCGGTTGACGCGGGGGTCGTCGTCGGCCAGGCCCAGTTCGCGCAACACTGCCAAGCCCTGGGCGGCGAAGGCTTCGTTGAGCTCGATGACGTCCAGGTCGGCCAGCGACAAACCCGTCAGTTCAAGAACCTTGCGGGTTGCCGGCACCGGGCCGATGCCCATCAGCCGCGGCTCGACCCCGGCCACCGCCATGCCGACGATACGGCCGCGGGCTTTCAAACCATGGCGACGGGCAGCAGCGCTGCTGGCCAGCAGCAAGGCGCAGGCGCCGTCGTTGACACCGGAGGCATTGCCGGCGGTGACGCTACCGCCCTCACGGAATGGCGTGCCGAGGCGGGCCAGCTGTTCCAGCGTCGTGTCACCGCGCGGATGTTCATCGTGTTCGACCAGTTTGGGCGGGCCTTTGCGTTGCGGGATCTCGACCGGCACGATTTCTTGCGCCAGGCGGCCCCGGGCCTGGGCAGCGGCCGCCTTGTGCTGGCTGCGCAGCGCGAAGGCATCCTGGTCGGCGCGAGAGATGGCAAACTGTTCCGCGACGTTTTCAGCTGTTTCCGGCATCGAATCGGTGCCGTAGGCAGCCTTCATCAGCGGATTGACAAAGCGCCAACCGATGGTGGTATCGAACAAGTCGGCTGCGCGGCCGAAGGCCTGCTCCGACTTGCCCATGACGAACGGCGCGCGTGACATCGACTCCACGCCGCCGGCCAGCATGAGCCCGGCTTCGCCGCAACGCAGGGCGCGCGCAGCGTTGCCGATGGCGTCCAGGCCGGAACCGCACAGGCGGTTGATCGTGGTCCCCGGGACTTCGAGTGGCAGCCCGGCCAGCAGGCTGGCCATGTGGGCCACGTTGCGGTTGTCTTCGCCAGCCTGGTTGGCACAGCCAAGGATGACGTCATCAACGGTCCGCCAGTCAAGCTCCGGGTGGCGCTGGATCAAAGCCTTGAGCGGGATGGCCGCCAGGTCATCGGCCCGCACGCTACTCAACGCCCCGGCATAGCGGCCAATGGGGGTGCGCACGGCGTCGATGATCAGGGCGTCGGCGAGGGTGTGTTCAGTCATCTTGCGTCTCCTGCGCCAGCACGGTGCCGCGCACTTTGTAGGATTTGCCATGGAACATCGCCACCAGCTCACCGCGCTGGTTGTGGATGCGCACGTCGTACAGGCCGGTGCGGCCTTTGCGGCTGACCTCGCTGGCGTCTGCGGTGAGCACGTCATCGCGCAGCGCCGGGGCCAGGTAGTCGATGCTGCAGCCCAGTGCCACGGTGGCCTGGTCGTAGCTATTACAAGCGAAGGCAAAAGCCGAATCGGCCAGGGCGAACAGGAAACCGCCATGGCAGGTGCCATGACCCTGGATCATGTCGGCGCGTACCGGCATGCGCAGGCTTGCCCGGCCCGGGCCGGCATCCAGCAGGCTGATGCCCAGGCCCTGAGTGGCCGGGTCGCGGGCATACATGGCATCGGCACAGGCTTGTGCCAGTTCGAGTTCAGTCATACAGGGTGCCTCCTTTGGCCTCACAACGACGTAACAGCAGAGAAGGGCGATAGCGGCTCTCGCCGTAGCTGCGCTGCAGGTTGTCGAGCACGCGCAAGGTGTGGGCAATGCCGATGCTCGTAGCCCAGGCCAGCGGGCCACAGGGGTAATTGACACCGGCGCGCATGGCCAGGTCGATGTCAGCGGCGCTGCCGACGCCCTGCAACACGGCATCGGCGGCCTCGTTGGCGAGCATTGCCACGGTGCGCAGCACTACCAGGCCGGGCAGGTCGGCGACCGCAGTCACCTTGAGGCCAGCCCGCTGCAGCAGGGCCACCGCCTGGTCGCGAGCGGTTTCGGTGGTATCGGCCGACCAGCTGATGGCAATACGCGAGGCGGTGCTGTAGTCCAGCGCAAGATCGAGCAGCACCAGGTTGCGCAGGCCATCTTCACGGGCGCGCTGGCTGGCGAGGCGGCCATCGGACAGTGCCAGGGTGGCATCACCGACCTGGATCACGCCGCTGCCGGCGCGCTGAGTGACGGCAATCCCATTACGGCGCAGGCGTTCGGCCAGTGGCTGCAGCACACCCAGATGCCCCTCGATAACACAGGCTTCGGCGCTGGCGGGGCTGTGCAGTTCGGCCGGCGCTGGGCGCTGCGTGCCTTCGGCGTAGCTATAGAAGCCTTGGCCACTCTTGCGGCCGAGGCGGCCGGCATCCACCAGCTCTTTTTGCAGCAGTGAAGGCTGGAAGCGGAAATCCCCATAGAATGCGTCGAACACCGAGCATGTAACGGCGTAGTTGACGTCGTGGCCGATCAGGTCGGTAAGCTCGAACGCCCCCATGCGGAAACCACCCGCATCACGGAGCAGCGCATCGAGGCTGGCGCAATCGGCGGCTCCTTCCTGCAGCATGCGCAAGCTTTCGGCGTAAAAAGGCCGCGCCACACGGTTGACAATAAAGCCCGGTGTCGAACGCGTGCGCACCGGCTGTTTGCCCCAGGCCTGGGCGGTATCGTAGATACACGCGGCCACGGCCGGTTCGGTTGCCAGGCCCGACACCACCTCGACCAGCGCCATCAGCGGTGCCGGGTTGAAGAAGTGCATGCCAACCACTTGCTGCGGGCGTACAAGGCCGGCAGCAAGGCTGGTGATGGACAGCGACGAAGTGTTGCTGGCAATGATGCAATCAGCCGTGCACAGGGCTTCGAGCTGACTGAACAGCGCCTGCTTGACCTGCAGGTTCTCGACGATGGCTTCGATCACCAGGCCGGCATCAGCCAATGCTTCGAGCGTGTCGACCGGGCACAGCCGAAGGCTGATCATTTCGCGCTCTACGGCCTGTAGCTTGCCTTTTTCCACGAGCCGGGCGAGTTGCCGTTCAATACCGGCCACTGCCTGGGCGGCAGCCCCCGGGCGGTTGTCGTAGAGCTTCACCGGGTGACCGGCCTGCGCCGCGACCTGGGCGATGCCGGCCCCCATGGCGCCGGCACCGATCACCGCTACTTGCACGTTGCTTGCGAGTGCGGCCATGTTCAGCGCCCCTTGAAAGCGGGTGTGCGCTTGTTCATGAAGGCGCTCACGCCTTCACGGTAGTCTTCGCTGCGCCCGGCCAGGCGTTGCAGGTCGCGCTCAAGTTCCAGCTGTTCATCGAAGCCGTTGTCGAAACTGGCATTGAGGCTGCGCTTGATCAGGGCCAGTCCGTAGGTGGGCTGGGTGGCGAGCTGGCGGGCGAGGGTGAGGGCTTCGTCACGCAGTGCAGCATCGTCTACCACGCGATGGATCAGCCCCCATTGCTGGGCTTGTTCGGCGCCAAGGCGCTCGCCCAGCATGGCCAGTGCTTTAGCCCGCGCCATGCCGACCAGGCGCGGCAGCAACCAGGTACCTCCAGAGTCCGGCACCAGGCCGATTTTGCAAAATGCCTGAATGAAGCTGGCCGATCGGGCGGCCAGCACCAGGTCGCAGGCCAGCGGGATATTGGCACCGGCGCCGGCGGCCACACCGTTTACCGCACAGATCACCGGCAGCGGCAGGTCGCGCAGGGTGCGCACCAACGGGTTGTAGAACTTGTCGATCGATTCGCCCAGGTCTGGCACCTCGGCGCCTGGGGCGACGTTACGGTCGGACAGGTCCTGGCCGGCGCAAAAGCCGCGGCCCTCAGCCGTCAGCAGCAATACCCGCGCCTCACTGCTCTGGCGAACCTGCTTGAGTGCTTCGCGCACTTCCAGATGCATGGCGGTGTTGAAGCTGTTCAGCTGCTCGGGGCGATTCAAAGAGAGGAGGGCGACGCCGTCCTCGATGGAAAACAGGATGTGCTGGAAAGTCATGACAGACTCGCTCCGTCGGTCGAGGGGTAGGTGATCAGCGGCCTTGGAAGCGGGCCTGGCGCTTTTCCTGGAAGGCGCGAATGCCTTCGTCGCGGTCTGCCGTGCCGGCCAGCAGGGTGAATGCATGGCGTTCGAAGCGCAGGCCACTGGCCAGGTCGGTATCACCGGCCTTGAGCAGCGCCTCTTTTGCCAGGCGCACTGCCAGCGGCGCCTTGGCGGCGATGCTGCGGGCGATCTGCATGGCGCGTTCTACGGTGAATTCGGGCTGGGTTATTTCGCTGACCAGGCCGGCCTGCTGGGCGTGACGGGCAGTGATGACTTCGCCCGTCAGCACCATCTGCATGGCCAGCGGCTTGCCGACGGCACGCAACAGGCGCTGGGTACCGCCGGCACCGGGGATGATGCCTAGGTTGATCTCCGGCTGGCCGAAGCGGGCGTCGGTACCGGCGATGACGATGTCGGCACACATCACCAATTCGCAACCGCCACCCAGGGCGTAGCCGTTGACTGCAGCAATCAGCGGCTTGGCAAAGGCGCCGATGCGTTGCCAGTGGGCTACTCGAGGGTCGTTGAGGATGCCGACCAGGTCGCGCTCGGCCATTTCGCGGATGTCAGCGCCTGCGGCGAATGCCTTGCGGCTGCCGGTGACCACCACAGCGCCGGTCTGGTCATCCTGGGCGGCTGCATCCAGCGCAGTGGCCAGTTCTGCCAGTAACTCGGTGCACAGGGCGTTCAGTGCCTCGGGCCGTTGCAGGGTAATGAGCTGAACGCCGTGTTCCGGCGCCTGCACATCGAGATATCGCGGCATGTCGGGTTCCTCTGGCTGCACGCACGGCACATCGTGGGGCCGGCATTTCTTGGAATTGTTTGCAGGGGCGTGACGCTGGATCACGACCAGGTGAGGTCAGTATATGCATTACGCGATACACAAAATCAATAGTGAAGTGTTTTGACGTATCTCTTATTAGAGACCTGGCGCTACATCCCGAGAACGATTTGTGACGATTAAAGCTGCTTTTGGCCTGATTTTGCTGGCTACCTGTGCGGTTCAGCTTCGAATCTATGCCGAGGGGAATGTGATACACGGGAAGATAGATTGACGGCGCTTATTTTTGTGATACAAGATCGATTGCCATTTCAAATCATTTCCGGAGCTTTCATGCCTTGCTATCGACTGGACGGCCTGACGCCTGTGGTTCACCCGACTGCCTACGTGCACCCAAGTGCAGTACTGATCGGTGACGTCATCGTCGGCCCTCGTTGCTACATAGGCCCCCTGGCATCGCTCAGGGGCGATTTCGGCCGCATTGTGCTGGAGGAGGGCGCCAACCTGCAGGACACCTGCGTGATGCACGGATTTCCGGGTGGCGACACGGTAGTAGAACGCAACGGGCATGTCGGGCATGGCGCGGTGTTGCACGGCTGCAAAGTGGGGGAGGACGCATTGATCGGCATGAACGCAGTGGTGATGGATGGCGCCCATATCGCGCCACGCTGCATCGTCGCGGCGACCGCGTTCGTCAAAGCCGGCTTCGCATGCGAAGCGCAAAGCCTGGTGATGGGGTCGCCGGCCCAGGTCAAACGGCCCTTGAGCGAACAGGAGTTGGCCTGGAAGCAGCGCGGTACCGCGGAGTATCAGCACCTGGCGCAGCGCTGCATGAACAGCATGGTCGAATGCCCGCCATTGGCCGAAGCCGAACCGGGGCGGCCGCGCATGGAAGACACCGGTGTCAGACCCAAAGGCCAGGCAACGGCATGAGCCTGGTAGCGTCACGCAATGGTCAGGCGGCCCGCCGCACAGGTATAGTCGGTGCTTTATCCGCGCACAGTTCGCCCATGAGCAATCTTGCCCCACTGAACAACCTGATCACTCGCTTTCAGGAGCAGACGCCAATCCGCGCCAGCTCCCTGATCATCACCTTGTACGGCGATGCCATCGAACCCCACGGCGGGACCGTCTGGCTGGGTAGCCTGATCAACCTGCTGGAGCCGATGGGTATCAACGAGCGGTTGATCCGCACGTCGATCTTTCGCCTGACCAAGGAAGGCTGGCTGACCGCCGAAAAAGTCGGCCGGCGCAGCTATTACAGCCTCACCGGCACGGGCCGGCGCCGTTTCGAAAAAGCCTTCAAGCGCGTTTACAGTGCGAGCCTGCCAGCCTGGGACGGCGCCTGGACGCTGGTGTTGCTGTCGCAGCTGGAGGCCAGCAAGCGCAAGGCCGTGCGCGAAGAACTGGAGTGGCAGGGCTACGGCGCCATCGCCCCGAACGTACTCGGCTGCCCGCGCGCTGATCGTGCCGACCTGGCGACCACCTTGCGCGAGCTGGACGCCACTGACGAAAGCATCGTCTTCGAAACCCACACCCAGGAAGTACTGGCCTCCAAGGCCATGCGCGCCCAGGTGCGGGAGAGCTGGCGGATCGAGGAACTGGGCGAGCACTACAGCGAATTCATCCGCTTGTTCCGGCCGCTGTGGCAGGCGCTCAAGGAGCAGAAGGAGCTCGATGCCCAGGACTGCTTCCTGGCGCGGACCTTGTTGATCCACGAGTACCGCCGGCTGCTGCTGCGTGACCCGCAGTTGCCGGATGAGCTGCTGCCTGGGGACTGGGAAGGCAGGGCTGCTCGCCAGTTGTGCCGTAACCTCTATCGGCTGGTGTGGGACAAGGCGGAAGCGTGGCTGGGGACCGCGCTGGAGACGGCGGATGGGCCACTGCCGGATGTCAACGAGAGCTTCTACAAGCGGTTTGGTGGTTTGGGCTGAAGCCGGCGATATCAAAACACGTCGGCAAAGCCGCCATTACCCCGGCGAGTAGACAAACCGCTTGGCGAGAAACCCGTACAGCAGATAACCAAAGGCAAGCACCAGCAACCCACCAAACAATGCTTCCATGCCGCACGCATACAAGGCATACAACGAATAGCCCACTGCAATCAGCAGCACGATCAAATTGCGCGAGTACACTGCCGGTGACACTTGCGCCTTGTACATGATCACCAATAGCCCGGTCAGCGCTGTCACATAGGGGATCAGGTTGGTCACAGCAGCAAGGTTCACCAGTTTGCTGAACTGTGCACTGGCATTGGGTGAAATGGTCGACACGGCCATTGCAGTCTGCAACAGGCCGCAGACGATCATGCCAATGACCGGCGCCCCAAACCTGTTGAGCTTGCCAAACAGCTTGAGAAAAAGGTTCTGGTCGGCGGTCATCTTGGCGGTCTGAGCCAGGGTGAACTGCCAGCCTAACAGTGAGCCAATACAGGCCATGACTGCCAAGGCCATGACAATATTACCCACCAGCGGGCTGAACATCTTCGCGTAGACCAAGGCGAACGGCGCTGACGCGCTGGCCAGCTCCGGGTTGGGGATGATGCCCTGGATGACCGTGGTCGAGAGCACGTAGACCACGGCCGCCCCCAGGGTGCCGAACAGGCACGCCAGCGGCACATCGCGCTTGGGGTTCTCGACCGCATCAGACGCCTGGGCTGCCGACTCCATGCCGAGAAAGGCCCACAGGGTCAGCGGTATGGCCTTGCCAATGGCTTCGGAAAGCGGCAACGCGTTGGGGTTCCAGGCAGCCTGGAGCAGGTCGGGGTTGAACCAGAACCAGCCGATGATGCTCAATCCCGCAACGGGAATGATCACACCCCAGACCGTGATCGCGCCGATCTTTCCCGTGATGTGCGCGCCGCCAAAGTTGGCGACGATGGTCAGCCAGATCAGCCCCACGGTGCCGGCGAAGAGCGGCAGGGCACCGGTACCCAGCCAGGGCACGAATGCAGTCATGTAACCCACTGCGGAGATCGCCACCGCCACGTTGGCGATCGCCAGTGAAAGAAAATACAGGTAGGAGCAGAGAAAGAAGCCTGATTTGGCGTGAGCTTCTTCGGTATAGGCCGACAAGCCGCCAGAGCGCGTGCAGAAGATCCCGCACTGGGCAAAACAGTAGGCAATGGCCATCGAACCGATCGCGGTAAAGGCCCATGACAACAGTGACACCGCGCCCAGTTGCGCCATGTTGGTCGGCAGCATGATGATGCCCGACCCCATCATGTTGACCGTCACCAGCGTGGTAAGCCCCATCAGGCTCATCTTCTTGCTTGAATCCGTCATCGCAAACTCCCTTTCAAGGCTTGCTGGCTGCGGGTGTTCTGGCTTGGCAGGGCCGCACACCTCGCGCGCCCTTGGCCAGAAGCATGAACACCAAGGTGGCCGCCGCCTAATAGCCGGCGGCACTGCGCAGAAAGCGCACGCTGTATGCCTGGCGTGTTTCCTTGACCACCAGGCGCAGGTTCTCTGCTGCCAGCGTAGTCGGGTTTCTCGCCTGCCCGCATCGCGCCCACGGGTAACCACCAAGTAACAACCCATACATAAGGTTAACCCTAACGATCTTTATTCGACTTAAGGTTTATCGTTGTGAGTTTTATGTTGATCGTAATAAATCTTAAAGCGTGCTATGGTTTGCCTTATAGCAATTAATATTAATGCTGGTGGTCTTTATGGATGACTTTTTTCCCGTCGCCTGCGCCGATACCCTCAGTAAAATAGGGCTTCTGGTCAAGGCAAAGCGTTTGTCGCTCGGTTTACGCCAAACAGACCTCACGGTAGCAATCGGCGTCTCCGCGCATAACCTTCGCAAGATCGAAGGCGGCTCCGCGCGCGTGGACCTGCGTTCCTTCATGCTGGTGTTATGGCGCCTGGGTATCAGCGACACGGTCTTCGCCTCGCTGGAAGGCATTGAAAAAACCTCCCAGATCACCCGTTTCAGTGAGGACGACGACGCCCACCAGCGCCTCGCATCCCGCCGCGTGCGGCTGGCAAAACCCAAGCCCGAGGAATTTTGATGTCCCGTGCCTACATCTATATGGAGCACCCCGAGACGGCTGAGGTCATCACCCTTGGCCGGCTGACCCTAAAAGGCAAGGTCGGTGAGTTCCTCTATGCGCCTGACCATGTGGCGCGAGGTGGCTGGGTTCCCGACCCGATCAATTACCCCCTGCGTGCCGAGCCCTATACGGGGATCGCCAAGAATCGCGGCATACCCGGCTTCATCAATGACGCCATGCCTGATGGCTGGGGTGAGCGGCTGCTGCATCGGGCGTACGGCCAGGAACTGGGCACCCTCGATTTCTTGCTCAAGTCACCGAACAACGACCGCGTCGGCAACCTGATGGCCGGCGGCGCAACCACCCCCGCACCTGGCCTGGGCGATGGTGCGGTACCCACCTTGAAAGGCCTGGCGAAATTCGTCGCCGCGTGCGAAGCGGTGTACGACGGCCAGCTCGACGCCGAGTCGGTGGCAACCCTCAACGTACGCCAGCAGCGTTCCGCCCTGGGCGGCGCGCGCCCAAAACGTACGCTGCAGGACAACGGTATGCTGATTCTGGCCAAGCCCCGTGATCGCTACGACCACTACGACCTGCCCTCGATCGAATATGCCTGCATGACCTTTGCAGCAGGGCAGGGCTTGAACGTGGCAAAAACCGCGCTGCATGCCGAAAACCCTTCAACCTTGCTGATCGAGCGCTTCGACCGCACGCCGATTGCGCAGGGCGCCCGGCGCATTCCCATGCTCAGCGCATTGACCCTGCTGGACTCGGAATGGAACGGCGCACACCATCGGGATTGGCGCTACGCCGCGGTAGCCGATGAAATGCGCCGGCGGGGTGTGCCCGACGCTGATCTGCAGGAGCTGTTCAAGCGCATGTGCTACAACGCCCTGGTGGGGAACTCTGACGACCATCCACGCAACCATGCGGTGATCTGGGTGGCCGGCGGGTGGCGTCTGTCACCGATGTACGACGTACTGCCGATGCTCGAAGAAGGGCCGGCCCAAACCTTGGCCATGGCTGTTGGCCGTGAAGGCCGCCAGATCAGCCGCGCAAACCTGCTCAGTCACCACGCTCACTTCGCCCTGACGCGGGAGCAGGCCGAGCAGCTACTGGAAGAAGTGGCGGGGTGGGAGCAGGCGTTGAAGGCGCATTACCAGCAGTTGCTTGCGGGGGAAGATTTGCGCATGGCGTGTGAGGCGGCGAGTGCGGTGCGGATGCTCAGCTGAGCGAGCGTCTTTCGCTTTTAAATGACATGTATTCCCATTTATACTTGCATCTCATTTCCTCTCTGTTCAACGCTATCGTGCAGGCAGATCCTCCAAAGCCATCATTGCTCGCCACCCTGATCGGTCATTACGACGACTTGGTCGACCATGTGCGCCGGCGCTTCGGTGAACGGGTCTTCGCGCGTGAAGTCGTTCATGACCTTTGCGTGCAGTTGCTGGAAGATGACGAGCGAGAAGGGGTACGGCAGCCCTTGGCGCTATTACGCAAGATCGCCCATGACAATGCGGTTTCGCATTGTCGTCGCGAGCGCCGGCGGGGCAACGTGATCATTACACTGGCCGAGCTCCCTGAAGTAGCCTGCAGTGCAGCACCACAGGAGCGCCAGGTCGATGCCGCGAAGACACTGGACAAGTTGGTTGCCGCCATTTCCCGATTGCCTCCTCGCTGCCAGGCAGTATTCATCATGCACAAGTTGCACCAGATACCGCAGGCCGAGGTCGCAGAGCGCCTGGGCATTTCCCTGAAAACGGTAGAAAAGCATTTGCGCCTTGGTATGATCGCTTGCCGTGAATATCTGCAAAGCGAGGGGGCACCGTGAGCCGTCTACGCGATAAAGACGATGCCGCAGTCGATGATGCGCTGGCCACGTGTCGCGAGGACTTGAAGCTGCGTTTCCCGCTACCCAGCCCGCCACCTGCCAGAAAGCCTCGCAAAAGCACCAAGGCAGTCTCGTTGCTGGTGTTGGCCCTGGTGGCAGGTGCTGTGTGGCAGAACCCTGCGTACCGCAACGAGCACTATGTCACCCAGGTCGGGCAACGCCAGTCGGTGCAGTTGGCCGATGGCAGCCAGATCAAGCTGGACGGTGGCAGCGAGGTGCGCGTGAGCTGGCATTTGCGTAGTCGGAACATTGAGTTGGTACGGGGCCAGGCACTGTTCGCCGTTTCGCCAATGCTGTATCGGCCGTTTCTGGTCGATGCAGGGACCGCCGCTATACGTGTGGTCGGCACCCGATTCAACGTCAATAGATACTCGGATGATGTCCGGGTGACTGTTGCGCAAGGCCAGGTGGAAGTCAAAGGGCGCGCATTGGACCGTACCTCGCAGCTGCTGGCCGGGCAGCAGTTGCTCGTCCACAACGGCATCCCCGCTGACGTGGTCAAGAGCAGTGTCGAAGACGCGATTGCATGGCAGCAAAGCCGATGGGTGTTCGAAGGCACACCACTGGTTGAGGTCGTTGCCGCACTGCAACGTTACTACGCCCAGCCGGTCGAGCTGGTGGGGCCTGAAGTAGGGCGCTTGCCGGTTTCAGGAGTTTTCAACAGCGACCAAGCCGAAACCTTGCTGGCGCTGCTGCCTGAAATTCTTCCGGTAAAGGTCACCAGGGAAGGCGCAAACCTGCGCATTCACCCCAAAGGGGCAAAAAATAATTCGCCAACGAGGTAGGGTTGCGACCGCTGGGAGGCGGCTATCACTCTGTACCCCATCTCTTGGAGAATAAAAGTGAGTCAGCTCTTCCTGCGTGCACCTTGGCACGTATCGGTCTTGACCAGCACCCTGATGGTCAGCCAATGGTCGCACGCACAAGCGTCGGTGGTGGTTGAATTCAATGTTCCCGCATCAACACTGGAGCGCTCGTTGAATGCCGTGGCTCGCCAGGCGGGCACCCAGGTGCTGTTTTCCAGTGAACTGACTGCGGGTAAGCAGGCGCCGGCGCTGCAAGGGCGTTACACACTGGAGCAGGCGCTGGAGCATGTGCTTGAGCACAGCGGGCTGGTCGGCAAGGCGCGTGACGAGCGTACCTTCATTGTTGTGCCGCCAAGCGATGCCATGATGGGCAGCGGGCTGACCTCAACCAGCAGTACGGTGGAGCTGGCCAACGTGGAGATCACGTCCTCTCGGCTTTCCAGCAACGTGGTAGCGCAGGCTCGCCAGGTAAATGTCATCGAGCGAGAGCAACTGAAGCAACTGCGGCAAGGCTCTGATGGTTTGGCGACGTTACTGGCCAAGAGTATCCCGGGGATGGCCGATTCAAGCCGAACCATCACCGATTATGGGCAAACCCTGCGTGGCCGTACGATGCTGGTCCTGGTCGATGGCGTGCCCCTCAACACCAACCGTGACTCCTCGCGTAACCTGGCCAACATCGACCCGGCATTGATCGAGCGCATCGAGGTGATTCGCGGCAGCAGTGCTATCTACGGGGCCGGTGCAACGGGCGGGATCATCTCTATCACCACGCGGCCAGCCGGCGGTGAAGCAATGGCCGAAACTACGTTGACCGGCGTGTCGCCCTTGAGCCAGATGGACAGCGATGGCCTGGGAGGGCAGTTACAGCACCATGTTGCCGGCTCACAAGGGGCCTTGGATTACGCGCTTGATTTCGGTGCACGCCATATCGGCGCCTCTTACGACGCCAAAGGGCATCGTATTGCGCCCGAGCCGAGCCAAGGCGACCTGTTTGATTCCAACACTTACAACATTGGCGGCAAGTTCGGCTGGCGCATTGATGAGCAGCAGCGCGTTCAGCTTTCGCTGAGCCACTACAACGCCGAGCAGGACAGTGACTATACCGCCGACCCCTCGGTCAGCCGGTTGCCGCCGGGTTCAGCCCCTGCGCAACCGTTGTCCGGGTTGTCACTCGACGAGCAAAACCAGATCAAGAACACATTGGTGAATCTTCAGTATGCCCACACAGAGGTGCTAGGAGGCACACTCGACGCCCAGCTTTACTATCGCGACTATTTCACCCGCTTCACACCATTCGATGCGCGAGGCGTGGCCACACGCGGGCGCAATGTCGATCAAGTCATGCAAAACAGTGAAGTCTTTGGTAGCCGCATCACGCTGCGAACCCCGTTAGGCGGCTCGGATACCGAGTTGTTATGGGGTGGCGACTTCAACCAGGAGCGCAGTGACATGCCCATCGATATCTTCGACCCGCGGGAATTCGATGCGAGCGGTGGGGCGGTGTTCAACAAGATCGGCAAGTTGACGTACATGCCAGACCTGACGTCCCGCAGCGTAGGCGCATTTGCACAGTTGCAGCACCGCTTCACCGAGCAGTGGTCAATGGAGGGCGGCGTGCGTTATGAATATGCCACTGCTAAATACGGGGACTTCGTGCCGCTGTCCGAATCGACTGCAGCGAGCCCAGCCACGGTGGAAGGCGGCAAGGTGCATTACGATGCGCTGCTCTCCAATATCAGCCTGACTTACTCGCCGGTCAGCGGACAGGCGATATATGCCGCCTTCAGCCAAGGCTTCCAACTGCCCGACATTGGCGTGCAACTGCGTAATGCGCGGCGGGGCTTCGAGGTCGGATCTTCCAATCTGGAACCGGTCAAGACCAACAACTACGAACTTGGCTGGCGCGGCGACCTGGGCGAGCAGACCCTGGCATCGCTGGCCATTTTCTATACCACTTCCAAATTGGGGGATGTGCAAAGCTTCAACAATGGCCTGATCCTCACGCGCACCCAGGAACGGATCTACGGTGTTGAGGGCAGTGCCGACTGGCTGACCCGCGACGAGCATTGGGGGGCAGGGGGGAGCTTCACCTGGATGAAAGGGCGCGAGCAACCGGACGGAGGCGATTGGCAAGACATGACGGGCTACCGTATTCCACCGCTGAAGCTGACGGCTTATCTTCAATACAAACCTGACGAAGACTGGACCCACCGCGTGCAGGCGACTTACTTTGGCGCAGAGGACTACCGCCTCAATGGCGTAGAGAGTTTTGGCAGACGCAGGGTGGAGGGTTACACCACGGTGGACGTCATCAGCCAGTACCAACTGAGTGAAGGGGATCAGATCAGCGTAGGCGTACAGAACCTGTTCAATCGGTACTATTATCCGCTCTATAGCCAACTGATGCGGAACAGCAACAACACCAGCCACTTACCAGCGCCCGGTGCCGTAATCACAGCGAGTTATACCCACCGATGGTGATCGTGCAGGCCATGTTCAGCACGGCTTGAATATAACTAAACTAAATAGTCAGAGATAGGATCTATTCCGTGTACTAAGTGCCCAAGCTTAGTAACCATCGGACTTCAGCCGCTACAGATGGTTAGTATATGTACTAACCATCTGTACTGTGCTTGAAGATACGCTCGCTATCACCAGCGGCATGGCAAGACTACCAAACCAAGTCGTGCCTTCAGGATCTGCGTACTCGCCAGGCGCCCCAAGCCAGGCCAACGGCAGCGGCGATCACCGACGCCGACAACACGCCCAGCTTTGCCGCGCCCAGGGTGGCCGGTTCCACGAAGGCCAGGTTGGCAATGAAGATCGACATGGTGAAGCCGATACCGGCCAGTAGGCCGATCAAGGTGATGCTGCTCCAGTTGACCCCGGCCGGCAGCGAGCACCAGCCCAGGTTCACCATCAACCAGCTGACGCCCACGATGCCCAGTGGCTTGCCGAGCACCAGAGCCAGCGCGACAGCGATCATTACCCACTGCTGCGCCTGCGTACCGAGGTCGATCCCCGCCAGGCTGACGCCGGCATTGGCCAGCGCGAACACCGGCATGATCCCGTAGGCGACCCAAGGATGCAGCGCGCCTTGAACGCGGACCACCGGCGGCACCAGCTCGCGCTGGGCCAGCCGCAAGCTCTTGAGGGGGCTGATCAGTTCGCTGGCGTCGCGCTCTGGCGCCTTGGCACGTCCCAACAGTTCCTGGGTGAACCGGGTTACTGCATCGAGTGGGCGCTCACGCATGGGCATGGCGGCTACGGGCGTCATCAGCCCCAGCACCACGCCGGCCAAGGTAGGGTGCGCGCCGGTCATCAGCACGCCGACCCAGGTAACGGCCCCTGGAATGACATAAGCGTAAGCTGACCCCACGCCGATCCGCTGCAGTCCTACCACCATCAGTAGCCCGATGGCGGCAACGCCGAAGCCGCTGTAATCGAGGCCTCCGGAGTAGAAGAACGCAATGATGAGTACGGCGATGATGTCGTCGATGATCGCCAGTGCCAGCAGGAACACCCGTACGTTGGACGGAATGGACTTGCCCAGCAGCGCCAGTACGCCGACTGCGAATGCGATGTCGGTCGCCGTAGGCACCGCCCAGCCCTGTTGCTCATTGGGCGCATGACCGAAGCCCAGGTACACCAGCGCAGGCACTACCACACCACCAATGGCCGCCGCCATCGGCAAGGAAGCTTGGCGCAGACTGGAGAGGGCGCCCTCGTGAATTTCCCGGCGGATCTCCATGCCAACCACCAGGAAGAAAATGGTCATGAGCCCGTCGTTGATCCAGAAGTGCAGCGATTGGGAAAATTGCAGTGAGCCCACGCCGAACATGATGGGGGTGTGCCACAGGGCTTCGTAGCTTGACGCGGCAGATGAATTGGCCCAGATCAGGGCGCAGGTGGCGGCGACCAGCAGCACTACGCCGCTGACGGCTTCGATGTGCAGGAAACGCTCTAAATTGGCGAAGGCGCGCTCGGCAATTTGCTGGGCGCGGGGCACTTGGGTTTTTTGCATGGGCGCAAGAACTCCCGCATGGCGGCCCGACCTGCGTTGTTCTTTTAACCTGCTTTACTGCCCCAAGCAGCTAGCACCCGCGCAGAAGTCTATCGTAATCCTGGCGAGCATTGGGTGGTAAAACCTTGCCAAGTGTTTCAAAAACCGCTGACAACGTATTGATATGTAGAATTTTCTGGAACTGGTGCTACGGATTTACACTCTTCAGAGCTACTGGGCGTAATCCGTTCGCCTTACCGTGTTACCCGTCAGGCGAGGAGAAATGCTGCAATGTCTGCAGAGCCGAAACGCAGTAGTACCTTGAACCCGCCCGTCTTTTATACAAGCGCGATTCTGATATTTTTACTGGTGTTGTATGCCACGGCGTTCGAGGAACACGCCCAGGCACTGTTCGAGAGCGTCCAGCAATGGATCATTACCAATGCCAGCTGGTTTTACATTCTGGCCGTGGCGCTGGTGCTGATCAGCGTGGTGTTTCTGGCCGTCAGCCGTTACGGCGATATCAAGCTGGGCCCGGACCACAGCGAACCGGATTACCCCAACAAGAGCTGGTTCGCCATGTTGTTCTCGGCGGGCATGGGCATTGGCCTGATGTTCTTTGGCGTCGCCGAACCGGTGATGCACTTTACCGCACCCCCGGTGGGTGACCCTGGAACAGTGGCTGCTGCCCGCGAAGCCATGAACATCACGTTTTTTCATTGGGGGCTGCACGCCTGGGCGATCTATGCCATGGTCGCGTTGATTCTGGCGTATTTCAGTTTCCGCAACGGCTTGCCGCTGACGCTGAGATCGGCGCTCTATCCGTTGATAGGTGAGCGGATCTACGGGCCGATCGGGCATGCCGTCGATATCTTCGCCATCCTCGGTACGGTTTTCGGTGTTGCCACTTCCCTGGGCTACGGCGTCCTGCAGATCAACAGTGGTTTCCATCATGTGTTCGGGCTGCCGATCAATACGACGGTGCAGGTGATCCTGATTACCGTGACCTGCGCTCTGGCTACCCTGTCGGTCGCCAGTGGCCTGGATAAGGGCATCCGCATTCTCTCCGAACTCAACCTGGGCCTTGCAGTAGTGCTGATGTTGTTTGTGCTGATCCTGGGCCCCACTGTGTTCCTGCTTCAGGCCTACGTGCAGAATACCGGCGCCTACCTGTCGGACATCGTCTCCAAGACGTTCAACCTCTTCGCCTACGAGCCCACAGACTGGATTGGTGGCTGGACGCTGCTGTATTGGGGGTGGTGGTTATCCTGGTCGCCCTTTGTGGGCTTGTTCATCGCCCGAATCTCTCGTGGGCGCACCATTCGCCAGTTCGTCTGCGGCGTGCTGTTCGTGCCCGCCGGTTTCACCCTGTTGTGGATGACGGTGTTCGGCGACTCAGCCATCCACATGATCCTCAATGAGGGTGTACAGGATCTGGCGACGGTGGTCGGGAAGGACAGCTCGCTCGCGTTGTTTGCCTTCCTCGAACACTTCCCGTGGTCGACTGTCGTGTCGTTGATCGCGGTGTTGATGGTGGTGGTGTTCTTTGTCACTTCGGCTGACTCTGGTGCGTTGGTCGTGGATATGCTGGCGTCTTCGGGCCAAGGTCATTCGCCACTATGGCAGCGGATTTTCTGGTCGGTGAGCATTGGCGCGGTGGCCATCGCGCTGTTGCTGGCAAACGGGCTCAAGGCGTTGCAAACCGCCACGATTGCCAGCGCTCTGCCGTTCGCGATGATTTTGCTGATCGCCATCTGGGGCTTGTTCAAGGCGCTCGGCCTGGATGCGACACGCCGGGGCTTGCGCAATCAGGCACTGCCTGGCCCGCGCCATGATCGCCATTCCCATGGCGGCTGGCAGCGTCGGCTGCGAAACATCGCCATGATGCCGCGCCGGGCGCATGTGTCGCGATTCATTGCCGAAGTGGTCAAGCCGGCCTGTGAGGAAGTGGCTCAGGAGCTGCGCAAGCAAGGTTACGATGTAACCGTGGAAGAACGCGAAGATGGCCGCGTAGCACTGGAGCTGTCTCATGCGGGCGAAGGGCGATTCAAGTATGAAGTGCGCCCACGCGCGTTCAACACCCCCAGCTTCGTCATGCGCGATACCGAAGACGGCAGTGATGCGCGCAAGTACTTCCGTGCCGAGGTATACCTGCGCGAGGGGGGGCAGGATTACGACATCATGGGCTGGAGCCGAAATGACGTGATCGGCGACATCCTGGATCAGTATGAGCGGCATCTGCACTATTTACATGTGGTGAGTTGAACCAGCAGCCGTAGTCGCTTTGGCGACTCGCGGCTTGTTCAGGTAGTCGCCCTGAAATCAGGTCGTCCGCTCAGCGTTCGGCTTGCTGTTGCCCTCCTGCCAGCAAGCTGTCCCGGCTCTGTTGTTCAACCGTGCGCTCAATGTCGCGTGCCAGCGTTTTCACATCGTGCTGGGCGATTTCCTTGGGCATCACGGCGAAGCCGATCGAGTTGTATAGCCTTCCCCAGGCCGCCTGGGCATCTGAATAGGCGGCCTCACGTTGGTAGCGCGACAACAGCATTCGGCCCTCCGCGCGAATCAGCTCCAGTTCACTCCCCAGCGCGGCGTTGCGTGAGGACTGCGCGTAGTTGAGCAGGCTTTGGTCCACGCGCAGGCTTTCGTCGGCAAACGCCACTTCCTGTCGCGCCAGCTGGTAGCGCAGCACACCGACCCGCACTTGTGTCAGGATTGCCATCGACAGTGCGGTGCGACGCATGTCGTCAGTCTTTTCCTGGCTTTGTTGCGCCGCAGAGATGTCCGGGTACTGCAGCAGCCGCAGCAGGTTCATGGAGACATTGATGCCGGTCTGGTTCCAGTCGCTGTTGTACAGGTACTTGTTGGAGTCGTACTCGTACCCGAAGTTGAAACTCACATTTGGCCACAGCTGTGCCTTGGCGATTTTCAGGTCATTCATGCTGACTCGCTTGCGGTACCACTCTTCCATGATTTCCGGGCGGTGCTCCAGCGACAGGCGCTCCAACTGTTCGACGTTGCCGGTCAACAGTGGCAGCGGCTGTTCGCTGTTATCGGCCAGTACCATGCGGGTGTTGGGCGGCAGGGACATCAGCGCGGCCAGCTCGGCACGGGCAAATTCCAGGTCCTGGCGGCGCACGGTGAGCATGTACACCGAATCGAGCAGGGCGCGCTGGTAGGCGAGGATGTCCTGGCGCGGCAGCAGGCCTTTGCCTTCGGCTTCACGGGCTGAGGTCAGGGCGCGGTGGGTGCGCATCAGCAGGCCGTCCACCTCGGGCAGCAGGCGCTGTGCGCCAAGGGCACGCCAGTAGGCATTGCGTACGTCCTGCAGCACGTTCTGCGCGACCTTTTCGCGGCGCTCTTCGGCCATCAGCATCTGGTCATTCTTCTGCTGGGTACGGAAGTAGGCGACACCGAAGTCCAGCAGGCTCCAGGACAGGCCGAGGCTGTACAGGGTGCGATAGCGTTCTTCCGAGGTGGACGGGCGCAAGCTTACCTGGCGGTCTTCGATACCGATCGAGGTGCCGCCGGAGTCGTTATTGCGCCCGGCATAACCGGCAGAGGCCACCAGCCGCGGCAGCATCTCGTGGCTGGACACGTCACGCAGGTCGGAGGCCAGCGCGCTTTCCAGCAGCTTCAGGCGGTAGTCGAGGTTGTACTTGAGGGCTCGCGCCGAGGCTTCATAAAAGGTGATCGGCCCGTTGACCGGCTCCTGCTCCTTGTACATTCGCGCTTGGTCTTCGATTACCCGCTGACGCATTTCGTCTTCGGTGTAAGGCTTGGGCTCGAAGGCCGAACAGGCACTGAGCAGCACACTGACGGCAGTGAAGGTGCTCAGGCTTTTCAATGTCGAAACTGGCATAGGCAGTCCTTGTTCAATCCGTGAATGATCGGCTCATGGGGCGCTGCTGCCGCGGCGCTGGGCGGCTTCACGCAGTTGCGCACGGAAGCCGCGGGCAGGCTGTGGCGGTTTCTCTGGCTGCGCCACCATGTCGGTGTGCGCGGTGGCCCACAGGGAAGGGTCGGGCAGCAGGCCATCTGCGGTCAGGCTGACAACCCCATGGCGGCCGTCGACCCAGTTCTGGTCCTCGGCGCTGGCTTGGCGGCTTTGCGCTACCGCGCCAGCGACGAACTGCCCGTTGACCTGGCCAAGCTGGCTGCCCAGCGACTGGCTTTCGACCTCGGGCGTGGCGAACAGGCGCACATCGCTGCCATCGGTGCCCCAGGCCGACAGCGTCAGGCTCTGGTTGATGCGCTCGACCACCGGTGCGACGAAGATGGCCGGGCTGACGTCTGGCAGTGGCAGGTTACCCAGGGTGTCGCGGCCATCGCGCCCGAGATACGGCCCAGGGGGGATGTACGGGGTGGAAATGTCCAGGGCAATGACCAGCTGGGCCTGGTCGGTGGCCCCGGCCAGGTCGCTGATGGTGTAGGTGAACGTGTCCCTGAGCACCTGGCCAAGGCCCGCCGCCGCCAGCACGTCACGGTTGCTCAGGTCGATGGTATAGGTGTAACTGCCGTCGGCGTTGAGTACCAGGGTGCCGTACTGGCCGGCGATGGGCTGGCCGATCACGCCGGGTGTGCCAGAGCCGGTTTCCTGGCCGGTGCGGATGGCCGTTACGGTCAGGGCGTCACCCCCGTCGACATCAGTGTCGTTGGGCAGCACATTACCGCTTGTGTGCGGTGCCGGGACCTGGTCGCTGGCACTGTTGCTGTCGTCACGGGCCACCGGGTTGTCGTTGGCCCCTTGCACCGTGACGGTGAGGCGGGCGTCGGCGGTGATGCCGTCGGTGTCGCGCATGCGGTAAGTGAACACTTCTCTGAGCGACTCGCCCGCGGTGCGCATGGCCTGCACGGTCGGGTTGCCGTTGTCGACGATGTACTGATAATTGCCGTCGGCAGTGATCAGCAGCGTACCGTACAGGCCCTGCAGTGCCTGGCCGGCCGTGGCCGTCTGGCCATTCTCGGCGGTGTACTGCAGCACAGTTTTCGTTTCGCCGTACTGCACACCATCGACATCGGTGTCGTTGTCCAGCACGTTACCGCGCGGGTCGACGCCGGCCGTGTCATTGTTCACACCGCCGGCCTCCACGGCAGTGGCCGTGTCGTCATTGGCCACGGGGTAGTCGTTACGGCCGTCGACGGTGATGGTCAACAGGCCATTGGTGGTACCGCCCCAGAAGTCGGCCAGCAGGTAGGTGAAGTTGTCGACCAGGGTCTGGCCGCTGCTGCGCAGTTGCTGTACCGCCTGCAGGCTATTGTCCAGCACGTAGCTCCAGCTGCCGTCGCCATTGAGGGTGAGGTCGCCATACTGGCCACGCAGGGTCTGCCCGACCACGGTGGCGTCGGCTGGCAGCGGGCCGTCACCGCTCCAGAAGGCCAATACCTCAAGGGTTTCCGGGAACAGGATGTTGATGGTGTCCGGGTCGCTGTCGTTGTCCATCACGTTGCCGGCGGGGTCGCTGCCCGGGATGTTGTTGTCCACGCCACCGGCTTCGATGGCCAGGCCCTGGTCGGGCACGGCAACCGGCGGCTGGTTTTCGCCGCGAATGAAAATGGTCAGGGTAGCGGTGTCGCTCAAACCGCCGCCATCGGTGACCTGATAGGTATAGCGCTGGATGACGAAGCCCAGCGGGCCCAGCGCGATAATGGTGGGGTCGCTGGAATTGACCACGAACTGGTAACTGCCGTCGGCATTCAGGGTCAGGGTGCCGAAGTTGGTGATCAGGGTCGCGCTGCCGGTGAGCGGGTCGAGGGCAGGGTTGCTGCTCTCTGCGCCCAGGCCCACGGCGGTCACCATTTTGCTGTCGTTGGCGTCGACGTCGGTGTCGTTGTTCAGCACATTGCCGGTAGGGTCGCGCCCACCGTTGCCATCGTCGTCCACGGCCACCGCGTAGGCGAAATCGTCGTTGGCTACCGGGGTGTCGTAACGGCCCTCGAGGGTGATGTTGATCTGCGCCTGCGAGCTGGCGCCGTCGGTGTCGTGCATGCGGTAGCTGAACGTTTCGCGCAGTTGCTCGCCGGCCTTGAGCGCCTGCACGGCGGCCAGGCTGTCGTTGACGGTATACACGTAGTTGCCGTTGGCATCGATGCTCAGGGTGCCATAGGCACCGGCGACCACGGTCGCGCCGGCATTGACCTGGATGAAGGTGCCGCCGGCGGCGAGGGTGCCCAGGTAGACGCCATCGACGGTCTTGCTGTCCCCGGCATCCACATCACTGTCGTTGTCCAGGGCGTTGCCGCTGCCGGGCTGCCCCGGGGTGGCGTTGTCGATGCCCCCGGCCTCGATGGCGATGGCGCTGTCGTCTGTGGCGGTGGGGGTGTCGTTGCGGCCATGGATGACCACGGTTAAGGTGGCGCTGACGACCTTGCCGTTGCCGTCGCTGACGCTGTACTGGAATACCTCGGTGAGCCGGTCGGCATCGGTGCGCAGGGCTTGCACCGCGCTGTT
The DNA here is from genome assembly GCF_022760795.1 of Pseudomonas sp. BP01. Lineage (NCBI taxonomy): Bacteria > Pseudomonadati > Pseudomonadota > Gammaproteobacteria > Pseudomonadales > Pseudomonadaceae > Pseudomonas > Pseudomonas sp. BP01. The sequence continues at coordinate 40,499 of NZ_JAFBKA010000011.1, forward strand.
GCTGTTGTCTACCACATAGCTGTAATTGCCCTGGGCATCGAGCACCAGGCTGCCGTAGTTGCCGACCAAGGCTTGGCCAGGGGTGCCATTGATGCCATTGGGGCTGACCACTGCGCTGATGGTCAGGGTATCGCCATCCGGGTCGCTGTAGGCCCCGCGAATGCTGCCGGCAGGGTCGAGCCCCGGTTGAGTGTTGTTCAGCCCGCCGGCTTCGATGGCATCGATGCTGACCGGGTTGACGATGGGTGGGTCATTGACCCCGGTCACCGTGATCACCAGCTGCGCCTGGTCGGTCAGGCCGCCGCTGTCATGGATCTGGTAGGTGAAGATCACGTCCAGGCTTTGCCCGGCTGTCAGTGCCCGGATCGACGGCTCGGCGCTGTTGACCGCGAAGCTGTAGCTGCCGTCTTCGTTGAGGGTCAGCTGGCCGAAGCTGCCGCTGATCAAGCTGCCGTCGGCCAGCCGCGCCACACTGCCAGTAATGGCGGCGGGCGCGCCGTTGCCCACCGGGCTCAGCACACCACCGGCACTTTCCAGGCCGCTGCGCACGCCGTCGACCTTGAGCTGGGTGGCGGTTGGCTGGTCCAGGTTGTCGACGTCAGTGTCGGCGCCCACGCCAGCATTGCCGGTAATAACGTTACCGCTGGCATTGACCTGCGCCGGGCTGCCGTCGCTCGCCCCGGCACTTGCGCTTCCCTGGTCGTCCACGGCTACCGGTGCATCGTTGGCACCCTGAAGGGTGATGGTCAGGATATTGACCGAGCTCAGGCCGCCGGTGTCGGCCATCTGGTAGGTGAACACCTCGCTCAGGCTCTGCCCGGGGGAGAGCGCCTGCACGGCAACATTGTCATTGTCGATGACGTAGCGGTAGCTGCCGTCGGCGTTGATGGTGAGCGTGCCGAAGTTCACTTGCACACTGGTCGCCTGGCCGCTGATGACCGGGATGATCCGCCCGCCGCCCGGGCCGTCGTAGCGCACGGCGGTAACCTGCCTGGTCTCGCCCAGTGCCACCGAGTCTACATCGGTGTCGTTGGTCAGCACATTGCCGATGGCGTCCTGGCCTGCTGTCGTGTTGTTGGTGCCGCCGGCCTCGAGGGCGGTGCCTTCGTCGGCGTTGGCCACGGGGGTATCGTTGGCGCCGTGGATATTCACCTGCAGCACCGAGCTGCTTGCCAGGCCACCGCTGTCGACGATGTCGTAGCCGAAGAAGTCGCTGATGAAGTTGCCGGCGGTGCGCAGCGCCTGCACTTCAAGGTTGGCGTTGTCGACGATGTACTGGAACCCGCCGCCTGCGGTGATCTGCAACGTGCCGTAGCGCCCCTGCAGGGTGGTGACCCCGTTGGGCGCTACCGCAACACCGCCGGGCACGATATTGCTGGCGATGCGGGTGACGGTGAGCACGTCATCGTTGGTCTGGATATCGACGTCGGTGTCGTTGTCCAGCACGTTGCCGGTCGGGTTGACGCCCGGGTCGCCGTTGTTGAAGCCGCCGGCCTCCACGGCAATGGCAATGTCAGGGTGGGCGACCGGCGCGTCGTTGACCGGGTCGATGACGATGTTCATCACGTCGGTGTCGGTCAGTGCATCGGCCGGGTTCTGGCCGGGAATGCCGTCGCCATTGAGCGGAGCGTCGCCGAAGTTGCCCTGGTCATGGGTGACCATGGTCAGGGTTTCGGCATCGCGGAAGGTGTTGAAGTCCTGGTCGCCTTTGTAATACAGCTGGCCCAGCAGCACGTTCAATTCGTTCAGGGTGCCGGTCAGCACCAGGTTGCGGCCAGCATTGGCGGGGGGCGTGGCATTGGCAGCGGGCGGCGTCGCGGTTTGCCAGATGACGCCGTGGACCACGGTCAGGGTGATGGTCATGATGCCATCGGCGTTGCCGGCGTTGACGTCCACGTCGCTGGTGGCCAGGCCGACAATGTGCAGCACGGTGTCTTCCTCGCCGTGCTGGTCTGCCACTGTGTTGATCGGTGCTTCGTTGATGTGCACGTAGCCTGCGTCGGCGGTGCCGGTGCTGCCTTCGCCCAGGGTCAGGCTGATGCTGCCAAGGCCCGCAGTGGCGGCGCCGCTGTCGGTGTCGATACGTACGCGGAAGGTGTTGTTGGCAGTTGCCTGGTGGTCCTGCGCCACGGCGACCAGGTAGCTGCCCGAGGGCAGCAGGGCGAACTCGTAGAGGCCGCCGTTGGCGGTGACGGTGCTGAAGGTGCGGTCGTCGCCGTTGCCAAAGATGCCATCGTCACCGGCCCAGGTGAGGGTAACGCCGATGCCGTCCAGGCCAGGGCCGTCAGGGCTGACACTGTCGTTGGCGCTGCGGGTATCGTCCCACAGCGTGCCCTGGATCACGCCCATGCCGGCGCCGTCGCTGAGGATGTAGTTGTTCAGGCCGCTGGCGCCGTCCTGGCCGGTACGTTCGCCGTCGATGCCGCCGCCGGCATCGGGCACCGAGCCACCCCAGCTATTGGTTTCGAAGTCGGTCGGCAGGCTGGTCCAGGTCAGCACGGCGGAACTGGCGGCATTGTCGGCGATGGTCTGGTTGGGCAGGGTGACGGTGTAGATCACCTGGACCGTGTCGTTCGGCGCAAGCCGGTCGAAGTCCACGGCAATGGCCGCGCCATCGGTGAAGGTCACGCCGACGGGCAGGTTGGCAAGGTCTTGGGCCACGCCGTTGATCAAAATGGTCTGCACCTGATAGTTGCTGCCGTTGGGGAACTGGTCGGCCAGGTGAGTGTTATAGGCCGGCACGCCGCCATCCTGGGTAAAGCTGACCGAAACGGTGGCGTCGGTGGTGCCGGCGACGGTGCCGGGGGCCACGTCGATGACCGACTTGTCCATGCCGGTGAAGCTGGGTTCGACCACGCGTTCGAACAGGGTGTCGCTCTTGCCGCGGTCCACCCCGTCGCCTAGGCCGACGTGCTCGAATACGGTCATGCCCAGTTGAGTAGTGGCCTGGTTGCCGACGACGTTGCGCACGCGCACATTGAATTCGAGGATCACCCCTTCAATGTCGCTGTCGTTGGTCTCGTTGTTGGTCAGGTTGCCCAGGTTGAAGGTAATGGTCTGGCTGCCGTCGGGGTTGGGGTTGATCAACAGCCGGCCATTGTTGCCATCGAAAACGCCGCTGGGCACCGTACCGCCAAGGTCGGTGTGTATCGGCAGGGCCACTTCACTGTTCTGGTTACCGGTCATGTACAGGATGCTGGTGCTGGTGACCAAGTTGGTGGCGTCGGTGGTCAGGCCACCCAACTGGCTCGACACCATGGCAATCAGGATATTGTTGAGGTCGGCAGGGATGAACTCCAGGCCCGGGGCCAGTTCGATACGTATCTGGTAATTGGGGTTCTCGCCCGTGGGCACCAGCACAGCTACCCGGTAGCGGACGATTTCGCCGACCACCACCGTTTCCACCAGGCCGCTGGTGTCGATGGCGCCACTGGTATTGGTGGCCGGGGCGGTATCGCTGACCCCCCCCACACGCGACACCTGGATGCCATTGGTGACCGGAATGAGCAGGGCACTCAGCACCCGGTAATCGTTGAGCTGGCCACCATTGAGCAGGCCATCGTCGCCGCTGCGTTCGCCATTGACGGTGTCGGTGGTGTTGCTGCTGCCGTTCAGGCTGGTCCAGCGCACCTCGACATTGTTGGCAATGGCTGCCTCACCGGCGGCAGTGGCATTGACCACCCCGCTCAGGGTGATGACGATGCTGCCGCCATTGGCGATGTCGATGTTGGCACCGTTGGCAGTCACCAGCTGGCCATTGAGGATGACGAAATCAACGCCGGTATTGTTGTTGGTGGCGCCGCCGTTGTACTGAATGGTGCCGCTGATCGCCAGGCCGTCGATTTCGGTCGGCAGCACGTCGAGGAGGCTGATGTCGAAGGCGTCGGTGCCTGAGTTGTTGGCCACGGTGATGGTGAAAGTGACGGTGTCCCCCTCGTCGAAGCCGCCGAAGGTGGGGGTGGAGGTGATCTGCTGGGTAACGCTCAACGTCGGCTCGACGATGGTCACGGCGGGCTGTTGGGCGCTGTTGAGGCTGCGATCGACCGCAGTAGCACCGTTGGGGGTGTCACCGTCCGGGTCGCTGTAGACCAGTTGCGCGCCATTGTTGAGTGTGGTGCCTTGCTGGTTGCCGGTGACATTGCTGGCCACCAGCACCAGGCGGATGACAAAGCTGTTATTGCCGACAATGTTGTCGGCGGCAGCCCCGGCGCTGTCGAACACCAGCATCAGGTCGGCGCCGTCGCTGCCGTCGAGGGTCACCGGGTTGACGTTGAGCACGCCGTTGAAGTCGGCCGCCAAGGCGCCGCTGCCCGCCGTAGTGGTGATGATCTGGTAGCCAAGGTTGCCGTTGAACCGCGAGTCCAGGCGCAGGCCAGGGGGTATCAGGTCGTTGATGCGCAGGCTGCCCGTCGAGCCCTCGGGCAGGCTGACGACGATGTCATAGGTGATGCTTTCGCCAATCACCAGGTTACTGCCGGTGGTGTGGGTGGCGCTGGAGTCATCCTCGGTGAGGCTGCCGTCCTTGTAGCCCTTGCTGATGGTCGGGGCTGCCACCTGTTGGTTGGCGACTTCGGTGAGGTCTGTCGGCGTGAAGTCCTGGCCGCCGTTGACGCTGGCGTAATAGGTCAGTGCTGCAGTGCTCTGCAGGGTGCTGGACGCCAGGATGGCGTTGTCCACGGTGACGTCGTAGGTGATGACCACCAGGTTGGCGCCCGACAGGTCGCTGGCGCTGCCTGCACGCCCGGCAAGCAAGCTGGCCTGGCCGTTGGCGTCGAGGAAGGTGATCGCGTTGCCGCTGACGCTGTAGTCGGTGCCCAGCACCAGCAAAGTGCCGTCACCGCGGTAGATTTGCAGGTTGGCCGCGCTCAGGCTGCCGCCGACGAATGACAGGCCGGCAGGCAGCGCGATGCTGGTGCTGACATCGTAGGCGCCGCCGCCGCCGGTGTTCTTCAGGGCAGTGGCCAGGCGCAGGGTGTCAGCACCATCGATGCCGCTGACATTGCCGTCCACCGCTGCCAAGCTGGTAACGCTGCCGCTGAACGGTACGCCACTGGAACCTGGCGCAGTCCAGTTGCCGGTCGTACCGGTGACCGTACCATGGGTGCTGGAGACCACGCCGTGCTTGATGTCCAGCACAGGTTCGGCAACCGACTCGATCACAGCCACATCCGACGACGTGAGCACCGTTTTGTCCACCGTGGTGGTCTGGCTCGACTGCGCCAGCACGTCCAGCTCACGCTGGTCGGCATAGGGCTGGTCGCCGACGACCATGGTGAAGCGAACCTGCACCGTGGCGCCGTCCAACCCGCCGGACACATAGTTGCCGAAGTCGAAGATGATCGAGTTGCCGGGGCCTGTCGTGACGCTGTCGGGTACATCGAGCGTGGTATTGCCGATGCCGAACGTCCATTGGCCCACGCCGGTGCCGAAGCTCCAGGCGATGCCACTGGCGTCGAGCAAGGGCAGTGGCAGGTAGGCAGTAAGCTTGAAGTTCTCGTAGTCGGCAACCAGCAGGTCATAGCTGATGGTGAACGTCACCACGTCCCCCGGGCGCAGTTCGCCGTTGGCCGGCGGGTTGCCGCCGTTGACCTGGGTGAGCTCGATATCCACAGCGGAGGTGTCGATGGTGCTCAGGGTGCCTGAGCCGTCGGTCTGCAGGCCGCCGAGGTTGACCGAGTCGCGCAGCACGGTGGCGTCCACCGTGGCATTGTTGCCGATACTGTCGCCTTCGTTGAGCTGGTCATGGGGCGGGTGGTCGCTGGTGTAGCTGGTGTCGATCGTCGCGTCGTAGACGATGCTCAGGCGTGTGGCGCCTTCCTGCACCGTGTCGTCATAGAGGTCACCAAATAGCGCTGCGATGCCCGGACCGGCAACGGCCTGACGGATGGATTCGGCAATGTCGAAGACCAGCGTGGTGCTGCCGTCGGCATTGACCGTCTGGGTATAGACCAGGGCAATGCTCTGGCTGGCGCCATGCTGCTGGATGATCAGGGTGGGCGGGTTGCCCGGGTCGAACGTCTGGCCATCGCTGAGCAGGTCGGTCAGGGTGAACTGGCCTTGCTCCAGGATGTTCTCGCCAAAGGCGAAGAAGTCGGAGATGGCCACGTCCATGGTGTAGCGCAAGGTGTCGCCGGGCGTAAGACCGGCCGTGCCGACATCATTCTGCAGGTTGACCTGCTTGAGCAGGGTGATCGACTTGGCCACAAAGGTCACACCCTGGCCATTGCCGGTTTCACTGAACGGGTAGCCGTCCGGGTCGGCGGGGCGGTCGCGTGGGTCCAGCGGGTTCCAGTTGCCGGTCACGCTCGCGGTGCCGAAGTCGATCTGCACCGGGTTGCCGGTGGCCGGGTCTATCACTGGCCGGCCATTGGCATCGATTTGCGGCACATAGAAACTGACCTGGGTTTCGCTGGCTGCGCTGAGGCTGTCGTAATGGATGTCGTAGCTGGCTACGAACGCATTGGGGTTGGCCAGCGCCAGGGCGATCAGGGCCGGGTTGGTGAGCACGGTGCCGTCGTGCAGGGTGACCGACGTCAGGGTGCCGCCCGGGCCCGGGGTAATGGCACTGACATGCACCTGGTCGGGCACGGTCTGGGTGACGGTGACATTGCTCAGGGTCTGCCCAGGCGCCGGGGTCACGGTAACGGTCTGGGTGCGGGTGAAGTTGGGCCCGGTGACGGTTTCGCCTTCGGGCATGTTCACCGTTTGCGTGACTTTCAGCAGGGTCGGGGTAATGACGAAACTGTGCAGCGCGCTTTCCACCAGGCTCGGGTCCTGGACCGGGTTGTTCAGTGAGTCGTTGCCGTATTCGAAACCGGCTCGGGTATTGATGGTGAGGTTCGGCGCGCCGTCGGAGTAGGGGGTGTCGGCCAGGTTGCTCAACTGCGCGGTAATCTGCACGTCGATGCTGGGCTGGCCGTTGGTGACACTGGCGTAGGGCAACTGCAGCACCACCATCTGGTCCCCGGGCTTCATGCCCACGCTGGCGGCGTTGATCACCACGGCATTGCCGCTGGCGTCCTTGGCCAGCGGGTGCACGGCATTGCCGTTGGCATCGAAGGTGATGACGAAGCTGTTCACCGCCTGGCCCAGGTAGGTGGCGGAAACGAAGGTGGCGCCGTCGTCGCCATCGCGCCCGGTCGCCGGCATGAACACGTCGATGAACGGGGCATAGCCTTCCTGGGAGGAGGGGTTGCTGAAACTCACGGTAAAGGTGAACTGCTCGCCCAACTGCACATCGGCGCCGGCACTCCCCAGGCTGGCCGTAGGGCTGGCATCGGCCAGCAGGCCGTGGAAACTGTCCAGGGTAGTGGCCGCCAGGGCAATGGCCTTGTCGACATCGCCGTTGCTGACCTCCAGGCGCCAGTCGCCGCCCGCCAGCGTGCTGCCGGTGGCATTGCTGGAGGCGCCGACGTCAGCGCCGGTCCAGCGTGCCAGCTCGTCGACCAACGCCTGGCCGGCGCTACCGGTGCCAACGTCGCACCCGTACAACTGGATATCGGCGCCGCTGTTCAGCTCAGCGCGCCAGGCGCTGAGGCGGTCACCCAGTTGCTCGACGGTCTGACGGGTGAACACCTGGTTGCCCAGGGTGAACTGGCCAGAGGTACCGTGCGAAAACACCTGGATGGAATCGACCTTGCCCAGTTGCGCCAGGACGTTGCTGATGGCGGCGATCGCGTCCTGGCCGGGGTCGACTACCAGCGCAGTGGTACCGGCTGGCAGGTTGGCGGCTAACTGGTCGCGGTTTTCCACGCGGGCATCGATCACCACCAGGTTGCGTGCGGCGGGCGCCGGCGCGGCGGTTTGCGCCTCGCTGGCGGTGGGTGCGGGGTGGCTGCTGTCCTTGGCCTCGGCAGGGCTGGCATCGATATGGTGCTGCTGATCGACGGCGGTTGCGGCGGCGCCGTCGAACAGGATGCGTTGTTCAAGTGCCACCGTCTGCGACCGGGGGCGTGAAACAGTGGCAAAGCCGGCTCTGCTCTTGATGTCCATTTCCGTACCCTGCTCAGAAGTTCGACGCCAGATTCGAGGCTTAAGCAATCGTAGTCGGGTTTTCCTGCAACAACAGAGCAGGCGCCGAAAGGCATTGCTCAGAAGCCGCTTTCGCGCAAACCCACCCCCAACAACCACGTACCCAGCTCGCCAAGGACACTGCGTTTTGCCCCTTCGATTTTCAGTTTGCCGCGGGTTTCGCGCACCGTGACCAGCGGTTCATCCAGCGCAACCAGCACCTGGAACAAGGCATTGCTGGGCACCAGAGGCTCGCTGGTGATCGGCACCGGGCCGCCGAAATGCGATGAGAGCATGCGGTGGGCCAACTGCCCGGCACGGGTGCTGCCAATTGCCAGTACCCTGCCGCGCAGCGCGCTGGCCTGGCCGTCGGGGTAGAAGCGGACGCTATCGCCGACGGCCAGGTGGTGCACCTGGTCCTGGGCCACGTAGGCATCGATCTGCCAGTGCCTGGGGTCGATGAGGATGCCCAGTGCTTGCTGGCGGTTGAGCCATTGGCCCGGTTGCACGTCGCGGTCCAGGTCCAGCCAGCTGCCGGCGAACGGTGCCTGCAAGTTGAGCCGGGCAATTTCAGTACGCGCGGCGCGGGCTTCTTCAGTTTGCACATTCAGGCGCTGCTGGGTAGCGGCATCTTCGGTCAGCCCGCCTGGGTCGGCAAGCAGGCCCGAGAGGCGCGCTTCATAGCTGCGGGCGCTGGCCTCGCTGCTGCGCAAGCGTGAATCCAGGTCCGGTTCGTCGAGCACTGCCAGCACCTCGCCGGCCTTGACCTGGCCCGCCTGATGCAGGCTCTGCAGCCGTGCAGGGTAGGGGGTGTAGACGCGCAGCTGGTGTTCGGCTCGCGCGACCCCCACGGCATCGACCTGGCTGCGCCAGGGTAGCGCCAGGCCCAGTACGGCCAGGCCCAGGCACAGGTAGAACAGCCGTTTGCGACGCCCCGGGATGTGTGCCCGCTGTTGCCACCAGTGGCTCAGCTCACGCTTCACCGGCAGCGCGATAAACCACGCCAGTTCGACCATGAACAGCACAATCCCCAACAGTTTGAAGAAGAACAGGTACACCGCCACGGCGATGCCCAGAAACAGCACCAGGCGATACAACCAGGTGGCGAAGGCGAACGCCACCAACAGGCGCCGCTGGCCCGCCGGGAATGGCTCTGGCCACGGCTCGTTCAACCCCAGGATGTTGCGCCGCAGGGCCGTGCGCGCCAGCGCCGAAGCGCGTTCGTGCAGGTTGGGGAAATCGAGCAGGTCGCTGAGGATGAAATAGCCGTCAAAGCGCATGAACGGGCTGGCATTGAGCGCCAACGACAGTACCCAGCTGGTGGTCGCCAGGTAGAGCAGGGCGTTGCGCAGGGCGCCGTCGTCACACAGGGCCCAGCCGAGAGTGGCAAGGCCTGCCAGCGAAAGCTCGGTGACGATCCCCGCTGAAGCGATCGCCAGGCGCTGGCGTGCGCGCTTGAGCTTCCAGCTTTCGCCGGTGTCGGTGTAGAGCATCGGCCACAGCACCAGAAACGCGATGCCCATGTGCCCCACGCGCAGGCCCAGGCGCGTGGCGACCAGCGCGTGGCCGATTTCGTGCAGGGTCTTGGCGACCACCAGCGCCAGGGCAAAACTGAGCAGGCCTTCGGTGGAAAACGACTCCACCACCGCGTGGGTAAAGCTGTCCCACTGCTGCATGACCAGGACGATGCCCAGCAGTGTCAAACCCGCCACCAGCACTCCGGTGAGGGGATGGAACAGCCAGCCCAGGGCCGCAGCCAAGTGCTGCAACGCAAACTGGGGACGCAGCAGCGGGATGCGAAAGAACAGGTAATGGTGCAACCACCAGCGCCAGCTTGACCAGGTACGTGCCTCGCTGGCGCCTTGCAGCCTGGCCAGTTGTTCGGGGCCCGGGCGCAGCAGGTGGTGCTGTTCAAGAAACGCCCGCAGTGCCAGCACTTGCTCGACATCCGGCTTGAGCGCACTGTCGCGGGCCACTTGCTCACTGATCTGGCGTGGCGTCTGGCCCCAGCGCAGCAAGCATTCAAATTCCAGCCAGCCGATGCGGTAGAACCGGTTGACCACCGTGTCGTGGATCATCCACGCTGGCTCCCCTTCGCGGCTGTCGGCGGCTTCGCACAGCCGCAGGTCTTCGCGCAATGGCGGCAGCGGTAATTCGGACAGGTCAAGCATCACCAGCCACTCCAGGCGCGCAGGCTGGCCAGCGGCCGGCGCAGCAGGTAATAGCCCAGCATCACCCGACCACCGTACAACTTGGCGGTGCCGTGCAGGCCCAGGCGGGCATGTTCGGAGTGCTTGTCGATGCTGGCCAGCAGGCGGTAGGCGACCACGCCGTCATCGCTGGGCTTGGCCTGGTAGCTGGTTTCGAGAATTTTCCCCCTGAGCGGGCTGAGCGGGTAGGCGGTGAGGAACAAGGTCACTTCGGCGCCCGGCTCCAAGGCGATGGCATCGGCCACGGCCAGCTGGATCTGCATCGCCGGCTGCGCTGGATCGGCGACGTGCATGATCCGCTCGCCGGTCGACACCGGCTTGCCCAGCCAGTCGTTGGGGTCGCTGAACACCGCTACCCCGGCGCGCGGTGCCAGCACCCGGGTGCGCCGCAGTTGCGCTTGCACTGCAGCAAGCTCGGCGCGGCGCTGTTGTACACGGCCCTGCAGCAATGTCAGTTCGCTCTTGCTTTGCGGATTGTCGAAAGCGCGCTGGCTGGCCGCCTGCAATTCGGCATCGGCCACGGCAACTTCCTTGCCCAGCACCTCGGCGCGGCTGCGCAGGGTGGTTTCATCGAGGGTGAACAGCGGCGTGCCAGCTTCCACTGGCTGGTTGGGGCGCACCAGCACCTGGGCGATAACACCGTCGATCGGTGAGCTGACGATCTGCGCCTGATGCGACACGATCTGCGCCGGCGCCAGGGCCGTTTGCCGCACCGGTACCAGCAACAGCCCGGCAGCCACCAGCAGGCCGATCAGCAACTGACGGCGGCTGGGGCGCCAGCGGCTGATCCGGCGCCGCCGGCTCAGTGCGTGCCAACAGTAGGCCCAGGTGCGGGTCAGCCCATCAAGTTGCTGGTGCAGCAGTGCAGGCGGGGCCTCCTCCAGTAGCAACACCAGTAACCCAAGGCGCTGCCCGGCAGGGCCATGCAACGGTATGCACCACAAGCCCGCGGGCCACCACTCGGCCCAGCCCTCGGCGATGTCGGCGGGCGGGGCGCTGCCGGCCTGCGTCAGCCAGGCGGGCTGCGGGTCTACCAGGCGCTCGTTGAGCCAGCGGCTGGCGCGGCGCAGCCACACCAGGTAGGGCGAGTCCTCGCTGGGCCGTGCCAGGCCCGATACACACAGCAGCTGCAGGCCGTTGTTGCCTTGTTCGAACACCAGCGCCTGGTGGAAGGGCAGCAGCGGATACAGGTCGTTGGCCATGCTGAACGCCAGCGCGTTCAGCGTTTCGGCAGCCATGGCCTTGTCGCGCAGGGCATCCAGCTGCAGCAGCAGCTGCGGATGCGGAAGCGGCCTATTCACGGTCATGGTCGAACCGCGCCGTGCCGCTCATGCCAGCGATCAGTTCCGGGTAGCGCTGGTCGAAGCGTGCTTCCAGCTCCACCGTCTGGGCCACGGCGTCGACCCTGGCGTTGATCACGCTGACCTTGGCCGGGTAGGTCTTGCCGGTTTCATGCACCTTGACCTCCAGTGGCTGGCCGGGGCTGAGGCTTTTCAACTGGCTCGATGGCACGTTCATGCGCACCTTCAGTGCGCCGTCACTGACCAGGTCGAACAGCGGCGTCCCCGCGCTGACCGTCTGGTAGGGTTTGACGTAAACCTTGGCCACATGGCCAGAAAAGGGTGCCACCACTCGGCAATAGCTCATCTGCGCATCGCCCATGGCGCGTGCGCCCTCGGCTTTTTGCACTTCGGTATTGGCCGCCGCCACTTCGATGTCGCCTACGGCGTCCAGTTTGCGAAGCTGCTTTTTAGCCTGCAGGTTCTGCTGGGCCATCGCCAGTTCGGCCACGGCAACCTTGCCCCGCGCCTTGGCTTCGTTGCAGTTGAACAGGGCCAGGCTGGCGCCTTTGTTCACATGTTCGCCGAAACGGGCGGTGAGCTCACCCAAGGTCCCGTTCATCTGGCTGGAAAGCGTCGTTTCCAGATCCGCAGCCAGCAGCACTCGGATCTGTTGCGACTCCGTCGGCGGGGTGTCCGGTACCGCATCCGCAGCAAAGCTCGTCAGCGATAGAAAGAGCGTGAAAACAGCAATCTCGATAACGGGTTTGCGCATTCGGGTTCCCTCGCATGCATCCTTGATACTGGCCATTTCCAGGGTCACTTGCCGGGTTGTTCTACCGGCAGCGGTCCAATGAACATGCGTTTGAGGCGGTCACGCCCGATTACCCGCGCCAGCTCGGCGATGACGCAGTACATGAAGATCAGCGTGATCAGCAAGATCTGAATTGCCCAGAACCTTGGCCAGTTGATAGAAGTCCAGAACAGGGCGTTTGCATCGATAAAACCCGGCGCTTCTTTCCAATACTCGTAAAGCCGCTCCAGGTAATGCACCAGTAAGGCAACGCACGCATACATGAGGGTTTTCCAGGACACATTCCAGATAAGCGGTTTATCGGGAAAGCGGTTGATGAACGGCAGCATGTCCGCAACCAGCACCGACTTGCCCAGAATCATCGATGCGAAAAGGACGGATGCCGATTCCGGCATATCAAGGCCAGACCCCTTGATCATCAATGACCTGATCAGTACGACAATGTGCAGGATGACGAAAAAGAAGATCGTTGGTGGAAGGACTTTCAGGAATTCATGTTTGAGCTTGAGCATCACATTGTTCATTGCAGTACCCTCAGGCCAGAACCCGACACTTACTGTTGATGCAGACAACCGCCCGTCAGAATCGCCATGTCGCGCCGCCGCCCACGATATGCAGCGCGGTGTTGCGATAGGTGCCGGAAAGGCTGTTGCCCGAACGTGATTTGGTCTGCTCCACATCCATGTCGCCCAACCAGACCAAGGTGTAAGCCATGTGCAGGTCAAGGCCTTCTTCGACTTGGTAGTTGAACCCGGTGGCCAACCGCCAGGTTTCGTTCATCGGGTTATCTACCGTGCGGTCTTTGTCATCCACGGCTGAACTGTCGTAGCCCACCCCCATGTTCCAGCGCAACTTGCGGGTGACCTGGTATTGCGCACCCAGCGAAGCATGCCAGGTGTCCTTGTAGCGGCGGTCTACAGTGCGACTGGTGCCGGCGAGGTCGGTATCGACTTCTACGCCGATATCGCCGAATTCGCTCCAGTCCTGCCAGCCCAGGCTGCCCAGCAAGGTCCATTGATCATCCAGCTGGTGTGCGATGCTCAGCAGCACGGTCTGGGGTACCGACATGTCCAGTTCAAGGGTATCGACATCCAGGCGGTTCAGCGCCGCGTTTAGTAACGGGTTGCTGACCTTGCGCACGTCCGGGCTGTCCTTGAACTCGAGATCGATCTTGCTGGTGTAGGCCAGACCGATCCGGGTGCGCGCGTCGAGCTTGTAGAGCAGGCCGACGTTGACCCCGGTGCCCCAATCGGTGTCCTTGTACTCCAGTTGGCCGTCCGGCCGATCGGTTACGCCGAGCAGGTTGTTGTTGATCGCCATCTCGGTGCGGTAGTAGGCATACATGAAGCGCGGGCCAATACCCACCGACAGGTCATCGGTGAACTGATAGGCGATTGTCGGCTGCAGCGATACCCCGATGACGGCAGCCTCCTGGGTGAAGTAGCGCCCGGCCCAGTCATCGTCGTAGTCCAGCGCCAGGCCGAAGTTGCCATACATGCCGAAGCCGAGGGTGGCGCGCTCATCGAGTTGGTGGCTGACAAACAGGCTTGAACCTGGCAGGTACTCCAGGCTATTGCCGCCTTCGTTGCCCGCGAACTGGTTGTTGCTGCCGCGCGAGAAGCGGATGTCACCGAGTATCACCTGGGCATTGGCACTGAGCTGGGTGCCACGCAGCTCGGCGATGCCTGCAGGGTTGCTCATGAGCACACTGGGGTCGCTGGCCAGCGCAGCGGCACCGGCGTTGGCCAGGCCGTTGCCTTCCTGGCCGGCTTCGTAGATGAGGATACCGCCGCCCCAGGCGTTGCTGATGGCCAGGCCCAGGCCACAGGCCAAGGCTGAAAGGGCGCGGGGATGATGTCGACGATGGCTAAGGTTTGGCATGCTGCTGCCTCTGCGAGGGGCGGAACCGAAGCAGGTCCGCTCGCTACGGGGAGCCTTTGGGGCGGTACCTGGACCGACCCGCGGGCGCAGGTCGGTGCACCTATTTTGCCTTCAGGTGTTGAAACGACTTGACCATGTCCATTGCCCAGCCATCGAGCACGGCCTTGGCATCCTTGGCCTGCATTACCTGCGAAGAATTGTCCAGTTCTGCGCCGGCGCCTTTACGCACCACTTCTGCGACTACCTGGTTGCTGTCGCCGTCGAGGAATGCCGCCTCGGTGGCGATACTGGTGTCCTGGTCACGAATGCCTGTAGCGGCGCTGACGCCGGCCGCCACCAGGGCGATCGGGATCACCTCATACGGGCGCAGGCTTTTGGTCTTGGCGCTGACCGCAGTAATTGCCGGGCGCACGATCAGCACGCCTGGGCCCGGCGCATCGGCCAGCGGCAGCGCTTTGGAAAACTGGGTACGCAACGCCTGGTCGTAATACTGGGTAATGCCTTGAAGGGTACTTGCCGGGATCTTCTCGGTTGGCTGCGGCCGCGGGTAGAACTGGCTGGGTTCGATATACACGCTGCGGTAGCGGTTTGCATCAACGTCGGGCTTGATCCAGCTCATCACCGGCGCGCCAGAGGGTGACTTGCCTTCCTTCAGCACGCTGTAGTCCTTGAGAAAGCCGGAGTACTGATCGGACTCGACATACTTGCTGGCACACCCGGCAAGGGCAAGTGACGCCGCGCAAAACGTGGACATTAGCAACTTCGACTTCATGGCATGGCTCCTTGGTTATCAAACTGCCTGTGCTGGGACGGCGGGCGGTGCCAATCCAGCCCGATACAACACTTCGCCTGGACGTTGCGTTCTACTTGCGCAAACACGCGCAGTGAGCACTTTACGAATGCAACGTATTGCGAATGAGGTGTTGTAGACAAATGAGCGTAGATCGTTTTTTTAAAACTACAGCGTTTCGATCAACAGAGTGCCGAATGCAACGCTCGGAAACGTTGTTCCTTGCGGTGATGGTCTACGCTTGCCCGGACGAACGCGTGAGGAGTTGCCACATGGTCGGTCATTCAGAGCAAGCCGCCAGTACAGTTCGGCACGCAATCATTTGCGAATATTGTGACGCCGTTTACCTGCGAACCGACTTGCAGCGTTCGCAGAGCGCCATTTGCACACGGTGCGGTGGCGTGCTGCAGCGGCGCGTGCGCATCACGGTACAGCAGCGCTTGGCCTTGAGCGTAACGGGTGCGGTGCTGCTGGCTTTTGCCAACGTCTACCCGGTGATGTCGATCAGCATGCAAGGGCTGCGCAATGCAGCCACCTTGTGGGACTCGGTGATGATCCTGAGCCACGGCAGCATTACCTTCATCGCCTTGGTGGTTGCCCTGGCGATCATCCTCGCACCGATGCTGCAGGTTGCCCTGCTGATCTGGTTGCTGGCCTTCGCCGCAGGGGGCAAGCGGGCGCCAGGCTTCGCCGTTTGCATGCGCGGGCTCGAAGGCTTGCGGCCGTGGAGCATGCTTGAGGTCTGCCTGCTCGGGGCGCTGGTGGCGGTGATCAAACTGGCCGGGTTGCTCGAGGTTATCCCTGGCATCGGCCTTGTGGCCCTGGCGGCCCTGAGCGTGCTGATCATCCTGATAGCCGGGCGCGACATCCGCGACCTTTGGGAGCAGGTATGAGCACGCCGCCGCAGGCCAGCGAACTGCAGCTGTGCCTGTGTCATGGCTGCGGCCTGGCCGTCGACCTGCGCCAGAACACCCATGCCTGTCCGCGCTGCGGTGCCCCCTTGCATGCGCGCAAGCATGACGCGATCAGCCGCGGCTGGGCCTACTTGTTGGCGGCACTGGTGTTCTACATTCCGGCCAATGCGCTGCCGGTCATGCACACCACGATGCTCGGCCAGGGCATCGACAGCACCATCGTTGGCGGCGTCATCGAGTTCTGGGAGGAGGGGGCGTGGGACATTGCGCTGATCATCTTCATCGCCAGTATCGGCGTTCCGGTGGTCAAGTTCGCTTCGCTGACCCTGTTGCTGTCCAGCGTGCAGCGGCGCAGCCAGCGAGGCTGCCGGCAGCGCTCCAGGTTGTACCGTTTCGTCGAGCTGATCGGTTACTGGTCGATGCTCGATGTCATGGTGGTGGCGCTGGTGGCGGCGCTGGTGCAACTGCGCGAGCTGGGTACCATCGAGCCGCGCGCGGGCATCCTGTTCTTCGGCCTGGTGGTGGTGCTCACCATGCTTTCAGCAATGAGTTTCGACCCGCGTCTGATCTGGGACCACGGCCCCGCCGAGAAGGAGAACTGACCGATGCAGGACTCGCGAGAGCAAGCGGTGCCTGGCCAACCTGAGGTGCGCACCCGGCGCTGGAGCATTTCACTGGTGTGGATCGTGCCGATCCTTGCGCTGCTGGTCGGTGCCTCGCTGGTAGTGCGCAACTGGATGCAGGAAGGGCCGGTGATCAGCATTTCGTTCCGTACCGGCGACGGCCTGGTGGCGCAGAAAACCCCGGTCAAATACCGCAGCGTAGTGATCGGCGGCGTGACCTCGGTGGACCTTGCGCCGGACCGCAACGGCGTCATTGCCAAAGTGCAACTGAACAAGGAGGCACAGTCGTTTGCCAGCGAAGGGTCGCGGTTCTGGGTGGTGCGCCCACGTATCGGCGCAGGCGGTGTAAGCGGTATAGACACCTTGCTGTCGGGCAGCTTCATCGGCGCCGATGCCGGTCAGTCGGGTGGCCCGCAACGCACGTTCACCGGCCTGGAGGCGCCGCCGCCGATCACCTACGGCGAAAAGGGCAAGCGCTTCGTGTTGACCGCTTCCGACCTTGGCTCGCTCGACATAGGTTCGTCCATCTACTACCGCAAGATCCCGGTCGGGCAGGTGGTGTCGTACGCCTTGCGTGAGGATGGCCGTGGGGTTGATGTCGACATTTTCGTCAATGCGCCCTACGACGCCTTCGTGACGCAGAACTCACGCTTCTGGAATGCCAGCGGCATCGATGTGAACGTAGGTGCCGAGGGCGTGAAAATAAACACGGAGTCGCTTTCGGCGCTGCTGGTCGGCGGCCTGGCGTTCGGCGCCCCGGCCTTCGCCGAGCAAGCTGAGCCGGCAGCGGATCAGCAGCGCTTCCGCCTGTTTGCCGACCGCGAAGCCGCACTTGCGCCGCCGAGTGGCCGTTCGCGGCACTTGCGCCTGCGCTTCGACCAGGCACTGCGCGGTTTGTCGGTGGGTGCGCCTGTCGAGTTCATGGGGGTACCGTTCGGCAAGGTTACAGCGGTTCAACTGGATTACGATGAACAGAAGCAGACGTTCCCGGTGATGGTCGATGCGGTGATTTTCCCGCAGCGGCTGGGGCCGGTGCAGGCCAAGATGCTCAAGGCTCGCGACCCCGACAGCGACGACGAAACCGCCACCCGGCAATTGATTGCCAGTTTTGTCGAGCATGGCCTGCGGGCTCAGGCGCGTAGCGGCAACCTGATCACCGGGCAGATGTACGTAGCCCTGGACTTTTACCCCGATGCAGCCAAGGTGGCCTTTGACAATTCACCAGGCCCGCTGCGCATTCCCACCATCCCCGGAAGCCTGGAGCGGGTGCAGGAGCAATTGCAGGGCCTGGTCGACCGGTTGCGCGCCTTGCCGCTCGAACGCATCGCCAGTGGCCTGGACAACAACCTTGGCGAGCTCCAACGTAGCCTCAGGCAATTCAACACCCAGACCCTGCCGGGTGTTACGAAAACCCTCGACGACATCCGTCAAACCCTCAATACCGCCAATTCGGCCATTTCGGAGAACTCCCAGCCGCGCGAGCGCCTGGGCGAAACCCTGGACGAGCTGGACCGTATGTCGCGGTCGGTTCGCGACCTTACCGATTACCTTGGCCGGCACCCTGAATCCCTGATCCGCGGCAAACCCAAAGGTGCGGATGCCGACAATCTGAAGCCCTGACACGGCCTGCTCAAGGAGTAATTTATGCCGAAGCGGTTGATAGCGTGGGGGATCGCCAGCGGCATGCTGCTGGCGGGCTGCAGCGGTGCACCGGTGAGTTATCACACCTTGGTGCCGGTGCCGATGGACCAGGGCGTACGCAGCCAGGTGCGCGTGGAACGGGTGAGCATGCCGCCACAGGTGGACCGCCCGCAGTTGGTGGTGCGCCAGGGCAGCAGCGGGTTGGTCATTCTGGAAACACAGTGGTGGGGCGCCAACCTGGTGGATGAGTTTCGCAGTGCGCTGCAGGACCAACTGGGCGGGAACGTAGGCGGTAGCAGCACCTCGCGCGTGCGTGTGGACGTGCAGCGGTTCGACTCGGTACCCGGCAAATATTCGCTGATCGATGTGCGCTGGCGCCTGCAGCGGGCCGGGGCAGCGCAGGGCCAGACTTGCCGCAGCATCATCCAGACCCCGGCGGACAACACGGTCGAAAGCCTGGTGCAAGCGCATCAGCAGAACCTGCGCAAGCTCGCCGAGCAGATGGCCACGGCCAATCGTACTGGCCAGCAAACGTGCCCTGCTCAGGGGGCGATCACGCCCTAGGCGCGTTCAGGGTGCAGTACCAGGCTGCTGAAACGCTTGGCGGCGCGCAGGCCGCATGATGATCTGAGGGAGCGCATTGCAAATGGGCAATCGGTTTTTCGCGTGGTGTGCGTCACTGCTGCTTGCTCTGATCCTGCTGCCTGTTCAAGCGCAGGCGGCAGACCAGGTAGCCATCATTTCGGCAGAACCGGCGCAGCTAAAAGTAGGTAACCGCGCCATCATCACCTTCCAGGCTACCTTGCTTGGCGAAACGCCGGCTGCACGGGCACAGCGCGCCGAAGTGGTGATCCGCGAGATCCTCGATGGCAGCGCTGATGGCAGGGTGAGTGTCGATGCCATCCAGGACAGCTACCTGGTGCTGCTGGGCGATCGTCGAGCCTTCATCGTCTCCCCCCAGGACCTTGGCGCCACCGACGCCGACGTCAAGCAGGCAGCCGAGGCAGCAGCACAGCGGCTTCGGCAGGTGGTGGAGGAGTCCGGGCAGGCGCGCAGTGTGCGTTTCCTGTTGATAGCCGCGGGTTTGAGTTGCGCCGCCACATTGCTTTACCTGCTGCTGCTCAAGTGCACGGGTTGGCTACACCAGAAGGCCTTGTCATGGTTGCCCAAGCGCATGCGCAAGCACACCAGCGCGCTACGCATCGGGCAAACCCCGCTCATGGATACCAGCAACCTGTACCCGTTGGTGCGTCGCCTGTTGGCGCTGCTGCGCTGGACGTTGGTGGCACTGCTGACCTACGAATGGCTGACGTTCGTACTGCAGCGTTTTCCCTATACCCGGCCGTGGGGCGAGAGCCTGAACAAATACCTCATCTCATTACTGCGCTATGTGCTCGACGGCATGATCGCGGCCATTCCCGGGCTGATGATCGCCGTGCTCATTTTCTTTCTGGCCCGGGGCTTCAGTGCCTTCAGCAAGCGCCTGCTTGAGCGGCTGTCTCGGCCCGGGACCATTTCCTGGCTCAACCAGGAAACGCTGCAGCCCACCACCCGCCTGACCGCGCTGGCGATCTGGCTGTTCGCTCTGGCGATGGCCTACCCCTACCTGCCGGGGGCTGGCACTGAAGCATTCAAGGGGCTGTCGGTGCTCATCGGCCTGATGATTTCGCTCGGTGCATCCAGCGTGGTCGGCCAGGCCGCTGCAGGTCTGATCCTGACCTACACGCGCACCTTGCGGCCCGGTGAGTTCGTGCGCATCGGCGAACACGAAGGCACGGTGACCGAAGTGGGCATGTTCACCACCAGTATCCGCACCGGCCTTGGCGAGGTGCTGACGCTACCCAACTCGATGATCACCGGCTCCGTGACCAAAAACTATTCGCGGGTGGTGCAAGGGCAGGGCTATGTGGTCGATACCACGGTCACCATTGGCTATGACACGCCTTGGCGACAAGTGGAGGCCATGTTGCTGGAGGCGGCCAGACGCACCCCCGGTGTTGTTGAAGCCCCGGCACCGCAGGTATTCCAGACGGCATTGTCAGATTTCTACCCCGAGTACCGCCTGGTCGCCCAGGCCGTACCGAGCGAACCGCGGCCCCGCGCCGAATTACTCACCGTACTGCACGCCAACATTCAGGACGTGTTCAACGAGTACGGGGTGCAGATCATGTCGCCGCATTATCTGGCTGACCCCGAGCAGGAGAAACGGGTGCCACCCGAACGCTGGTACACAGCGCCGGCGTCGAAACAGCACAAGGATGAGCAGCCATGATCGACTTCATTCTCCATGCCCTGCGCGGCAACCCCGAGATCGCCGTGTTCCTGGCCATCGCCCTGGGTGTGCTGCTCGGTCGCCTGCATATCGGCAGTTTTCATCTGGGCTCTGTGGCGGGCGCATTGTTGGTGGGCCTGGTCATCGGCCAGATCGGCCTGGATGTGCCGGTCGAGCTGAAATCAGTGTTCTTCGTGCTGTTCATCTATGCGGTGGGCTTCAAAAGTGGCCCGGAATTCTTTGGCAGCCTGAACCGCGGGACGTTGAAGCTGGTGGTGTTTTCCTTGGTGCTGTGCGCGACAGCGCTGGGCTGCATCCTGCTGATGAACCTGGTGTACGGTTTCGATGCCGGGTTTACTGCAGGGCTTGGGGCGGGGGCGCTGACCGATACCGCCATCATGGGCACTGCCAGCAGCGCTATCGCCCACCTGAACCTGGCAGATGCCGACAAGGCCCAGCTCAACAGCCATATGGCCGTGGCCTACGCCATTACTTACCTGTTTGGTACCGTCGGCCTGATCGTCTTTGTCGGAACCATCGCCCCGTGGCTGCTGCGCATCGATGTGCGCGCCTCGGCGCGCGAGCTGGAGGCCGAACTCGGCATCGACAACCAGGATGAAGTACTGAGCATTCCGTACACCCGCATTGTGGTACGCGCCCACCATCTGCTGTGCGGACAACTGGTTGGCCGCAGTATCGCTGCCATTGAGCGCGACTACCCGGCGTTGAGCGTCGAGCGGGTGGTGCGCGGTGCGCAGGTGCTGGATCGGGACCCTGCGCTGGTGCTGGCGCCAGGCGATATTCTGGGTATCTACGCGCTGCGTGAGTCGGTTGCGGACCTGGCGCAGCTGGTGGGGCCTGAGATCGATGACCCGCGCTCGTTGTCTTTCCCCACGCGCACAGCGGACATCGTGCTCACCAATGCCACATTGCATGGCCACACGCTGCATCAGATCCGCACCCGTCTGGTGGGGGCAGGGCGCATGGGTTGCTTCATCGACGGTATCACCCGGCAAGGCCTGCAGCTGCCGGCCTTGCCCAATACGGTGCTGCGCCGGGGCGACGTGATCACCCTGACCGGGCGCACCGCCAGCGTCGAGGCGCTGGCCGCCGAACTGGGCAGGATCCGCCAGCGTACCTATAAATCGGACATCGCCGTGCACGCGCTGGGCATGGTGCTGGGTGCCTTGCTTGGGATGTTGTCGACCCATATCGGCATGATCCCGATCGAGTTGGGGGTGGGCGGCGGGGTACTGCTGGTGGCATTGCTGATCGGTTGGTACAACTCCCGCCATCCCGAAATCGGCGGCATGCCGCCCGCCGCACAGTGGGCATTTTCCGAGTTCGGCCTGACCGCCTTTGGTGCTGTGGTGGGTTTGCTCGCCGGGCCCGCCGCGATCGAGGCGATGCGTAGCCAAGGGGTGGCCTTGCTGCTCTCGGGCATGCTGGTGACACTTGTGCCGCCGTTGGTGGCGCTGTACGTCGGGCGCTATGTGTTGCGCTTGCACCCGATGATTTTGCTCGGTGCCTTGGCGGGCGCTCAGACCGAAGCGGCGTCGATGAACAAAGTGATTGAAATGTCCGGCAGCAATACCCCTGTCGTCGGCTTTACTGTGTGTTACGCCATTTCCAACGTACTGCTCGCCGTGTGTGGGCCAATCATTGTGTTCTTCGCAACTTGATCAGCAAATGGAGCGGCTTGATGACGTATGGTTGCGCAGGTTTTTTTCCACTCAAGGGTGGTCGGTGCTGGTTGCTGTTGCTAATGCTGTGGAGCGCCTGCAGCGCGTGGGCAGCAGGCGGTGCAGGCGCATTCCCTGCCTTGGCTGTGGACCGGGAAGGCTACGCCAACGCCGAGACCTGCCAGGGCTGCCATGCCGCGCAGGCTGGCCTTTGGCAGCACTCCGACCACGCCTGGGCGCTGCGCGACCCCAGCGCAGAGAACGTGCTGGGCAATTTCAATGATGTGCACTACGACGCCGACGGCGTGCAGGCGCACTTCTACCGAAAAGGCGATGGCTACTACGTCAGGCTGGAGGGCGAAGACGGTAAACCGGCCGAATTCCAGATCCGCTACACCTTTGGTCACGCGCCTTTGCAACAGTACCTGGTGGAGCTTTCCCGTGGGCGCTTGCAGGCGCTGACCATCGCCTGGGACAGCCGCCCGCAGGCGCAGGGTGGCCAGCGCTGGTTCTCACTTTATCCCGGCCAGCGCTTCACCCCGGATGACCCGCTGCACTGGACCGGGCGCTACCAGAACTGGAACGGCATGTGCGCCGATTGCCATTCGACCCGGCTGGCGAAAAACTACGACGACAAAAACGACAGTTTCGCCAGCACCTGGCAGGAGCAGACGGTGGGTTGCCAGGCTTGCCATGGGCCGGGCCAGGCGCATGTCGACTGGGCGCTTAAACAACAGGGCAGTGCGCCGACAGCACGCGGCGGAAATGGCCTTGAGGTGGACTTCAAAGCACTGGACAGCAAAGGCGTGGTCGAGCAATGCGCCTACTGCCACAGCCGCCGCCAGGGCCTGGGCACCGGGCAGATGCCGGGGCACCCGCAACTCGACCAGAGCCTGCCGGCGACGCTGCGCACCGGGCTTTACCACGCAGACGGGCAGATTGACGGCGAAGTCTACGAGTTCGGCTCGTTCGCCCAGAGCAAGATGTATGGCGCCGGGGTTGCCTGTACCGATTGCCACGACCCGCATACCACCAAGGTGCGTATCGAAGGCAACGGCCTGTGTCAGCAATGCCACAACCCGCTGCCCAATACTGCACGCTTTGCCGGCCTGCAGGCCAAGGACTATGACAGCCCGGCGCACCACCATCACCCTGTGGGTTCACCTGGCGCCCAGTGCGTGAACTGCCATATGCCCACCAAGACCTATATGGTGCTCGACCCACGGCGCGACCACAGCATCCGTATCCCGCGCCCGGACATGGCCGCGCAGAGTGCCGGCCCCGATGCCTGCACGGCCTGCCATCAGGATCAAACCCCGGCGTGGGCGGCCAAGGCCATCGACCAGTGGTTCGCCACCCCCACGCGGCCCAACCATTACGGGCAAACCTTCCACGCGGTGCAGCAAGACCCGATCACCGCCCTCAGCCGCCTGGGCTACCTGCTCGCCGACAAGGCCAACCCTGCCATCGTCCGTGCCACTGCCGCCGACCAGCTTGCCGACCTTGGCCCGGCTGCCACCAGCAACCTGCGCTGGGCGTTGCAGGACAAGGAACCGCTGGTGCGAGCCTACGCGGTATCGGGTTTCACCAGTGTCGAACCCAGCCAGCGCATTCAGGCCCTGATGCCATTGCTGGCGGACCCGACCCGCGCCGTGCGCGACGAGACAGTGAGGGCCCTGGCCGACGTTGCACCTGAGCAGGTGCCCGAGCAGCAGCGCGAAACTTACCGCGGCTTGCTGGCCGACTATGAACGGCGCCTGCGTGGCAACGCTGACCTGCCCGGTGGGCGCCTCAACCTGGCAGTTCTGCTTTCGCGCCAGGGTCGTGACGCCGAGGCCATGCACGAGTACCGCCAGGCCCTGCTTATGGACCCCTATTTCGTCCCGGCGCGGGTCAACCTGGTGACCCTGGCCAGTGCCGGACAGCGGCTTGATGAGGCCGAAACACTGCTGCGCGAGGGTGTGGCCTTGCAAAAAATGCCCGCCAGCGACCGCGGCAACCTGGCCTATATGCTGGCGCTGCTGCTGGTAGAGCGCGGTGATGCCGAACAGGCATTGGGCTGGCTGGACCAAGCGGCTGTGGCGCTGCCCGGCAATGCCCGCATCCGCTACAACCAGGGCCTGCTGCTGTCGCGCATGAACCGTCGTGACGATGCACTGCAAGCGCTGCGGCAAGGCCTGGAGCAGTCGCCCGGTGATCCGGACCTGCTGTACTCGCTGATCTACCTGCACGCCCTGGCCGGCGAGCGCCAGCAGGCATTCGGCTACGTCAAACGCATGCGTGAGGCGGCACCGGATGATCCACGCCTGCAGGCAATCGAGCCCTACTGGCGCCAGGGCGAGTAACCAGGCTTGCGCCCCGGCGCCAGGCGACTACAGTTACACGCTCATGGACGTTGGGCGAGGAGGGCATCGTGACTACTTACGAGCATGTCATCGCGTTGCAAACGGCGGTTGGGCAGAAGGTGCTGGGGCAGGCCGAGACCATCCATCATGTCCTGTTGGGACTTCTGGCCAACGGCCATGTCCTGCTCGAAAGCTTGCCGGGGCTGGCTAAGACACGCACCGTCAAAGCCCTCGCCACCCATCTGGATGCGCAAATGCGGCGCATCCAGTTCACCCCCGATCTGCTGCCGTCGGACATCACCGGCGGGGAGATCCTGCAGCAGAGCGAACGCGGCAATGTCATCGAGTTCCAGCCCGGGCCGCTGTTCGGCAATGTGATTCTTGCCGACGAAATCAACCGTGCGCCAGCCAAGGTCCAGGCGGCGCTGCTCGAGGCCATGGAGGAGCGCCAGATCACCGTGGCCGGCAAAAGCTACCCGATGCCGGGCCTGTTCATGGTGCTGGCTACGCAGAACCCCATCGAGCAGGAGGGCACGTACCCGCTGCCCGAGGCGCAGATGGACCGTTTTCTGATGAAGCTGCAGCTGGACTACCCCAGCCCGGACGACGAAACCCAGGTATTGCGCCTGGTGCGCGCCGAAGACCAGGCGGCGCATGGGCAGCAGGCCGCGCCGGAGCAGCTGGCCCAAGAGGTGATCTTCGCCGCTCGCCAGGCGGTCGGCCAAGTGCACGTCAGCGAAGCGATCGACCGCTACCTGATCAGCCTGATCAACGCTACCCGCCATGGCGCCGAGCATGACCCCGACCTGGGCCGCTGGATCAAGATCGGCGCCAGCCCGCGCGGTGGTATCAGCCTGGACCGGGTATCGCGCGCGCATGCCTGGCTCAGCGGCAGCGCTTTCGTCACGCCGGACGATGTGCGGGCAATCATCCATCCGGTATTGCGCCACCGCCTGCAGCTGTCCTACGACGCCATCAGCGACGGCGTAGGGGCTGACCAGGTGATCGACCGGCTGCTGGATAAAGTCGCCATACCTGCCTGAGGGCAAGCTCATGCCAGTGACCACGCCGCCTGCCGATGGCCACGTCTATACCACCGTGGCGCAGTTGATGGCCCTGGAGCCACGTGCCCGGGGGCTGAGCTTCATTGCCCGCCAACCGCTGTCGAGCATCCTTGCCGGCAACCATGCCTCGCGCTTGCGCGGCAGGGGCCTGAGCTTCGACGAGTTGCGCCGCTACCAGCCGGGCGATAACCTGCGGCATCTGGATTGGCGCGCTTCGCTGCGCCACGGCAAGCCATTTGTGCGCAGTTTTACCGAAGAGCGTGACCGGCCGACGCTGGTGGTGGTGGACCAGCGCATGAGCATGTATTTCGGCTCGCAGCGCTACTTCAAGTCTGTCACGGCGGCTCATCTGGCGGCGCAGTGTGCCTGGATCGCCTTCCACGCCGGTGACCGGGTTGGCGGGCTGGTGATGGGCGCTGAGCGGGTCGAGCACATCGCGCCACTGCGCAGCCGCAGCCGGATCCAGCATTTTTTTGCGGCGCTGGTGCGTGCCAACCACGCGCTGTCGGTGGCTGGCGCAGACCAGGAACACGACACGCGGTTGGACCAGGTCTTGCGCACGTGTATTGCCAGTGCAGGGCACGATCACCTGATCTGCCTGATCAGCGACTTTGCCGGTGTCAGCGAGCAGACGCTGGGCCTGCTGCGCCAACTACGCAGCCACAACGACGTGATTGCCCTGCTGGTGTATGACCCGATTGCCCTGCAATTGCCGGAACAGGGCCGGCTGACCATCACCCAAGGCTCGACGCAGGCCGAACTGGAGGTGGGGCGCCGGCAAGTGCACCGGCCTTTGTCCGATTTCCTCTCCGGGCGCCTGCGCGATGTGGCCGAGTTGTTGCGCAGTAGCCAGGTACCGCTGATGTCGATCAGTTGCGGCGAAGACAGCCTGGAGCAACTGCGCCGCGAACTGGGGCGCCTGAGCGAGGTTGGCCGATGAACAGCACCGAGGTTCCGGCCATTGATCAACTACAGGAGCTGGCGCCTGGCGCACCGCCGTTCAGCTATGTACCACAGACCTGGGGTTGGGCGGTCGTGGTGGGGTTGCTGGCACTGGGCGTGCTGGTGTGGGCGGTGCTGCGCTGGCGGCGCTGGCAGCGTGATCGTTACCGGCGCGAGGCGTTGGCCCGGCTCACCTGGCTGGAACAGCAGCATGCCGAGCATCGCGCGGTATTGCGCGAGCTGCCCGAACTGATCAAACGGGTGGCGCTGTCGATGCCCTCGGCCCCTGCCGTTGCTGCCCTCAGCGGGCCGCAGTGGCAGGTGTTTCTGCAACAGCATGCTGTGCAGCCCTTACCGGCACATTTGGCCATGCAGTTGCGAATGCTCGCCTACGGGCCAGACACCCAACTGATGGCGTTGCCGGGTGCCGAGGTGCAGGCGCTACTGGCCACCTGCCGACGCTGGATCAGCGATCATGTGGCAGTTTGACTACCCTTGGGTATTCCTGCTGCTGCCGCTGGCGTGGCTGGGTTACCGGCGCCTGCGGCCGTACCATGAGGCGCGCAGCGCCCTGCGTGTGCCGTTTTATGCGGCGATGAGCCGTGCAGTGGGCCTGCCGACCGGCAGGCGCGAAGGCAGCGGCGCGCGCTGGCAGTTGCTGCTCAACTGCGTGGTCTGGGCCTTGCTGGTCGCAGCGTGCGCGCGGCCGGTACTGGTCGAAAAACCGATAGAGCATCAGCAGCCGACCCGCGACCTGATGCTGGCCATCGATATCTCCCAATCAATGCAAGCCACCGACTACACAGGCCCCGATGGACAGCGCAGCGACCGCCTGACGGCGGTCAAGTCGGTGGTGCGCGACTTCATCGCCCGGCGTAAGGATGACCGCATTGGCCTGATCGTTTTCGGCACTGGTGCCTACCCGCAGGCGCCGCTGACCCTCGACCATGCCAGCCTGCTGATGCTGCTGGATGAAGTGGGTATCGGCATGGCCGGGCCGAACACGGCGCTGGGTGATGCCATGGGCCTGACCATCAAGATGCTGCAGCCGGCCAAGGAACATGACAAGGTCTTGATACTGCTTACCGACGGTAACGACACCGGCAGCGCCATCACCCCCGAGCATGCGGCGCGGCTGGCCCACGAGCATGGCATTGTGGTTCACACCATCGGCATCGGAGACCCGGCGGCCACCGGCGAGCAGAAAGTCGACCTCGACGCGCTGCGGCAGATCGCCCAGATCACCGGCGGCAGGTTCTTCCGTGCCGACGACAGCCAGGCGCTGCAGGCAGTGTATGCCACCCTCGACCAGATCACCCCGCACAAGGTGATCACCCTTAGCCATCAGCCCAAGCGCGACCTGTTCATCTGGCCGTTGGCCGCAGCGCTGTGCCTGCTGTTGGCGGTGCACGGACTGGCGTTGCTGTTGGCGGGCCTGCGGGTGTCGGCGGCGGCAGCATCGGCGAAGGAGGGCTGACTGTGGAAATCGACATCAGCGCCTTCCATTTCCTGCGCCCGCTGTGGCTGCTGCTGATCGTGCCAGGGGTTGCCGCGCCGTGGCTGTGGCTGCGCCGCCACGACCTCAAACGCCAACTCAAGGGCTTCATTGCGCCGCATCTGGTCGAGCACCTGGTGTTGCGCCCCGAGGCCGAACGGCGCTTGCGCCCGGTGCACATGTTGGCGGCCTTGCTGATCATCGGCGCGCTGGCAGCAGCCGGGCCGACCTGGCAGCAGGACACCCCGGCGTTTCTCGACAACCGCGCGCCGCTGATCCTGGCCATCGATTTGTCGGCCTCGATGGACGCTGATGATGTCCCGCCAAGCCGCATCGGCGCAGCACGCCACATGCTGCACGACCTGGTGCAGCGCCGGGCCGGCGCGCGCACCGCGCTGATCGCCTATGGCGGCAGTGCCCACCTGGTGCTGCCAGCCACCGACGACCCGGCGCTGCTGGCTACTTTCATTGACGCGCTGAGCACCGAGCTGCTGCCCCAGCCCGGCAAGGATGCGCTGGGTGTGGTCGACCTTGCTGTCAGTCTGCTCAAAGCCGAGCACAGCCCTGGAACCTTGGTGCTGGTTACCGATGGCGCCGATGCCAGCCAGTTCGACGTGTTGGGCAAACGCCTGCATGGTACTGGATTGCAGGTGTTGGTCCTGGCGGTGGGTAGCCGGAGTGCAGGTGTAATACGTACTGCCGATGGTACGCCAAGGCGTGGCGCAGATGGCAGCCCCGTGCAGGCCACATTCGACGAGCAAGCCCTGAAGGGGCTGGCCGATGCCCTCGATGCGCCCTTGGGTAGCCTGACCCTGGATGACGATGATCTCGACTGGATCGAACTGCACGCGCAGCGGCATTTCCAGGCGGTGAGCGGCGATGGGCAACAGGTGCACTGGAAGGATGCCGGTTACTGGCTGTGCTGGCCTTTACTGCTGGTGGCGCTGCTGTGTGTACGCCGCGGTTGGCGGGTCAACTGGCTGGGCGCCGTAGCCATGGCAACGCTGCTGGGCGGGCTGCCCAGCCCGGCGCATGCCAGCGCCTTGCTCGATGCTTTCTTCACCGCCGACCAACAAGGGCGCTGGGCTTTTGAGCACGGGCATTACGACCAGGCCGCCGAGCGTTTCGACGACCCTTACTGGAAAGGCGTCTCCGCCTATCAGGCGGCAGATTACACTGGCGCCGCCGCGTTGCTGGCACCGCTCGACAGGGCGCCGGCGTATTTCTACCGGGGTAACAGCCTGGTGCGTCTGTTCAAGTTCCCCGAGGCGATCACTGCGTATCGCCAGGCTTTGCGCATCCAGCCGGACTTCTCCGAGGCCAAGGTCAATCTGGCCCTTGCCCAGGCGCTGCTTGCCGATTATCAGGACCAGCAGAAGCAAAGTCCCCCGGAGGAGAAGCCTGACAAGGTTGTCGAGGACCAGACCCCAAGCGCCGGCGGCAAGCAGCAGGAGGTGGCCAAGGCCGCTTCCGACCAACGCTGGCTGGATAACCTGGCAACTTCGCCGGGGCAGTTCCTCAAGCGCAAGTTCCAGATCCAGCAGGCGGCGCGCCAGGCACCGCAGGGGCCGCCACCATGAGCCGCTGTTGCTGCCTGCTGTTGCTGCTGTTACCGGCCTGGCTACTGGCCGCCGAGCCCGAGGTGCGTATCGAGCAGCGCCTGGTACCCGCTGGCGAGGTGCTTGCCGGTGCTACCGTCGAGTTGCAGATCGACCTGCTGGTCGACACCTGGTTCACCGATGCCCCGCAGCTGGCCGCACTGTCGCTGCCGGGCGCAGTGGTCAGCCCGCCCTCTAGCGAGGCTGAGCATTTGAACCGGCAGTTCGATGGCAAACCGTTCTTCGGTTTGCGCTTCCGCTACCGGGTCACCCCGCAAAACCCCGGGCGTTTTCAGATACCGGCGCTTACGTTCACCGTCCACCCCGGGCAGGCCAGCGTGCCGGTAACCCTCAGCAGCCAGCCACTGGCATTCACGGCCAAGGGTGCGCCTGCCCAGTCAGGCGCGCCGGCCGATCAAGTGCTGGTGGCCAATGACGTGACCTTCACCCAGGTGGTTACCCGCTCGCACGATCCGCTGCGCCAGGGCGACACCATTACCCGCAAGCTGCGCGTGGTGGCGCAAGGTACCGAGGCCATGTTGCTGCCGGCCACACCGATGGCTGAGGTCGATGGCCTCAAGCGCTATGTCGCGGCGCCAAACGTCAAGCCGCTGACCGATGGGCGTGGCGGCACCACAGGCGGGGTCCGTGAAGACACCGTAAGCTACGTCGTCAGCACCCCAGGGCACTACCGTCTACCGGCCATCGAACTGCGCTGGCGCGATGCGACCAGCGCTGAATTGCACACGCTCAGCGTGCCCGCTGTGGATATCGAGGCGACCCAGGGTGGCTACCAGGCGCCTTTCTCGATCACCGATGACCTGCGCGAACTCGGCCAGCGCGGCCGGGTAACCATTGCCGGGCACTGGCTGGGCCTTGCTGCGGCGGTGCTGCTGTTGGCAGGCCTGGGCTGGGTACTTCGGGCCAAAGGCACCAGCGCCCTGGGCCACTGGCGCGCCTGGCGTGCGCAGCGTCGGCAGCGTTGGCTGGACTCGGCGGAGTACGCCTGGCGCCAGGCGCGGCAGCAGTGCACCGATCAGCCGCCACGGCTCGATGGCCTTTATTTGTGGGCACGCCGCGCAACCGGCGCGACTACGCTATGCTCTTTGGCGGAGCTTTTTCCACGCGCATCTGATAATCGTTTGCCGGCTTTTTTCAGCGCTCGCTACAGCCGTTCAACCCCAGGCACACCAACGGTTGACCTCGAGCAACTGTTACCCAGGCAAACCCGTAGGCAAATCCAGCAGCATCAGGTCAAAAAGCCCCGGCGGCACGGGTTGAAGCCGTTGAACCCATAAGCCGGTAAATGCAGGCTTGCGCCTCGTGGCAGGGAGGGAACATGCGTCAGTCATATGCCCAACGTCGTTGGCTGCAGACAGTACTTTGTTTGCTATTGGTTGTTCCGCTACTGGTGCAGGCCGGTGCTGATCCGCTGCCTTCCTGGCGCGAAGGGCCATCGCGCCAGGCCATCGAGGCATTCGTCGATGCAGTGACCGAGCAGGGCGGCAAGGACTTTGTGCCAGCCCCAGAACGTATCGCCGTGTTCGACAACGACGGTACCCTGTGGAGCGAGCAACCGCTGTACTTCGAGGTGCTGTTCGCCATGGACGAAGTCAAGCGCCTGGCTCCGCAGCACCCGCAATGGCGCAACGAGCAGCCGTTCAAGGCGGTACTTGAGAACGACCACAAGGCGCTGGCCGCACAAGGCATGGACGGCGTGCTGAAGATCGTCGCCGCCACTCATTCACAGATGAGCACCGAGGCGTTCGTAACACGTGCTGGCAACTGGCTCGCCACTGCCAGGCACCCAACCACCGGCAAGCCCTATACCGAGATGGTTTTCCAACCGATGCTGGAGCTGTTGGGCTACCTGCGCAGCCGAGGTTTCCGCACTTACATTGTCTCTGGCGGTGAAGTGGCATTCATGCGTGCATTCGCCGAAAAGGTCTATGGCATTCCTCCCGAGCAGGTGATCGGCACCACTCTGGCGGCCGAGTTTCGTGATGCTGACGGTCAACTGACCATCCAGCGCCTGCCCAAGCTCGCTCACAACGATGATGGCCCGGGCAAACCGGTGAGTATCGATGCCGTGATTGGCCGCAGGCCAATCCTGGCGTTTGGCAATTCCGACGGCGACCTGCAGATGCTGCAGTGGACCACCGCGGGTGAGGGCCGGCGCTTTGCCGGCCTGGTCCACCACACCGATGCCAGCAGAGAGTGGGCCTACGATAGGCAGAGCAAAATTGGGCACCTGGACAAGGCGCTCGACGCCGCAAAGGCAAAAGGCTGGACGGTCGTCGACATGGCCCAGGAGTGGCGCCGCGTCTACCCGTCCGAGGAAGTTTCACCATCAAGTACCGCAGGCGCACAGCAACCAGCCAGTAGTAGGTAAGTGCACGTAGTCGTGGACGTTCGCAAGTAACGTTAACGGAGAGCGTACTCATGAAGTCCAGAAACGCATGGTTAACGGCCATCGCACTTGCCACCTCGGCGACATTGGGGGCAGGCATAGCTGCGGCCGCGGATAAACCAAATATCCTGGTGATCTTCGGCGATGACGTTGGGCAAACCAACATCAGTGCCTATTCCAAGGGGGTGGTCGGGTATCAGACGCCGAACATCGACCGCATCGCCAAGGAAGGCATGATATTTACCGATTATTACGCCGAAAACAGTTGTACGGCAGGCCGTTCGACGTTCATTACCGGCCAGGTGGCCAAGCGCACCGGGTTGTCCAAGGTCGGCATGCCGGGCGTACCGGTGGGCCTGCAGGCGCGTGATGTGACCATCGCCCAGGCGCTAAAGGCGCATGGCTATGCCACAGGCCAGTTCGGCAAGAACCATCTGGGCGACCGCGATGAGTACCTGCCCACCAACCACGGCTTCGACGAGTTCTTCGGCAACCTCTACCACCTCAATGCCGAGGAAGAGCCAGAGCGGCCCTATTGGCCCAAGGACGACACCGAGTTCACCAAGGCGACCACGCCACGCGGGGTAATCAAGTCCAGCGCCGATGGCAAGATCGAGGACACCGGCGCGCTCAACAGCAAACGCATGGAAACCATCGACGACGAAACCACCCAGGCGGCGATCAACTTCATCGAGAAGCAGGCCAAGGCCGATAAGCCGTTCTTCGTCTGGATGAACACCACGCGCATGCATGCCTTTACCCATGTGCGCGAAGCGATGAAAGGGCAAAGTGGCATGCCCGGCAACGAGTATGCCGACGGCATGCTCGAACATGACGGCGACGTCGGCAAACTGCTGAAGTCCCTCGACGACCTGAAAATCGCTGACAACACCATCGTCGTCTACACCACCGACAACGGCCCCAACCAGTGGTCTTGGCCGGACGCGGCAACCACGCCGTTCCGTAACGAGAAAAACTCCAACTGGGAGGGGGCTTACCGGGTGCCGGCAATGGTGCGCTGGCCTGGCAAGATCAAGGCCGACTCGGTGAGCACGCAGATGTTCTCGGGGCTTGACTGGTTCCCGACCCTGTTGGCAGTTGCCGGTGATACCGACATCAAGGACCGCTTGCTCAAAGGCGCGGATGTCGGCGGCAAGAACTTCAAGGTGCACCTGGATGGCTACAACCAGTTGGACTACCTGACCGGTAAGGCCGACAAGAGCGCCCGCAACGAGTTCTACTACTTCAACGATGACGGTGTACTGGTCGCCATGCGCTACAACGACTGGAAGGTGGTGTATTGCGAGCAACGCGCGCCGGGCGGTTTCCAGGTGTGGAGCGAGCCGTTCACCTGCCTGCGCGCACCCAAGCTGTTCAACCTGCGCATGGACCCTTACGAGCGTGCCGATGTCGTCTCGGACCAATACTACGACTGGCTGGCCAAAAACGATTACCTGTTCTTCCAGGCAACCCAGAAGGCCGCCAAGTTCCTGCAGACCTTCATCGAGTACCCACCTAGCCAACGGCCGGCCAGCTTCAGCATCGACCAGATCCAGGAGGAAGTAGACAAGAAAATCGAAGAGAAGATGAAGTCGCAGTGATGCTTTGAACGGCGCCCGCTTCCCGGCGGGCGCCTCTACCTTCGCGACGGCAGGTGAGCAACCTGCTAAGGCTCCCGCAATGGCTTCATCGGCAAAAGTTTCGACGCTGGCCGCGAGCGCCGTCATCGATGGTGGCACACCCGCGCTGGCGATTCCTGCAAGCCTGTTGTTCCTTTCTGGCGGCGCGGCGCTGGTTTACCAAGTGTTGTGGATCAAGCAGCTGTCGCTGGTGGTGGGCGTGGAAGTGCACGCCGTCACTACCGGGATCAGCGCTTTTTTTGCCGGGTTGGCGCTGGGTGGGCTGGTATTGGGTCGCCTGGCCGACCGCCTGCAGCGGCCGATCAGGCTGTATGCATTACTCGAATTGCTGGTGGCGCTGCTTGGCATCGCCACTACGTTGGCCTTGGCGAGCAGTGCCGGGCTGTTTGCCCGCCTGGAAGATATGGCCGGTGTTCTGGCCTGGTGCCTGCCCTTTGTGTTGGTCGGGCTGCCCGCCATGCTCATGGGCGCGACCCTGCCCGTACTGCTGCGCGCGCTCAACCCCGGCGATGGCCAGTTGGCACATGCCAGCGGGCGCCTGTATGCCGCCAACACGGCGGGGGGCATCTGCGGAACGTTGCTGGCGGCCTTCGTGCTGCTGCCGGGCTTGGGCGTAATGGGCAGCGCGCTGGCTGCCGCGGGGCTCAACCTGATGGCTGCGCTGGGCGCGTGGGGTGTGCGCAGCACCGCTTTGTCAGTACGCACACGACCGGCGCAGGGCGCCATACCTCGCAACCCGCAGGCGCGGTGGGCAGTGGCGTTGTACTGCCTGGCAGGCGGTGTGGCGCTTGGCTACGAAGTGGTCTGGAGCCAGTCGATCGTGCAGTTCATGAGCACTCGCGCCTATGCCTTTGCCTTGGTGCTGGCGACTTACCTGTGTGGGCTGGTGGCAGGCAGTGCGCTGTATGCCCGCCGTGCTGACCGCTTACGTGACCCGTGGGGCATGTTCGGCCTGCTGATCGCCGCGGCCGGCTTGCTCGCGTTGCTGCAGGTCGCCGGCCTCGGGCGCTGGCTGATCAGTGCCCAGGGCGAGGTGGAGTGGCTGGTGCTGCAACTGACCGGCAATGCACTGGCCGGTATGTGCGCACGGTTTGCCGTTGCCGCGGTGTGCGTGGTGCTGCTGCCGACCACGCTGCTGGGGGCGGCGTTTCCGCTGGCCATGCGCTTGGCGGTGGACCCTGCGCACCTGGGGCGTGACGTCGGCAAGGTGATTGCGTTGAATACCCTGGGGGGCATCGTTGGCGTGACATTGACCGGGTTCGTGCTGGTGCCCGGGCTCGGACTGGTGCGCACCCTGGCGGTGCTCGCCGGGATTGCTGCTGCGATCGGGTTGCTGGCGGTCTGGCGCGGCCATGCGGTGCGCCGGCGCACTGCCCTGGCGGTGGTGGCGCTGGCTGTGGTGACCGTGCTGAGCGGTATCTTCACGCCGCCGTCACGGCTGGCCGAATTGCTGCCGGGTGCACGCAATGGCCAGATTACCTACTACCGCGAAGGCAAAGGTGCGACGGTGGCTGTGGTCAATCAGGGCCGCCCTGGCCGCAGCTTCAACCGGCTGTACATCCAGGGCGTTTCCAATACCGGAGACGCCATGCCATCGCTGCGTTACATGCGCTTGCAGGCGCTGCTCCCGCTGCTGATCCATAGCCAGCAACCACGCTCGGCACTGGTGATCGGCTTCGGCACCGGCATTACCGTCGGCGCCATGCTGCGCTACCCGGGGCTGCAGCGGCCGGTGGTGGCAGAGTTGCTGCCCGAGGTGCTGCAGGCGGCGTCGTTGTTCAAAGGCAATTTTTCAGCCCTCGACGACCCTCGCCTGGACGTGCGCCTGCGCGATGGCCGCCGCGAACTGCTGCGCAGCACCGAACGCTACGACCTGGTGACGCTGGAGCCGCCGCCGCCGTCGGCGGCTGGCGTGGTCAACCTGTATTCAAGCGACTTCTACCGCCTGGCCGCAGCCCGACTGGAAGCGGGTGGGCTGGTGGCGCAGTGGTTGCCGCTGCCGACGCAAAACGATGAAGACAGCCAGGCGCTGGTGCGCAGCTTCATCGATGTGTTCCCGCATGCCTCGCTGTGGACCACGGAGTTCCACGAGATGCTGCTGGTCGGCTCGCTGCAGCCGATGCCTTTGAACGCACCGCGTATCGCCGAGCGCTTCGCACAACCCGCTGTGGCATCCGCCTTGGCCGAGGTGGGCATCGATTCGCCGCAAGCGCTACTTGCCACCTACATCACTGATCGCGCAGGGCTCGAACATTACGCCGGGGCCGCAGCGGCGGTTACTGACGACCATCCTCGCATTGAGTATTCCGCCTGGGTACGTTCGCGCGAAATCACCCGTGTGCTGCCAGCGCTGCTTGCGCTGCGTCAGGCACCGCCATTGCTGGGCGCAAGCCAGGGCTTCAGCGCTGCAGTGGCTGACCAGTGGCATACGCTCGAACGGTTCTACGGGTTGAGCCTGCATGCCTACAACGGCAATCGCCAGGCCTGGGCGCGGGAAGCCCAAGCGCTGGCCCGCAGTGATGGCGACAACCCGTATTACCGCTGGTTTCTGGGGGGGCAGGGGCAGTAGGCTTGGCGCAAGACCCCTGACCAAGCTGTCGATGCTCCCTGCCGAACCAGCGATCCTTGATTTGGCTGATCAGCGTGGAAACAAAAACGTCACGGCCATACGAAAGCCCCAGCCTTGGGGGCTATCATCGGGGCTGTCGAGCCAGTACCGTGGCCCAGCCTGAACCGTGATGGGATGACTACCGATTTTCAACAATTGCGTGACAGTCAGGTTGACCGGCACCGACCATTCACGCGATTGCCAGTTGTAGGTCGACTCTGTGTTGATTCCGTACGTGGTGAGCGTGCTGGTGGTATAGGAGAGAAAGGGTTGCAGGAAGGTTTGATTGACCTTTTCCTTTTCATCCGGGGGGCTGCCTTCCAACCCCCAGATATGATTGGCAAGAACTCCTCGCGTCCACCCATTCGACTGCTTCAACGCGACGGCTGTCGGGCCGAGGCCCCATTGCTCGCTTCCCAGCAACTCATCACTGCCTGTGGGGATCAGCAGCGCCGGGCCTACCCCTAGAATCCAGCCGCTGTCTGTGGGATTTTTTGGCGAGAAGAAAAAACTTTGTGTGATATCGCCGACACCCGACTTGTCCGCAGCTCCATTGGGAGCCAGGCCGTGTTGATCAATGAGGGGCAGGATCGTGCGGGAAATCAGATTCCAGTCATCGTTGAGAGTGAATGGCAGCACCGGTTGGATATTGGTGACGCTGTGCATGCCGTCACCGGTCGGACCTATTTTTTGATCCCAGTTGTATTGCACCGGCAAACTGTACATGGCAGCCACCGGGTTAAGCGCTTTCTTGGCCAGCTCCGCTGAATCTTCGGCGTGAGCCACGGGTATGAACCACAAGGTTATGGCCAGCGTCCCGCACATCCCGTTCCACAGCTTGTCAGTTCGCATATTTCGCCCCTCGGAGAGCCCTGATCATTGAGCCACCGGTTTTGGCTCTGGCAGTTTGTACTCGTTGTACTGCCCGATTCTCGCAACTGCCCCGTTGGCTTGGGTGGGCAAGCAGGAAACACTCGATACCGAGATCGGCAAGCTGGAGTTCGACGGCGGATATCCTACCGAGCCGACCATGAAGCACCTGCTCGACGAAATGGACTTTATGCGCTCCACCCAGGCCTACCTGTGGGGCATCCCTGCCGCTGGCATGATCGAATGGCTAAACGCCCAGACCAACACCTTCAAGATTCGCGATGGCCAGTTGGTGTCGTACCTCACGTCACCCAGAAGCAGAAACAAGGCATCCTGACGCCCAACTTCACCCCCCCCTATACCGCGACGTTGGCCGATCTGTCCAAGACCGGGCCGCTGGTGTTGACCCTGCCGAAAGGCCTGATGGCCGGCATGGTGATGGATGTGCATCAGCGCGTGCTGTCCGACCTGGGTGTGGTGGGCACCAACAAGGGCGAAGGTGGCAAGTACCTGATACTGCCGCCAGGGCATGAGAAAATCGCCCCAGCGGGGTACAACGTAGTGTAGTCCGCGAGCAACATCGTGTTCTTCGGGGTACGCCTGCTGGATAAGGACAAGGCCCAGGCCGTGACAAACCTGGTGCCGCAGATGAGCACCTCGTTGTACCAAGATGGCAAGGAAGGTGAGGCCTGGCCGGTTGTGCCAGCAGGCGAGCAAGTCTGGAGCCAGACCCCACGCACCGGCATGGATTACTGGAAAAGTATCAACCAGCTGGTGCAGACCGAAGTAGGCAATGACCGTGACCGCTTGATGATGGAGTACATGCGCTTCCTCGGCATCGAAAAGGGCGAGCCACTCGAGCCCGATGCCCGGCAGAAGGCCATTCTCGAGAAAGGCGCTGTGGTCGGCCAGGCGATGGCCAAGGCCAACAACTACGCCAAGCGCTTCGAGCCGCCGTTCTGGAAGGACACGCACTGGAAGCATGCGATTACCGTCAGTGTGGAAGTATGGAAATCCATACCAATCAAGGGGGAGGGTAGTCGTACATGCCTTTACGGATTATGGATATCCACACAGCTTTAATCTCACAATCTATCCCCCCAACGAGACAGCCGCCAACGCAACGCATGTATACGTCGTGAAGTGGATGGGGGGCGTTTCTTTCGACCTGGAGAAAAGCGCGGTAAAGACGCATCACGCGAACTTGCGCAAACTGGGTATTGATATCGCGCGGCCTTACGATCCATCCTTCAACTTTTCTGTAAA
Source organism: Pseudomonas sp. BP01 (assembly GCF_022760795.1). Classification (NCBI taxonomy): domain Bacteria; kingdom Pseudomonadati; phylum Pseudomonadota; class Gammaproteobacteria; order Pseudomonadales; family Pseudomonadaceae; genus Pseudomonas; species Pseudomonas sp. BP01. The sequence goes on from NZ_JAFBKA010000011.1 coordinate 78,854, forward strand.
AGTCGGCGGTTCAGCCGATTAGAGAAGGCTAGGGGAGTTGCACCTCCCCTAGACCTAAACCACCCATGATCTATTTCCATTCGACCTGCGAGTCCATCGACCCCGCAGACTTCTCGAGCCTGACGGTTCTGTCAGTGAAATAGGGCGTGTATCTGAATGGTAATATTCATGTTCCTGTATTCAGGTAATGACAGCTTTTTGAGTGTTCGATGCCGACGACGGCCAGCGGCTCGGATAGCGCGTCACGACTTGAGCGCGCCCTGGGAAAAAGCTGATGGTGACCAGGAACGGACACGCGCGCAGCGAGGGGCAGGCAAAGGATGGTTAGCATATGTACTAACCATCTGCACTGGGCACGTTTGCTCACAGTCACTCAAGTCTCTCTATTTCCTTCAGTATTTTCCTGATAGCAACAACGTATCCGTGCTTGTAGATTTCACCTGATTCCCCTTTTACCTGCCCTGCGCCGGTCACCCTCCAGCCTTGCGCATCGAAAAAATCATCAGAGACCGCCGCACTGAGAGCCGCAATCTCCATGCCACTGAGAACACCCTTCAGCGATGGCAGCAACTGAACTGATTCCCGAGCTGAAGATGTCTGCATCACGTTAGGGCGCCGGTCGATAACAACCATCTGCTGGGATTTAAGGATGTTGAGTTCAGCCAGATATCGCCTACGCTCGGCCAGAACTTGCGTAAACACTGCGCGCAGAGCCGGATCGTCGATACGTCGAACTAACTCATTGTCGCTAGGTATACCCGTTAGCTTCGGCTTCCCAGGAAATTTCCTGTCTGTACCCGCGCTTGCAGCCCAAGCCTCGATTAACTGCCTGAAGCGGAATCCTCCGGCGTTGCGGATCGTCGAGACTGAAGGCCCTCCCGCTTTAACAGATAGCCTGGCGATCGTGGCAATTGAGAAATTGCGGCTACCCGTTTTCTCGTGTGACTTGAGTACAGCATGAAGCACCGCCAATGATCTCGCTTGCTGTTTTGTAGCTTGAGTTGAGAGTTCTTCAAATATCAGTTGCGGATCGATCACGGATAGCCTCCCTTAATTTCTTTGGGGTGGTTGTTATCAGGTCGGAAAGTTTCGTTATCGACTGCTTTGTGACGCGCTCCAATGGCTCCATGGCAACCGGTAGGAGCTTCAAGGCTTCTCCGGTCTCAAGCAGGTTAGATACCTCGCGAAACCCTTCCATTTGGTCTCTAGGGGAGACGGCCAAGGCCATTGATCTCATCATCGCATTTCCAGCTATGAGCTGAAGACGGTCATCCATTCCCAGCAAGACTGGTGCATAACCACCTTGCATCAGCAGTCGGTTAAGAGCACGTGAGCGCTTTTCGATGGCAGGTGTGGTTCTCAGGTCATCAGTCAAATCAGCGTAAATTTCAGAGTTGTCGCAAAGCAGGGATAACTGCCACAGTTCGCTACTGGTTTCGATGAAGGAAATTGGTTGGTGGATGTCCTCCAAGGAGCCGACAGCTACTAGTTTGGTGACCGAATCATGTGAGTCACGGCCTTCCTCAATAGCGACAATCCTGCTGATGATTTGGAAGCAAGAAACTAGATCTTTCGCGTACTCATCAGCCTCTTTGGTCTGTTTCTCAAATCGCCTTTCAGCTTGTTGCAGTTCCCGCTGCATGAGGAAAGGACGTTTCTCCTGCTCAGCGAAGTACCTCTCATCGAGCAAGGCATCGCGCTGTTGCTCAATCTCGACAGCGAGCGAAGAAACTAGCGAGGCTCGATAACTCAACATGTTGAGGTGAGCCACAAGGGCAGGCAAATAGCGCGCATCAGTGATGAGCCACCGACAACGGACGCAATTTTCAAGGCCGTGTGCGACGGGACCATAACTGCCGCTTTTACCGCTCTGAGCGATAAACTCTCCGCCGTTCCAGCATCCGCCGATATTACTCATTTCGTTGGACCGAGCGCTGTTCCCGCCAACAAGGCATAAGCCTATGTGCCGCTGCTCCCAGCCAAGGGCGTTTCTGTTTACTAGCGCAACTTCAATAGCGCCAGCATCAAGGAAAGCCGTTTTAGACTGGACCTGACGCATATCTGCATCTTGAAGAAAAACTTTAAGACCTTCATCCTGCAAATTACATATGCGCTCACTTGCATTTTCCATAACCTTGGATACCATTGCTGGGGTCGGCTTGGCATAGTAAAGGGTCATGATGATCCTGGAGTGACCAGCAATCAGCTTGGAGAGCACTTGGATTGGAACAAGACCTTCCATGGAGTAGCACGTCAAAAGCGAAACACGTAGGCTGTGTAGAGGAAAATGAGTCTTGGTTGGAAGTGCATTTAGTTTTGGATCAACAGGGTGCACTAGAATCAATCTTGAGCCATTCGCCAAAGTCTGGCCTCGAGCAGCAATACGATCCTCCAGCTCAGAAAGCAGCCGATACCAAGGATTGGCTAATGAATAACTTGTAATGGGCTTGTCGCGCTCTCCTTGCGCTGCCGTAGGATCCCGAAAGAGGAAGCAAAATGCGCCCATTTGCTTCTTCTGCTCGTCAGTTTTTACACCGCCGGTGTGCTTATCTCTCAAATCCGAACAAGCAGTTGGGCCATCAATAGGATTATATTTCTCTTGCCAGTTTCTCAGTCGTTCCAGCCAATACAGAACATCTTCGTTCTGCCATGGGATCGTGTAACCGCGCTCACGAGACTCCTTGTTTTGGTCCGCCGTTTTGTTAGTGCTGATGTAGAGACCGGTCATTACCTCGCCTATATCCTGGCTGCGGATACGGCAGAAGACTCCTCGATTCCATGGGTTTTTTTCATGTCCCATTGAGAAACTATGGTGCTGATTGAGAATCCAATCACCTCGCTCGTACCTCCAGGTGTCAGCCTCTCCAGAGTCCAAAAAACGCACTTGATAAGTCCGGAGCGGCAAGTGTAGCTTTATGTACAATGCAACGGATCTAACGGGAGACCAAATTTCGTATCTTTCGTTTTTGTAGCGCCAGACACAGTCTCCATCGGTCTGATCGATGACCGACTGATCTACAGGGAACCAGTCTCCGAAATCGGAGCGTAATTGGCCAGATTGGTAGTGAGCCCACTCCCATTCTCGGAATGTCGACCTAGGCTGAGGGCACAAAATTTCGCGCAGTTCCCTTATGTAAGCATACGGCAAGGGGTTATGCACGGTTTCCGTGGTTAGAGTTTTATGCTTACGCTTGGACAACGGATTCTTGACTAAGGCTATAGGGATACCATGATCATTAGGCTCGCTATAGCTATGTATGATGACCCAATCAAGCAGTTCAACGATCCAGTTCTGATTCTTTACAGCGACGACAGTTGTCATGGATGACTCTAGGAGTGGACCCAACTCGGGTAGAAGGCCGTTCTCACCGCTCTGAAAAAATAGGTCTGGGCTGGTTCCGCCTTGCACTATTGGTAGGTAATTAACCAAAAACCAATTCATTGCGTTTATTTTTACGCCGATGGACCCGGTCTGCGCGGCTATCCAGCCGGACAAAAGTTGACGCCAGCTTTCCCATGCTTCGCCCCGTTCAAGCACAACCCAATTGAAGTTACGGTCTGAAGCGCGACCGTCTCTGGACTGTCGAGGTTTTTTATTACACATATTTCCTCCCTCTATATCTTCCTCGGGGTGATTAGAGATGCGCTAAGGACTCTGTTAAAGCTTCATCCAAAATTTTTAGTGAGAGAGACCCTTTATCTTCATCAGCGTACGCGTTAAGCCTCTCCTCAGCGGATTTTAGTCCAGATGAAATTTCAGAAATGCTTGGCGTGGTATAAACTTTCTGCGATTCTAGGGACGTATGATGCATCGCTTTTCGGATGATCTCAGGGGAGATTTTGGCCCTGCTCAAGCGTCGCCCTAAAGCGTGTCGGTGGCCATGAGTAGATCGGCCTTCGGATTTCGAAGGTGTTTCGCCGATTCGCGCTAGGGCCCGCTTGTAGTTTCCGTTCATCGCCTGAAGAGTGTACGGCTGGCCGATGACGGATTTTTCGTAAGAAACGAAAGCATATGGGTGATTCCGCTCTACGCTGGCTAGATAACGGACATGAACTTTCCAAAGCTTCATAAAAAGTATACTGAAACGTGTAGGAAACCAGTACAGCTGAATGTAATTGTCCGCATGATCAACCAACCTGGTCTTCCATCCAACACGTCTGGTGCCCTGTCTAAGGTTTCTAGCCGTCAGTGCATAATTTTCTCTCAAATATGCTCCACGTGTGATTTGGCCTTTGCTCCCCCTCCAGTTGTCAGGCGCCGCCCCTTCTTCTGGGTGGTAGACTCGCACCATGGCCCCGTCCTCGATCATGGGGTGTTCTGTAACATCCATTACCCATAAGTGTAGAGTGTCGCTTTCGCGCAACCCTGCACCGTGCATCATGATCAGTATCAATTGATCCCGCACTGCGCATCTAGGATCAGAGGCCGCACCGACCCCATCCATATACATTTTTTGGAAAAGCGCCTCAGGAAACGCAACCGCATCACTATCGACTTTGCTGAGTGTGCTCCGCCCTCGGACATTGCGTGCTGTCATGATATTGTCTGCGACTGTTTTGCTTTTAATATGCCCTAGAAAGTTATTGATGTTACGTCGGTGCCAGGCCGCGTAGTTTAGGCGTTGGTCGTGTGTGCTCGCCGTTGTCAGCGGATTCATGCTTGATGTGCCGTATCTGTTGGCGAGGTAGTCAGTTAGCCCCTTAAGTACAGAGATGAACCGATTGGATGTGTTGCGACTGGCTGGAATCCACCCTAAACCAGAGTCGTCGAGCCCATTGTCGTCTATAGTTCCTGTATAAAGATGCGTGGCGAAAGCTTGGAAAAGGTCGCGCGGTTCGGAGAAGCAGTGATGATTGGCCTCCATGTACTCTAGTAGCAGTTTTGTCGCCTGTGCAACCAATCGTTGCCAGCTAGCACTGAGGTGCTGATTGGCTAGCAGGTAGTCAATTAATACAGTAACCGGGCCGCTATCGGCTATAAGAACTATTATTTCACTCTGAAACCCGGAGTCGTCGATAATAATGCGGGCAGTGGATTGTACAATGCTCATTATTTTACCTCGAAGCCATCAAGGGGAATCATAAATAACCCAAAGAATATTAAAATTCTCGCACGCAATGATATGAGAGATCTTTTTTATGTGGGGCGCGAATTGCACGACTGGCGATCCATGTCGGGGTTGTACCTAATAGTGAGGCGGGCTATATTCGTGAGCCCTTCGAGGGCGACGCAAGTTATGAGCATCTCATTATTATATTTTCGCGCAAGTATATTGCATCTACCATAAACCCTATGGGCACTCTCTCCAGGGTCGTTCTCGATTTGGAAAGGGGGTAGCTGAAAACTAGCAGCGAGCGCGAATCCTAGCAAGAGCATTTTTTCTCGCCGGGGCTCACCATTATGTACAGTATTACTATACTTAGTTACCGCTTCCATGCTGATCTCTGTGGCGAGGTAAGCGCGATTGCTCACACCCTGAAAACCCGCTCTAACGTGAGGGTTACGGGGTCGGTGACAATAATGATAGCTCCGGAGTTAAATTTTTGGAGTGAGTCGGTGCGCAATGAAAAATTGCGCCTCTCAACGTAGCGGAAGCCTACCTTCTATGGCGTTGAAGGTGGGCTCCCCTCGTTTTTCGCCCCTGCCGCCGCTCTAAGGCGGGGCCGCGTCCGTATGGGGCCGTTTGTCACGCACTGCAGCTATCAGCCCAGGCTGTGTGAAAGCTGCAGCACCGACTAGGCTGGTTGAAGAACAACCTATATTTCGCGGTTCTATTCGGACTCTGGATTGGCCTGCGTAGCCAAGACTTATCAGATTTCACATAGAAACGCGCCACTCTAAGATACGCTTGCATTTTCTTACAGCCCAGACTAATTGCAGTCGTTCGTGACTGACCCATATCGATCCGTAACGCGCTAGCTCACTAGCCGCCATTCGTGGCTGCCATCCATGTCTATCGCCTTGGCCATTGCTTCGCACTCTGCGTTAGTAAGTCGCCGAACGAAGAGTGATCGTTGGTGAAGGGAACCTGATTGTCGGCGTTGCGAATCTCAGTCGGAATGGCCTTGGCTTGGACGGGCTGAAGCCCAACAATTGTTCGAGCAGCTCTCGACCTCAGATTAGACCACGGTCATCACCAACGATTACCTGAAAGCTACCATCGTCGCCTACGAGCGCAATCGGGAGGCGAGGCTTGGCTACTCGCCTACGGCTTGGGGATTGCAGTCTGATGAGCATTATCGAAGGGCAGCAAAGCTGCGTGGCCCACCGGCAAAGCGAATCGCTCAACCCAGTTAAACCGGGAAGATATCTTCTTGATCTGGGGAGGACTGAATGATCTGGGTGACCTGGATTCGGGTGACACGTGGTCAGCTTCAATTGAGGGTGTGTTCCCGCACGTTCGCATGATGTGTGTTGACCTACAGTTGGAAATCAGCAGGTCCAAGCGTAGGAAGAGTGTAGCAAGCAATGCCGCGGTTCAACTGGTGGCGTTTCTGACCTTACCCTAGGGAAACTCTGAAGAAGCCTTCCAAAATCTGATGGAATACGCCGGTCCCGTTGCCCGAGTTTCCCGATGAAGCAGATGACCTTCGCCGACGCCGAGTACGCCGGCAAGCGTAAGCAGACCCGTAGAGAACTGTTCCTGATTGAGATGGATCAGGTGGTGCCGTGGAAAGGATTGATTGCCTTGATCGAGCCGCATTACCCGAAGGGTGACGGTGGCCGTCCGGCCTATCCATTGATGGCGATATCCTCCACGACCTCGACCTCAATGTACGAAAGCAGGAAATTGTCGCGGTCATGGGTCGTAATGGCATGGGCAAAACTACTCTGTTCAAGAGCCTGATGGGCGTGTTGCCGCAGTGGCGCTGCCAAGTGCAGGTCGATGGTGTTGAGGTGTCGGCCATGGAGACGCACTCGCGGGTAGAGCAGGGCATGGCCTACGTACCCCAAGGGCGCATGATTTTTCCATCGATGACTGTCTTGGAAAACATCCAGACCGGGCTTCCAGCGTCTGCCAAGGGCAGGGTGCCAGAAGATCTCTATGCATTGTTCCCGGTTTTATTCGACATGCGTGGTCGACGCGGCGGCAACCTCTCGGGGGGGCAGCAACAGCAGCTGGCAATCGCCCGAGCCTTGGCGACCAACCCAAAAGTACTGCTGTTGGACGAGCCCACCGAAGGCATTCAGCCCTCGATCATCAAGGACATTGCTCGCAGCCTCAAGGAGATCCGCACGCTACGCAACTTGACCATCGTGGTTTCGGAGCAGGTGCTGTCCTTCACCTTAGAAATCGCCGACCGGTTTCTGGTGATTGAAAAGGGCCGGTTTGTGATCGAGGAAACAAGGGCCAATGTCGATGAGGCGACGATCAGTCGTTATCTGTCCGTATAGACCGAGACTTAGTTGACTCAAGCATCAGCCACAGGCGTTCGCAGCGGCGCCTGATGGGGAGCGCTTGCCCGTGATAAGGGCAATGGTCTCCAGATTATCTATAAACCAAGGAGAACACACATGACCGAAGTCCTGATCAAAGTAGACCTCAACCAACCTGCCACCGAAAACGAGCAGGTTCATAACCGCTGGCACCCAGACATCCCGATGGCGTGCTGGGTCAAACCAGGCGACGATTTCATCCTCGAAACCTATGACTGGACTGCCGGCGCGATCCAGAAGAATGTTGACGCCAGCGACGTTCGCGATGTTGATCTTTCGACCGTGCACTACCTGTCAGGTCCAGTAGGTGTCCACGGTGCGGAGTCCGGTGATTTGCTGGTCGTGGAGTTGCTGGACATTGGCGCGCGGGCGGACTCGCAATGGGGGTTCAACGGCTTCTTCTCGAAGCAGAATGGGGGAGGGTTCCTCACCGATCATTTTCCTTCGGCCCAGAAGGCGATCTGGGACTTCAAGGGCATGATGACCAGTTCGCGACACATTCCTGGTGTCGAGTTTGCTGGCTTGATCCATCCCGGGTTGATCGGCTGTCTGCCGGATCACAAGATGCTGGCTGAGTGGAACCGTCGCGAACAGGAGTTGATCGACACTGAGCCAGGTCGTGTGCCACCACTGGCAAACCCACCGTTTGCAAAAACGGCACACATGGGCAAATTCAAGGGTCCTGATCGGGATATGGCGGCTGCAACTGGCGCTCGCACCGTGCCTCCGCGTGAGCATGGAGGTAACTGTGACATCAAGGATCTGTCACGAGGCTCGAAGGTATTCTTCCCGGTCTATGTTGATGGCGCCGGGCTGTCTGTAGGAGATCTTCATTTCAGCCAAGGCGATGGTGAAATTACCTTCTGCGGCGCGATTGAAATGGCCGGCTGGGTGCACATGCGTGTCGAGCTGATCAAGGGTGGCATGGCCAAGTACGGTATCAAGAATCCTGTGTTCAAACCCAGCCCCATCGTACCGAACTACAACAACTACCTGATTTTTGAAGGGATCTCGGTAGACGAGGCCGGGCAGCAACATTACCTGGACGTCAACGTGGCCTACCGTCAGGCGTGTCTGAATGCAATCAACTACATGACCAAGTTCGGGTACTCGCCGGCTCAAGGCTATGCGCTGCTCGGTTCAGCGCCAGATCAAGGGCACATCAGTGGCGTAGTCGACATTCCGAACGCCTGCGCAACATTGTGGCTGCCGACGGAAATCTTCAAGTCCGATATCAACCCAAGCACCGCTGGCCCGACGAAATTCATCGACGGAAGCATCGACCTGCCGATCGCGCCCGATAAATAGACTAAACGAAGCTTATGGCACGCCTGCTTGGTAGAACAATCAGTAGGCGCGCCTCTGGATGAAATTAATGCGAGGAAGCTTCCATGCCCATGTATGAATACGAGTGCCCTTACTGCGGCGACTTTACTGCTTTACGCCCCATGGCTGAGAGTGCCATGCCCTGCGACTGCCCTGACTGCGGCGCCTCTAGCATGCGGGTGATTTTGTCCGCGCCGGGACTGGCTACAATGGCGGGCCACACGCGCAAGGCCATGGCCATTAATGAACGCAGTAGCCATGCGCCGAAAACCGTTGACGAGTATCAAGCAGGTCGGCGTCATCCCAGCAGCTGCGCCTGCTGCGGCCCCAGCAAAAAGGTTGAGCCTAGTAAGACAAATCCCCATGCGCTGAAGGGTAGAGTCGCGGGGCGGCCCTGGATGATCAGTCATTGACTCGTCAGACTGGAATCGGGTTGTAATGTCGAAGATGCAGAGAGCAGGAAAACCAGTTCACAATCTTAAGGTGCGAATGAGCGGAGGCAACATGAAATCACCGAGCATAAAGCTCTGCCGGTGCACTCGAGCCCATGTACCCACGCAACCTTTTCAAGTCCTCTTCGCTCAAACTGCTGAGTTCATGCCCCAGTACTCTGCTCGTCGCGAACGCTTGTAAACCCCTGGAGCATCCTATAGCGTTGTTGGTCACTAGTTTCCCAGAGAACCCGCCATGACCCTTTCTGCTGTTCTCTCCGATGTGCTTTCTGAGCGACTAACCCGCACGGCAGACAATGCCGCGCTTTATGCCGCTCTTACGGGAGCTGATGGGGTGCGTGATATTGGTGAGCAGATGGGGTATAGCGCTGAGACTGGATACCGATTAATCCGTGTTGACCATGATTCGAATTCGATCGGGACCGATGAGTTCGAGATCGCGCTGGTGGACGATGCCCAATCATCAGTCGCGTATTACATCAAAGTCTTGCTCGCTCTCAGCCCGAAACCCACTAACCGACACACAGCGTGCAATCAGGTTTGGCGATCGGCAAGCAATCGTCATTCCTTGGCGCTTCGCGATATCTCACAGAACGTGCTCTTTGGATACATTGCGCAGCTATACGACATCCTCCTCGTGGAAGGAGAAGTGTATGGAGGAGGTAAGTTCTATTGGCACCGCCAGGTTTCTCGTGCGATTGACGGAGGTTTTTACGTGTCTATCTATGACCAAGCTACACAAGCCTTTCGAGCGGTTCTAACGCAGCGCGCGCTGAGTGACATACATGACCAAGCATGGTCGACTGCGGAACCCGAGCCGTTGATTGCGCTCATTTCGACCGTTCCTCCGACCGGTCACTAGGCCACAAAAAGGGTTACGTGAGGGCCTGGTCTGATTGTGCCTCCTAGCTGCCGTAGCAGGCAAAGCCTCAACACTGTAGAGGGCCTAACCGGCGATGACGGCGCGGTGAGGCTTATCGCTACGCTCAAGCAGTTTCAGTGAGGGAGGCGCCCAGAAGAGATATCAATCGATTTGGTTTGAGATCATGCCCGCTGTGTCCTCATTGATTGACTGCTGAAACACCACTAAACATGTACCATAGGGGGCAATTCGCAAGGTGGGAGCCAATGCAAATGCCAAAACAACCAGCGCTTTCAACTGCCAAGACTGCAGTGGGTTTGAAGGTGGCCCTGCGCATTTTGGATGGTTGGCAGGCGACGACTGCTCAAATCTGCTCCATTCTGCGGATCTCTTATGCTACTTATCGGCGCGCAGTGCGGGCGCCGGCATCTCCGCGAAAGCTGGATCAAGATCAGCAACAGCGGGTCAGCCTCGTACTAAATATCCACGCCTCCCTACGAAGCATATTCGAGAACCCTACGAACGTTTACGGTTTTCCAGGATTGCCCAACAATAACGCTTTTTTTGAAAGTCGGTCTCCATTGGAGGTCATGGCGCAGGGCGACATGATTTCACTTTATGAAACATACAAACGAATCCAACAACTGGAATTACGCATCGAAGCTCAGAGCTAATGAGCAGGCGATCTCGCGTAAAGCGTGATCGCGCGGCTCTAATAATGTTATTTAGAGCAAGGAGCAAAAGCCCGGGAATCGGGCCATCCGCAGGCGAGCTTCATTGGCAATGGGTAGTCATTTACGCACCTTGAGGCGTTTAGCAGAAAAAGCTCGCTGTTCATCTAAACTATTATAGTAAATATTTTGCGTAGTGCTTAAGCTGTTATGCCTTAGATCCGCTTGCAAATCTTTCATATCTCTGTATGGCGCATCAAAAGTAGCTGATGTGTGTCGAAGCCAATGGAGAGAGGCTGAACGAAGAGCATCAATTTCATCATCAGTCCACGCTTCGTTCTGCATCCGCTGCAGAGCTCGATCAAACACCTCTTGAATTAGTTTTCGGATATGCCTATCTGACAAGCCGCCGCGACCTTTGAGAGTGCTAATTACCGGCGTCTTTTCCTGAGCAGAGGGTAGGGGAGGCAAGCCTAAATGTTTGCGGTAGCGAATCAAATAATCGCTTATGTAGTCATCTCGGACACTAATTTTTGCAGCTTTATTGCCTTTCCCTACGACGTGAAACCACCAATTACCAGAAGAGTCTCTGCGAAAGTCCCCCATTGTAGGGCGCCAGTTTTCGCGACCCACTAAATCGGACACCCGCAAGTACATTGAAAAGACTGTCGCAACTAAAAAAAGGGTGCGCTCATAATCTGAATTCTCAGCTGCCATCTGCTCGGCACAGTCGATAACAAAGCTCCACTGTAGCTCCGAGAGCGAGCGCGCGCTAGCATCCAGAGTATTACGCTGCTTATAGACTGACTTTTGCTTGATGGCTCGAAATGGATTGGACTCCGTAAACCCTTCGTCCATGGCGTGCTGAAAAAAACTCCCACACACCGCGAAAACCTGCGCTACAGATCCTTGCGCCATTTGGTAGGGACGGTCACGTAGATCTGCAAAATTTTCTGAAGAAATTTTCCGCTCGCGCTTGGGAATGGTGTTACTAAACGGACGCCATCGATCATTTATCACATACTCGTCCGAATCTAGACGTTTCCTCCCTCCGAGCCTTACAAACCTTGATTTCACAACTGGGCCGACCCAAGAAGGAGGGGGGTGTAAGCAAAATTCCATAAATTTCTCAGCGTCCGAGCGCCTGAGGTCTATTATCGGTTTTTGGGCTAAAAGTAGAGACCATAATAAAAGGCGTTCAGCATGAGTGCGAAACGAAATGAAAGTAGCCTCATTGCCAGCGTAAGATTTTAAGAAGCTTCGAACGATGAGGTAGCTGTCAATAGCACCGCGCTCAGGCGCAAATTGTCTCAGATAGTCAAGGACTACGGGCCGTTCAGCACTTACCCCTAAGAAATTGAGCTCAGTGAACCGCGAGAAGGTGTCGAACAAGGGAATAGGAGCCAATCGCATATTTTTCATGATGCCGGTCACAGGAGACCGTTCAGGATGCATCGAAATGTCCCCTTGCGCAATATCCAGGTCTAGCCGTTATCGGATATTACATGGGCGCTTAGTCCCTATCCCGGGTCAATCTTCAAGACTGTCCAGGTCTTGGCGCACCCGGGCGAATAGCTCCTCTATGTCTGATTCTTTACCTGTAAGCAAAAAGGCCTCAGTGAGTAGGCTGAGAGGATGGACGTCCATGCGAACTGCGAGGTCCACCAGTTTCTCAAGGGTAGGGCTTTTAAGGCCTCGCTCGAGGATGCTTACGTAGGTACGGCTACTAACGTCTCCCAGATCTTCTTGGGTGAGCCCGCGACTGGTTCTGATGCTACGCAGCGCTTGGGCGAGGGCTAGCTTGAATTCCATTTGCGTTTCTTATCCACAAAAGGAAGTATGAAGCCTTGCTGAGCCCTATAGGGCTACAATCTATAGTGTTCATTTTTCAAGGAGGCATGATATGGCTGGGCTACGGGTAACCCTAAACACATTCTCCGAGGTTCTGGATGCCGATTCACGCACACCTTTTTTTATCGCGTGCGTGCTGAATCTACACGCACATGATGAGGTGATCGGCGTTCGAATATTAGAAAAAGGGCAGGACGTCCTAGGTTTACTCCATGAGCTAGACGCCCCCTCGGCAACGCTCGCTGTAGTCGGGCTGCAAATCGCGATTCCACCGAGTATGACAAAGACTAACCACTGGGAACTCGAAGCTATACTGGAATTTCAAGCAGCTACGATCGCCCATCAAGATGACGAACTGAGTGGTTACGCATACCGGACTCTTTCCGGACGGTTATTTTCGGATGAGTGCGAGCTGCGCGTCTCGCAACTAGTCAATGCAAGAACCATCTATGCAGCGTCTAATGCAATTGGACCTGACATAGAACTTAGCAAGTTTCAGATGTGGCTCTCAGCTGTTTTAGAAGAACTAGTTAATGAAGCATATGCATTGAAAATTGATCGGAATACCACCAAGTAAAGCTGATTTGGGTGTGTGAGAGATGCCAGGTAGCCCGTATTCGATTGCCGTGGCTTGGGTGACAACGGGTAGCTCTTGAGCCTGCTCAGTATGCTCCCTAGGCGCTGCCCGTCCACCGCACCACGCTCACCTTCGCCGACTTAGTACATTTTTACATGGTACCAATAATAGTCATTTAGCGTAGTTATATTCAGAAGCAACCAAACAGGCAGGTGGCGAGGTGAATAAAAGGGCGCATCAAGCAGCCGTCGCCTGCCTGGCTAGCTCAAGTGCAGGGGCCTGAGTGCCTTGCAACCTGTCACAGTAAAGGCCCACACCTTGTTCGACGGTCAATGTCGCCGCCTCGTAGCCTGCAGCGCGCAAGCGTTCCAGATCGGCACAGGTGTAACACTGGTACTTGCCACGCAAATGCTCAGGGAATTCGCTGTATTCCAGAATGCCTTCCAGCAAGGCGATCTCCAAGGACAATGGGGGTTGATGCTGGTACCCGCGCAGCCGATTGACCACCGCCAGGGCGACGTCATTAAACGACTCGGCGCGCCCGCTACCGACATTGAAGATACCGCTCAACTGTGGGTGATCAAGGAAGAACATGTTGACCTTGACCACATCATCCACCGCAACGAAATCACGCAGATGGCCACCGCTGGGATAGTCCCCATAACTGCCAAACAGGCTGACTTTGCCATGGGACTGATACTGGTTGAAGCAATGCAGGGCCACTGACGCCATCGCACCTTTGTGCTGTTCATGTGGGCCGTAGACGTTGAAATAACGCAACCCGACGACCTGGCTGCGCGCTGTCATCAACTGCCGGCGTACCTGTTGATCGAACAGGAACTTGGAATAGCCATAGACGTTTAGCGGGCGCTCACACTCACGTTGTTCGCGAAAATCCTGCCCGGCGCCGTAGACAGCTGCCGATGATGCATATAAAAGCGGGACCTGTTGCTGCTGAGCAGACGCCAGCAACTCACGGCTGAACCGGTAGTTGTTGTCCATCATGAAACGACCATCAGCCTCGACGGTGCTTGAACACGCGCCTTGGTGCAGCACAGCACGCACCTTGCCAAACTCACCGCGAGCAAAGCGATCGAGAAAATCGTCCTTGTCCAGGTAATCGGCAATTTCACTGTCGGCCAGGTTACGGAATTTGTCGCCATCGGTCAGGTCGTCGACGGCGATGATGTCGGTTTCGTTGCGCTGGTTGAGCGCTTGAACGAGATTGCTGCCGATGAATCCTGCGGCACCGGTTACGATAATGGTCATGCCAGATTCCCCGTGAGGGTGCGGAGCCCGCATTTTAACCAAGGCGACTTGAACCAACCTTAACCTGGATCAACGGAAGGACCGGGTTCGATGAATCAGGGGTTTGTGCAGCTCAACATCTGGGCACTCACGGCGCAGTGACGAAATACAAATGTTCGGATAATGCATATTATGTTAAATGACCTATGGCTCATTGATACGGTTCATTGTTGTCCATTGCTGTGACTGGTCTAAGAAAATGAGATGTAACCGTCGCGAATCACGGACACTCCTACCCCTATAACCCCCGCAACCCAAAGCCCACAAGGCCTCCAGCGTCTTGGGGTTGCTTCCGAACGCCGGAAAACCTCAGAAATGCGGACACATATGCCTCTGAGTGCCTTCCGCAAACCCTTGAATCCATTGGGTCTCGTCAAAAAACGCTCGTTTGAACCGTTGCTCCGGTTTTCTGCGCTATCTGGACACTGGAATAATCTGCGGGATTTGCAAAATCACCCCTGCAAGCCAGTAAATCCAGCGCCTCCAGGTTTTTTTGCACCTAATACGGACACTTTCCTGGGCTCACGCCGAACCCCATAATCAGAACACTTTCCGAATTTACAACGCTCAACGAGCCACAGTTCCCATGTGAAATACAAGCACCCTGTGGCCCGCAAAGAGACGCAACGCCAAGCAGACAAGCGCTCCAAGCCACGGGCTCCGGGCCTCACAACGGTTTCCACGATCTCGATCTTGGAATTGAGCTCTCTGGAAACCGCTTAGCAGTAAAGCTTTCGCACAGCCCATCCACGAACGATTCTCCGAGCCGTTTTCCTGCGAACGCGACGATAATGCGGACACTTTCCAAAGCCCGCCCTGAGCAACCACCAGGCGGGATCCCTGATTTTGCTGCCTTTGGTGTAATTTGCGGTCAATGCGGACACTTTCCGAAATCGACTTGCACGACAATAATGCGGACACTTTCGTATGAATAAGCTTGTAATGTGGACACTTTCGGGGGCGAAATGGACATTGGAGTGACGAAGCTTATTTATACCTATATTGCCACTTCACGCCAGTGACATTCGCATAGTTCCTTAAGTCCTGCACCCGAAGGTGGCCACTGAAGCTAAAACAACAATATTCTTATAAACCGAGATTTATCTGAGTGGCTCGGCACCACAAATGCCTGACGCTGCCAGATGCAAATTGCTCATATATGACGCAGCTGGGTAGATCCATAACTCCGAATATGGCCTAGTGAGTTTCTTGTCATATGTCAAGCAAGCATGATAGTCACTGACGGATGGTGTCGATGGGCTAAAAATTTGCCAAGGTTGCGGCCGGCCAAACTTGGCGCTACTATCCGGGAATTCCCATTAACTATGGCCAGTCGATTGAAGTGAGTGATTGAAGCGGACGGTGCAGGAAGTGAAAACTTCCTAAAACAGCCAGATTAGGAAGTTTCAATTACTGACGCATGCCAGCCCATTACGGTAAGTAAGATGACCTGCACTCCCCGGCCAATTTTTGAATCTCACAGTGATTTCGTGGATCAGGATTTCACTGTAGGCCGGCCATCAATCACGAGCGTCGAGCGATTCTTGGAAGGCTTTGCTCCCGAACTCAAAGCCATCCCAGGGTTCCTGGCTATCAGGGGTTATCTGAGGTGTTATGCCGACAACGCGCTTACATACAGCACGTACCGAGGCCACGTTGAGCGGCTATTTCTCTGGGCGCTGATCGTGCGCCAGAAGCCTGTGCACGAGTTGAAACGGCTTGATGCCGAAGCGTATCTTGAGTTTTGCAAGCACCCACCAGCCACTTGGGTTGGGCCAGTCATTCGTAATCGGTTCATTTTAGAAAATGCTTTAAGTAGTGCTGATCAGCCACCGGATCTGGAATTAGCGGCCAACCCCAAATGGAAGCCTTTCACACTGCGCGCCCCGAAACAAAATCGCAGCCTGGGTGAAAGTGCTGGGGGCAATTCGTCGACCGAATATCACTCATCAACCGGCAGCATGAGCAATGTATTCAAGATTGCAAGCGGCTTTTATGAATATCTAGTGGAAGAAGAAGTCGCTACTTCGAATCCGTTCCGCAAGGTTACTAAAAAGGGGCAGTATAGTTCATCTCAACTAGAATCCAGCACTTCTCGGGCGTTGCCCCCTTTGCAATGGGATTATGTGATTGACACTGCAGAATCCATGGCCGCTGCTGATCCTAGGAAACATGAGCGCACCCTATTCGTGCTCGTTACGATGTTCAGCATGTATTTGCGCATATCGGATATCGTTGGGCGTACCAATTGGCAACCCACCATGGGAGATTTTCGTCTGGATGCTGATGGAAACTGGTGGTTCCATGTTGTGGGTAAGGGCAACAAGTCCGGAAAAATCGCAGTGCGTGATGAGTATGTAACGAAGTATCTCACAAGGTACCGTACCTTCATTGGACTGAGTCCATTGCCTACTTATCAGGAGAAAACTCCGCTTCTGAAAACGCTGAGTGGTCGCGCAGGCCTCTCGGATCGACAGGTGCGCGCCCTCCTCCAAACCGTTTTTGACCAAGCGCTCGTCAGAATGCGTGCAGAAGGACGTGAGCCTTATGAAATGGACAGCCTGCGCGTAGCATCATCGCACTGGCTACGTCATACCTCGGCGACCTTTGATGCGCCGTTCAGAAACGCGAAGGATCTCCAGTACGATCTAAGGCATTCCAACCTGGCGACAACTCAAAACACCTACTACCACTCACATGATCAAGAGCGAGCGCGCTCAGTCAAACACTTAGGAACGCGAGACAGAGGCTAATACTGCGCTGCCCTGCTCTTGCGTCACTATAATGAAAGGGCAAGCTCAATACGCACAGGGCAGCATAGGTATCCCATGGAGACCCTACCTGTGCCAGGCTAAAAACTCAGTCTCGATCAGATAAACTAAGTCAATTGCGACCATGCTCACTACACATCTGCTACGCCGCCTGATTGGACATTGATGGACACACTCGAGCATGACATTGGCGAGTGCTATCTAGCCTCAGACCTCGTCAGGCGATACGATTAGTTGAGTCGGGTTGAACGGAATGTTTTGTTTCGAGACCGCGAAGTTGATCAACTGAGCATCGGAACTGACGCCCCAATACATCTATTATGCTCTGCTAACTGGGATGAGAGATTCTTCGTGGCTTGGTGCTTGATCGGTACGCGCGAGCGAGAGCTTGCCAAGCAACTGATTGCTGGCGGAGCCCACAACTTCTGGCCCGACACGCGTTTCTCCGAAGCCGGTTGGGAAGACCGTGTTCAAGCGTAGCTGGCCAATCTCCCCAAGGGCGAACCTGATCACTTAGAGTTTGAAATCGTGAGATTCGTAGGCCAACCGCCTCGAAATCCCCTCCAGTTCGCACAATAGAATTGAGGCGCAGCGGGCGGCTCTGCTCATCAGTTCCTGATGAGCCTCAAAAGCCCGTGGCACGACGCCTGTGGCCATTTTCCACCCGCGACCACCCTCCATGCTCGACATCCTTAATCAGGTCATCCGGTGGCAGATTCTCGGGGCTACAGATAAAGCTGTATACATATACAGTATTCGGTCGACCACGCCCGCACCAGGTACCCTGCCCTTGCCTTTGCCCTTTTCCGCACAAGCGCCAGCGGTTTGCACAGCTAGGCAAAAACTAAGCTAGAGCTTAGATTCTCACCCCAACCGCTCAGAAGTCTGCAAAAACTAAGGTAAACCTTAGATTTTAATGGCGTCTTCTAGTCACTGTCGCCTCACACAGATAGCTGTAAACCAACTTTTTGCACTGTAAACCACAGCGGTTAACAGTATAAAAAATTGGTTTACAGCCTCTGCTCTACCCTTCGGAGGCAGGGAACAGCGCCCGTAGGCTCAGCAGGAGCAATCCCAGCAGGCTGGAGGCCTTGTCCTTACGGTTTTCGATAGCCTCCTCGAGCAGTGCCCGGGCGTCTTCCTGCGTGAGTTTCAGCGTACCGGTAGCCAGTGCAGCGGCAAACTCCAAGGCGGCATCGCCGTAAGTCCGCTCCCAGCGGGCGAATACCTTGGCGATGAACTCCTCCATCAGCTTGCTCAATTCCGGGCTTGCTGAGTAATCAAGCTCTGAAGGGAGACACGCCCGGAGGAATGACGCCTGCAGGACGTTGTCGTTAAACCGGAGGAAGCACTCCGGTGATAACACCACGGATTCATACCCCGTCGGTTGCAGGCGCAGCTCATGATTTTCGTGCTCCCGAGCGAACTGGAGGACGGCAGCAATCGTAAAGAACACCGTGCTTTGCGGTACGTTTTGGCAGTCCTTGCCCACATTACTTGAGGGGTCGAAGAACAAAAAACCATCGGATAGGGCGAGCGCGTTGCCATTATGTTTTGGCAGGAAGCTGTGCTTGTGCTCCTCAATCAGTTCAGCGGCCTCATCAAGAGCCTGATGACGAACCTCGTCCGAGACTGCAGGCGTGAAGCCGACGTCATCGACCTGCCCGGCAGAGACAACCTTGGTCAGCCGACTCCAGGCGTTTTCTTTTCCGTCATCTCCGATGGGCAGGCACAGCCAGTTAGAGAAGCCATACTCCCGGGGCGTGGGGTTCTTCATCAGGAAAGTTTTGAGAAGCGTCCAGGCTCTCGCGCTCTGTGGAATCCCGATCGGTGCAAGGAACCTGCGCGGCACGGTCGCATCCATGTAGGCCCGCAGATCACGACTGATTTCTCTCAGGATGCCGCCATCGCGCGCAACCACTGTCGCGACCAGCACCCCGGAGACGGTTTTGAACTCAACTTGGTCAAGCTCGCTGTAAGGCACGCATTGGATTGGCTTGGTCGCGCCCCATTTCTCGCAGAGAATCTCATGGGCCACCTCGCCAAGTTTCTTCGACCCGCCATCGTCGGCGTAGACGATCAGGTTTGTCGCCATGGAGACCGACCAGTCAATTTCAGCGGCCAGCCATGCTCTGAAGGCAGCGTCCGCCAGCAACAGATCAGGATTGAGCGTCAACAGCTTGCGAGGCTTGCTCGACTTGTTGAATCCATCAATTCCTCCCATACCGAAGTACTTGTGGAATTTGGCCAGCCGCTTCGGGTCATGCTTCAAGGATATCGTGATCGACTTGGGTGGCTTGGATTTCGCCGAGAAGTTCTCTCCAATGATCTCGATCAGCGTACAGCCTTCCTCAGCCTTGACTGGCAGTGGATAGTCAACGTCGTCCAGGGCGACCAGCACACCTCCGTATCGGCCATCCGCCGTGCGATCGATCAGTGTGGCTACGCACTCCTCTGCGAACCCCTGCTCCCCCATCTGCTTGGTCATACCGCCAGATGTAGAGGCTGATACCACGCAGAAATACTCACCTTCCGGCGGGTAGATGGTCTTGAGCCGTTCGTAGGAGTGGAAGCTCATGACTTCGGCCTTGCTATCCAGGCGAGCGAGCGCATTTTTCACGAATGCATAGATGCCCATGGTGTCGATGTACACCTTGCCAGCCTGGCGCAGCCTGGCACCGTACTTGAGTGCAATTGCATACCCGACCACACACACCTCGGCCTCATCGCTTGCCAGTTCCCTGGTCTGGATGAACACGTTGTTTAGTGTGCCGGAGGGGTGCTTGAAGGAGTGCGCGGATGGCGCTGCATGAATCACGTTGTTCTTTTCGATCAGCGTTCTCAAACCCTCTCTCAAGAGAGCGCTCGGATCATGGCGATACACAAGCTCTTTGCCGCCCAGCACATGGGGGTTGAAGCTTGCGCCATTCCACTCCAGGAACACGTATTCATGGACACATACACGCGAGTTTTTCTCGCCACGCTTCAGGAGGTTGGCCAGGCGGTATTGGTCATCAGCCCAACCGCTCTTGAACACGGATAGCTGATCAGACGTCCCCAGGATGTAGACGCAGTCAGGTAGATGCCGCTGGGCCTTGAGAGCCACCTCGATGTCAGTGAAGACATACTGAACCGAGAGCTCGGAATCGTTGTAGCAGACGACCAACGCTTCATGACTGCCACTGGGGTCGCTGACAGCGGACATCCATTGATAGAAACGCTCCATTACATGCCCCTCAATGGAATCATGATGGTGACAACAGCGCCTGCAACGGGCGCCAAATCGGTGGTGTCCCAATCCCTGAAATCGTCAGGATGACGGTACTGGTCGTTCTCTTCGAATTGGTTGTAGATGCACAGCCGCCCGGAACGGATACGGATCAATCCGCCTACCTTGCGAAGCTCGTTCAGGATGGCAGGCAGGCCGATGCCCGCAGCGTCCAGAGTCTTGCTGGAGTGGCGTGGCTGCAGGCATTTGAGCAGGTAGTCTCGCTCCTCCTGGAGCGACATCTCTTGCACCGCCCTGCCGCTAAACCTGGAGGCGAATCCGGGGCCTGAGTCGAAGAAGCTGATGTGCAATGCGCGCAGGCTGGTCTTGTTGTTGTCGGTGGTGGACGACTCTCGCTGCCAGTAACGGCGCAAGTCCTCACTACCGTCAAAGTCTTCCGCGAAAATCTCGTCCTCAAGTCGCTTCCAGCCGACCATGACGCCTTCTACGTGGGCGAAATACGGGTGGCCCAAATGGTCTGAAGTCGCGTGTTCCTGGGTGTTGGATACAAGCTCAGAACAGAGCAAGCCCAAGCTTTCGAGGAGAGAATCCGGAACACTGGTACGCCCGCTCTGCTTGTTGACGAAGTCAATGAGTCTGCGCATCTCAGTGGTCATTTCAGACGCAGGCTTCACCTTGCCTTCCGCGCTAAAAAGCGGTCGCAGGTGCTGAACCTTCGATCCTGCAACACAGATCAGATCGACGACTCGGCCGTTGACGACGTCCTCGTACCTGCCGGCATCCATGGCCTGCATTCGTTCGACCGACTCCTGAAAGACCTCTCGCCGATTGAATGTCTGCTCGCCGAGCCGGATACCCTTGGAAAGGCGTAAGGCAGCAATACCTGGCGAACAGTTAGCGAGGTTGTGCAGCAACGCTTGAGCATCGGCTTGCGGGTTGAAATCAAGGTAGTCGCTCTGTAACTGCTGCCGGGCAAGGGTAACGATCAGTTGCAGGCGTGCGGCATCATGCATGGCGCCATGCCGCGCACTGAGCATGTCTGCCTGAATGAGAAACCTCTCACCCTGGCTGTCGCAGATCTTGCGAATGGCCGCTTCGATGTCTTTGAGCGTACGCGTCTTGCCAAGGTTGATAGGTTTCAAGCCTGTCTCTCCAATCAAGCGTCCGCTTTGTCCCCAGCGCCAAGAAGCAAGGTTTTGATCCTGGGCTCTGGCTTCCAGTAATTCGGGCCTTTGAGGAACTTCCCGTTCTCGTCGTAGATCGGCTTTCCATCTGCTCCCAGTTTGCTTTCGTTGCTGTCCATGATGACGTCCAGGACGTCCTCCAATGGCAACCCGTATTTCAGGGCCTCAGACCGGCAGTAAACCATCACATCACCCAGCAGGTCGGCTATGGCAACCTTGATATCGATCTCGGCTTCACCTTTCTCGATCTTCTCGACGATTTCATCGATCTCATGGACTTCAGCCATCAGTGTGTTTTTGAACTTCCTGAGCTTGTCCGCAGGATCGGCGAGAAGCGTCGGAGCGCTGTTGATCGGCAGCTTATACATCTGATTCATGGCATGAATGCGGTCTTTGAAAGGCTTACTCATGAATGCTTCCTTCTCGATAAGTCAAAAGTGGTGAGTCCGCTTTGCATGATGCAACACGCAAAAAATCAAAGGAGCGGCTTGAGCGTCGCGATGACGGGACATGAGATTTGGACAGGCGCGTGGATGCCTGGCTGGCATTGAGGCCGCGAGGTCACGCTGGGAATGGGCTGGGAGCGGTTGGGCGTCTGGGCAATCCGTGTGCGATTGAAAACTCATTGTCTCTCACTACTCCATTAGCCCAGGACGCCAGTCAAGAAATCAATGTTCCAGAAGCATACCCCAGATATTTCGTCTAGCGCGCCTACGAGGTTCAAACAGCTTTCACCCCTGCTCCACTGTGCCATGGCCGAGGCATCACCTAGCACGCCTCTACAACGCCTCTAGAGGCAGAGTCCTAGGCGCTGCAGAGCTTCTCCGACATCCACGAGATAACAGCCATACGACTAGGTATCAGCATCACGGCAGGGCCTATGCTCTATGCCACCCTCAGGGAGGCCTTTTGCTATCGATGTTGAATGGAGCCCCGCTTTTGGCATCGCTGGCACGCAGGGTCAGCGAGGACTAGAAGCCGTTCTCGGGCATGGGGATTTCGGCCTAGCTCGAGTGGAGGCATAGACGATCATTCTGTTCTCATCTCCAATCCAAGATGATTGGAGACACCGCCCCTCACTCAAGGGCGATGAACAGATCAATTAATGGTTAAAACGTTACTTGTTGCGTCGAAAATAAATGAGATGAACCAATAAGCGCCCTAACCCAATTGTCACATAATGTTACATCTTTTCTTGGCGCATTAATCGACGAGCATTAATTAAATTGGCGATTTTTACTGGTGTTACATACAGCTCCATTGAAGTCCGAGGTCTCAATATTTATTTAATTAGTCGAACGGTGAAAGCCTTCAGAACTCTGCAGTCGCGCCTGCAGCCCAGCGGCAGCGCGGCCTCCAGAGGGAATCAAGATTAAATTAATATTTCTTGAAATTCACGGGCACCCATAAATATTATTGACTTGGGTGGGCCGATTGACATGCCGGAACTCGGAAGTAAAACTTGCTGAATCTTGAAAGCGAGGACTACTCAGTGACAGATACAATTGACACAGTCACTTCAGAGAACGAAGGGCGATCCGGCAAAGCACTTTGCATGGACTCACAGCCATATCCGATAGCATTTCAGAAAGATGATGCCCACATGCAGGACGAGCAGCCTGTTTGCAACGGCCAGAAAGTCTCCGAGCTGATCCTTCATTGCCATATGCGCCCTAGCCTAACGATTGACAGCATGAAGAGGTGGGGAAAAAAGATCGTCGGTCTCACAAGGGCATCTGGCGGTAACATCAAACTGAATGCTGCACACGATCTGATTGCGAATGCTTTGGGTTATAAGAGCTACCTCAGAGCTAACCAGCTTAGGGGGGAGGACGACGGTGTGCCAAACTTATGGCAGGCCGAGGGCTCTTGCGGGCTGCATTTGCTGACCATCAACGGCGGGTGGCCTTCTGAGAAGCCCTCTGAAGAGTTTAACCAGAGGCGAGCCTTTAACAAAAAGCGTGCGTTTGCGTCAATGCAAGACAAGATAGAGAGACGTCGATTGAAAAATATCGAGCGACATTTGCGGCAATCTGGTGGTTACCCTCGTCCGTAATCGAGATAGATTGGCCTATCGATCGGGTGGTCGACCCAGGCTGAGCGTTGGGGTATACCCTTGAAGACCGCCAAGCCCAGGCCCACAAGAGTATTGCGGGCAAAAGGGCCCGCCTCGAGGTCACTCAGGCGACAATCCCATGCTCTAAGCGCCTGATGAACTCTACCACCGTGTCAGTCTCCAGCCTGGTTGTGACCATGCTGGCGGGAGCTTTGCCATCAAACGCTTTGACTGGGTGAGACATCCAGCGCATTGCCGCATCAAGATCGCCACTATACAAGCTCTTAGCTGCTTCGAGCACATCTAGGTAACGGTCGTGTTGATCAGGGGACAAAGTACTCATGTGAGCGCGCGCTCCGCTTTGGCTATGCCTCACGCCGGGCATGTGGCTGCGTCGAGCTGTGATTATGGTCGATTGCTGGGTGAGCGTCTGCTGCCATTTGCGATTCCCCAGCGCTGGGTTGCTTCTGACCTGCAGCGCTTGGGGTTCCGCGCTTCAATGCCAACTGTTCCCGCATCCAGTGGCCTGCAGTGTCGAAGTCTCGCATCATGCCCGCAAATTCATCGTCAGTGAGAAGTGCGGGCAGTCTGCCTGGCGTCACGGCGACTCCTTGCAAGCGGCTGGTCGATCGGCGTCGAATTGATCCAACGGCGACCATGCATTCAAAAAACCAACTTAACATGGCACTACGGGAAGCTCCAGGGCACCACCCGTGGCGTGAGCCCGCTGGCACGGATCAGGCGGGCTTGAGAAGCCGCAGATGACAGGTAGTCTGCGACTCCTGCGCAGCCCCCCAAAGCACACGACGGTTGCTAGGTCGGGGCTGCCATGATGCTAGGCCTGGTAACGCCAGTAAATCCAGCAGTGGGATGCTGAGGTCAAGGCGCCATCGGTACCGACGGTTGTGCATCCAAAATCGCCCGGAGTGCTGCCCTGGGGCGTCGACGGCACGAGCCTGATACCCACCGCCAGCTGCGCCCTACTCACCCGGCTACCAGTCTCCGCTCGGATCGGAGTCGTCGGCTGCAAACAGGTCTTGGGCGCCAGATGGCCGCGCGGCCGTCCCCGGCTCGTCCTCATCCTCATCGCCCTGGTCAGCGGAGTCGAAGTACTCTTCATCCATGTCATCGAAGTCAAACTCGTCTTCGATGGCATCGTCGGAGTCGAAATCGAAGTCGTTGAGCGCTAATTGCTTAAGCTGGAAGATAGGCGGAAGCTGAGCCGCTTCACTGTAAAAGCCTACGCCAGCCGCCAGCATTGCGGCGAAGCATGGTTCTCCCTGGATGAATTCAAGGTTCGGGTTGGAAAGCCAACGCCGGCGCCCGCCTTCATAAGCCAGCATCCAATTGTTGCCTACAAGCGCCTGCCCCGTTGCCAACGGCTCGAGATCGGCAAGATTGAGCTCGCCGGCCACCAAGCCTGACTGATTCAGATCCAGTGCGATGAGCGAGCAAACGGAGCTCTCCATCTGGAGCACTTGCTGTACCAGTGGAGCCTCTAGGGAGATCCCGAGCTCCTTGCACAGCCATAGCAGCCAGGCCGTCTCACTGTGATGGTTCGCTGCAGAGGCCGACCCGAGGAGGTTCCTGCAGAAATCGCCCAGCGCTTCCCGGTTCAATTCATACTGATGGCGATGGTAGGTCACCAGGATCTGGGTGATCACTTGAAGTGTGTTGGGAAATCCATACCCGCATTTGAGCAGGTAGGCTTCGGCGATGGGCCAGTTGGATTTTTTGATGATCGTGGACGAAAGCTGCTTCAAGCCATACTTGACCAAGCTTTCGTCCTTGAACCGTGCCTCCAGCGAGAACAGCACCTCAAAATAGTGGTGGATGTCGTCTTTTTGCTGACGGCGCTTCGGTGAGACAACCAGCTTTTTGAGGGTGTATTTCCAGGACTCCTGGACGAGCTCGCGGACTTCAACAATCTTCGTTTTGGATGCATTGATCTGCAGTTCAAATGCGCTGACGCACTTGATGATGACAGCCAGCGCGCGTTCAGCCTCTTCCCTGGTGTTGAAAAAGAAGGTGAAGTCATCGACATAGCGGAAGCCTTTAGGCCAGCCACCCAGCGCGTCTCGAATGGAATCGTCAATCGCGACGCCTATCATCTCGGCGATGATGTGCGACGTATCCGGGCCAATCGGCAACCCAATGGTCTGCCCATCCTGCGTACCCATGCAGCGCTGATCCAGGGTGTTGCCGAAGAACTGATCGGATTTGCCCCTGTTGATCTTGGCTAGCGCCTTTGTATGCAAGGCCCACGGAATCGTATGGGTGTAGATGGTGGGAAAATAGCTCGAGATATCGGTGACCAGCGCATACCGTGCGCCCGCCGAGCGGCGCACGCGCTCCTCGTACAGGTCAGTGAATTTCGTCAGCTCAATCGCCCGCAGCGATCCTCCAGTCCCAGGAATGCTTCGAGAGATTTCACTCTTGTCGAAATGCTCTTGGATTTTCGGCCAGTACCGGCAGATGTCCTTGGCCAATCCATAGAAATTGACCGGGTTGGGTATAGAGGTGGTACGTCTGCTGTATGACGACCTCGCCACCGAAAATCGTTCAGATTGGGAAAGTATGCGCCTTCTTCCGTCCAGGGCCTCATCCCAGGAAGCTTGGAGCTCCTCGATTTTTTCCGCCAACTGCGTGGTGCTGAATCCGACTGGAAGCTGGATCGGGAAATACCCTCTTGAAAGCAAGTCCTGTAGCTGCATGGCTCTCCCTGGCAATCAGGTGTTGGTGAGTGAAGGGCCTCAGTTTTGCAGGCTCAGTCTTTCCAGAAGGCATTCAGCCCCCACATGGCAACAGGTTTCAATCACATGGATGCCGGCGGTGGTGATTACCCGGTAGCTATATGCCATGAAAGTTTGGTGAAGGCTACTCGACGACGCCGCTCAGCGAATCTTTCCCCTGCTGCACTCAGCGGCTTGAAAGCCATCTGGGGACACTCCATCAACCACGCCTGCAACGGGAAAGCCTCTGGAATTGATTCCTTGAGTGTTGACCGGCACATTCAATGCCAATGTCAGCACCAGCCCCCGAAGGCCTCGAAGGATTGGCCTATTGCGCCAATTTCACTGGCTAGCCTGCTGACATAGTGAGCGCGCTTGTAGGGATCCATCTTACCCATCTTCCTCAAAAATCACCCAGAGCGGGCGTGCGGAGCACTGACACAACACTTCAGCACGAGTCATTGCGGTTGGCGAGGTCAGCCCAGAGCGTTCCAGCCTCCAATGATGAAATGCTATCCGGCCCATCAAAGGAACACTAGGCCTGATCACCCTAGCGCCACCTCTAGTGAGTTTTTCCATCCTGTTCTCTATCGGCATCAGCAGACGATTGTCTGGTAAAGCGCGAGCACTTTCCCGAAGAACCTCATTGCCTTGCTGTGTGCGAACAGCGGCTTCAAAGCGCAGAGTCAACCGTCCTGGGCCTCGCTCTCTACCCTACTATCCCGCCACCGGAAGCAAAGCCTGTCATCTTCGTCCATCACCCAGAGCCCAGACCAAATGGCTAGCCAGAATTGCGTCCTCACCAAGGCCGGCAGGCCCATTAACAGACCCAGCGCCTGCAATACAGGGCTCATGCTGAATTTCCGTTTTGAGGAGGCGAAGGGTGTGTAAACGCGGTACGTAGGTAGGCCGAACCTGAATCGCCAATAAAGAGCAATCTCGCTCTTGGCAAATTTGATCGCATTACAATTCCAGCGATTTCCCCAGCGGAGTCTCCACTCATCGCTCAAGAGCCAACTCTGGGTCATGCAGGACGTGACGGAATTCTGGGCAGGCAACTCAGCCCCCGTTGATTGCTGGATCACACACTGCCGCAGCTGGATCTCCTCTACCGAGAATGCAATGCCATACTCCTTACCGCCCACGAATGCCTGGACGGGGATATTCGTGAGGTTCCAGACGATAGGGCGAGTGTCCACATCGCATACCGATACTTTCTCCTGATAGCGAATGCCTGCTCCAATCGCCTCGAAATACAAGTCAACTTTCGCAAGGCTCTCTCCGGTTGCGCGCAGCGCCAAACGCGAGATCCTTGGCTCCGGATCTGTAGGCAGTGCAAGGCGTACCGAATACTCCAAGTGCTTACCCAAGGGATCCCACCGCGCTCCTAGCCGGTGGCGAATAGCCCATTTTTCATGTGACGCAGCATAGGTTTTGTACAGCAAGGCTTTGGTGACTCGCTGCCAAATCCAATCGGCAGCCTTGACTACGAGGTTGAATGGAACTGGGATATCCAAGCTTAACTCCTGGTTTCAGTGCAAAGGCTCGATGTCTGAGCAGTCGATCTTCGGGGCGTACTGCTGCAGTCACCGCATAGGCATGACAGCTGATACGATACCCCCAGATTTCCGCGCCTAGATCAGCAATGGTGGGTGTCGGATCAACTAACCGGTGCCCGCTCCAAGCAACAGGCCTAAGTCGATGGCAAAGTGCTGATCGCGTATTTCTCCTGAAGCCTGCTCATTTATACTGGCGATCGCAAAGGCGAACACATGGTGGGTTTAGATGTTTATTGAGTTTGACCTCAACCGCAACGATTTTGATGCCTTGATGCGGCACTGCCAAACGTACAGGCCGGAAACCGGGGATGCCCGTGAAGATCGACGCTTGCTCAATGCGCTTGAAGTGCTGTTGGAAGCCATGAGGGGGTCTGATCAGTCCCCTGAGAGCTGAAAGCCAAGAGCTCTGCCCTCGGAGATCCATGGCGTGCATTTGATGCGCAGACGTCTATGTGGGCGCCAGCTCAGGCTGGGATATCAAGGCGCGGATGGATTATGTACGCTGAGCAGATCGCAGATCTGCCCAGAAAATCGTGTGTCTTCAAAATGAGCCTGCAGGGAGGCAACTTGGCCAAACTCGACTTTATTTTCAGTGTTCATATGTGTGCCCTCAGCGAGTCCATCTCTGTCATGCGAATGCTCGCAGAGCAGGCAGAAAAAAATGTGGCGCTTGCACTCAAGGAAGCCGAAGATTTGATAAAGGAGCATGAGCACGAAGAAGAAGCGTACGATCAGTACGGTGAAAGCTACGTGCGGCAACGGACTTTCTACTCATGTGGCGCTTCTATCGATTATGACCATGATGAAGTGTTATTGACGCACAAGTTTATGATTGCCCAACTCACTCGACGCTCAGCATTTCTTACGATGTTTGGGTTGTTCGAACACCGTATGAGTCAATGCCTGGAGTTTATGCTTGAACTCACTGGGTTTGAGGGAAAGCTCAAGGGTATGGGGCCAATTGAAAAGGCCCACGATATGCTGAAAAAGGTCATTGGTGGCAAAGGCATCACAGACCTGGATCATCTGACTGTTATCAGGAACGTAATGGCTCACAGCGACGGCACCGCTAAGGGCTACAGGGAAATAAGCACGCGTATTGGTAGAAAGAACACTTGGGAAAAAAGGGTCTTGTCAGCCATTCGCAAAACCGAGGGGGTGGGGGTGTCGGTCAACTTTTTTGACGGTGTCCTGATGGACGAACGCTTTTTGGAGTATGCCGCCGACGATTTTCAAAGGTACGTGGGAGAAATGGAGGCGGCAGTGCAGCGATATCATGCAAAATATGGGAGTGAATCAAGTAAAAACCGGCGCAAGGGGTGGTTGAGCAGGATAAAAGAGCATTGGTTTGTCAAAATGTTCGCCTAGTACTTTTCGAACCTGTCGAATGCCCTACAGAATAGATGATGCCATCGATCGGAGGGCGCGCCTCTAACCTCAGTCTGAGGTATTCATGGTCACGCCCCGATCCGACTTACGCTACGAATGATCTAATGCGAAACGCGAGAAGCGCTACTGCTACCACACCTACACATTGAGACCAAAAAGGCTCGAACCAGGCGTAGGTATCCTCGCCAAGCCAAACGCTGAACGCAGGCATGAGTGCGATCCAGGAGAGCCCAAGGCACACTGGCCAGCTGTAGCTGAGGCCCACGCCTAGTAGCCCTCGGCCCAGGCAGTATCCAAAGAGCCAGGCTAGAGCCAGCCTCCCCAAGACAACACCGGTCGTGGCAATATCCAGATGTACCTGGTCGGCCAACGTGACCACGGCACAGAAACACAAAACCACAGCCAAACAGATCAAGATTCCGGCAGGCGAGCTGCTGCTGTAACTTCCACGCATTGTTGTACCTCACTGATGAACGGTGATGTATCAATGCCCTTAAGCTGTTTCGATTTCAACTCAACCTGGAGCACTTTCTCCCAGGTCTCCTGAAACCGCTTGATGCCGGTGCCCTTTCGGGGGATCCACCCTACCCTCTGCCTCTCATGCCCCCTGCTGCCTGGCGCTGGCCGTCTGAAGGCGTGTCATGGATTGTGCACCGATTAGTGATCGCGGCGGTCAGACCTGCCCGCCAACATGCACTCGGTTGTAACGTTGTGCTCGGTTCGGTTGCTCCATGCATCCATCCTCCATTCACCGCCCGCCTGGCTAACCTGTACGGGCTTTATGGCTTGGATCAACCCTGTGCCCGAATCAGGCCAAGAAGCCGACGAGAATTCGACTCCAGAATATGCATGGCGTCTGCAGGAGTGACGTCCCATACCTTTCCCAGCATCTGCGCGGTATGACCTGCACTCCACGGCATGACACTGGCGCCATCTACCTGCGCAAATGGCCCATCGCTTTCAGGGACGACCCGATCGCGTGGGAGTTTCTTGGCCAAGGCCTGCCCCGCTGCCGAGTTGAAGGCTGCTGGGCCAATGCTGAACCAGCAGTCCTGTGCTATTGCCGCCTTGAGCTCCGTCGTGGTTCCAGTGAACCAGTGCAGCACCGCAGTACCGTAGCCCGGATGATCGTGCAATACCGCCAGCACATCCTTAACGGCCTGACGCGAATGGATGCTCAGTACTCGACCGCCGAGGGCTGCGCACTGCGCCACGACGGCAACAAACACGCTGCGCTGCACGTCGTAACTCGCCTGAAAGCGCTTGGAGCCATCCAGGCCGACCTCGCCCACTGCCTTCACGTGTCTGATCTGCTCAAGCAGCATGTCGAGCTCAGCGTGACGGGCGCCAACGATCTCCGGGTGCAGTCCGGGAGTGATCAGCACCTTGTCGCTTCCACCCAGCACTCTGGACGTCGCGCTGAACGCTCGGGGGCTGGTGGTGACAAGCCACGTGAACTCGTTCCTCTCCTGTGCCTGTGCAAAAACGTCACGGGCATTGGGGTAAAGGTCGAGGTGGCAGTGGAAGTCCATCAAAGTACGCCATCTCCAGTTAGCAAGGCTTCAAGTTCATTAATGCCATTCGTGAGCACTGAGCGATACTGTGGGCGCTCATCGACTGGAGCAAACGCGAGCGAGGCGCCCAGGAATCTGTCGATACCCTTAGACCGGGTCGTCAAGACAGCCTGTGCCACAGCCATGGGATCATCAGGGCCGCTGGACTTGTCGCTCCCGACCAGGCTGGAATACACATACTGGGTGGCATCATTCCCTCCCGTCCATGCTGTGAACGCAGCGCGACGAATCATACAAGGTACGCAGCGTCCGCAGTGCGTGCGGTTATAGGTGCGGAAACGCCCACAGCTGGTCGTCTGCCAGGCCAACTGCTGCAGGCGCACCGGATCAAGGCAGTCGTTCATCATTTCGCCCTTGGTCTTGAACCGATAGGGTAATTCCAGCTGCACATGCACTCCAATGCCGTCCAGCACCTGCTGGAGCTTGGCTATGAACAGTGGGTGCGTCGTGCGAGTGCTCAAGCTCGATACGCGCCCGGGGACAAGCGGCGGATTCACGCAGATGAACCCGTTCTCAGGAATGAACAACGTGGGGCGAGGGTCGGCCAGCCGCGAGGTCGCCAGCACTGCGAACGCATAGAACGCCAAGGATCGGGCACGGGTTGAAGGTTCTTTGGGGCCCTTGAAGCTGATGCCGTGACTCCACTGATAATGAGCTCCATCGCCGCCTAGCAGCTGGGCGTAATCTCGCTGGCGCTGCGAGTCCTCATGCGCCAGTTGCGAGACAAACAAGGGACGCCGCCCTTGAGCTACCAGATCGAGACCGCCGATCAGGCTATCAAGGCCTCCCGACAGCAACGACACGCAGTCCTGAGGTTTGGCAACGAACTTTCCTTCAGGTGGCGGCATGCCCGCGCCGGTGAAGATAAGCGTCCAGTAATCCCCGGTCAAAACCTTGAGCAGCTGTTCCAGCTCGGCTCTGTAAGGCTCCCATCGCAGCGGCTCATGCAAGCCGACGCTGAGCTCAATCGTACGCGTCCAACCATCGGCGCTGGTCTTGCGCATCCCACACAGATCAGTTGCGCACACCGCCAGGCAAAACTGAACGAAATCCCAAGTGGCCGGGCTAGGCCGGAAGCCTTTGCGCTTGAGGGATCCATGCCAGCCCTTGGCAATGGTACCAACACCCTCTCGCCGGGCGGACTTGAAGTACGAAAAGACGCGTTCGCCCGGTTGAAGTTCAGCGGGCAGTTGGTCAGCTCTTGCGCAAATTACCTTGATCATTCTGCAAAGACCTCCAGGGCGCCCTGGAGGACTGTTTGCGCCAGGGTTTGGCAATCCAATCGTTGGCCTGCTAGTCCTTCCATGATCCGCTCTACCTCACCGTGTACCCATTCCTGAACATCATTTCGAAGCTCTTGCACTTGAAGGGGCGAATACTTCAGTTTTTCGTAGGTCTGGCCTAGTTGCTCGTCGAGTCGGTTGCACACAGCGTTACCGATTGTGAAACCGATGACCGAGTTGATCTGGTCATCGGTGAGGACGAAAACATCGACGTCTGGATCTTTTTGGTACAGCAAGGCCATCGCGTCCGACCCTGCGTTGCGCAGCGACTCATCATCGATGCTCCCGGTGTCAGGCATGACTTCCTTGATGAGTTCAAGTACCAGGTCTTCTGCCGAAAGATTCTGGCCACGTACTCGCTGCAGCCAGTCGATCGCTTGCTGGGTGCTGCCATCTCGGATGGCTTCGAGGAACTCGCCCAAACGGCCGGCGCCCTGAGCAACTCCGCGCATTGTTCGCGCGGCTCGAGCCGAACCGCCCATCCCCTTATTGATCATGCTACTGGCGGCCCCACGGAGCGCGTCCCTCCCACCACCCGAGAGATACTTACCCAGCTTGGCGCGAGCCGGCATGAACCGGCGATCGGGCGCTACATCACACTCCGGGCCAGCCTCGGCATTATCGTCTTGGCCACCAGGCGTGTCGTCGGTGCCTTCGGTTTCCGTTGTGCCATCTCCGGGCCCTGCCCCCGCGCCCTCCCCTTGATCCAGCCACTCTGGATCGAAGGGTGAGCCTGCTTTACCACCACTGCTCGAAGTTGAGGTACCCATCAGCTTGCATTCCTTAGCGCCCGATCGATTGCGTTCTTCGTATTCCCCGCGACGTCTGAATTCTCCTTCCAGGCCTTGAGAACATCTGTGGCCCAGGACTGGTTGGCGAGAGGGGGAATGATCCCTGGCCCTACCGATTTCGCTGGTGCTTGGGCCAGTAGGACAGCCGCGCGTTTACCCAAGGATGTGTGCACCTTGCAGGGTTCAATTAGCATGACCATCTCGGTCTTATTCTTCCAAGAGCGGGAGGTGACGGTGCCCTGCCAAGCCTTCACCATGGCGAGCTCAGCCTGCGTGGTATCCAAGGCTCGGATGGCCTGGGTCAGTGGATCGTTACCGCTGGAGGCTTTCTTCAGCATGTCCCGAAGCTGTCGCGAAGCAGGCGTCATGTTGTCATCCCCGAAGTCTCGGGTAGCCGAGTCGCGACTCAGGTGAAGCAATGGACGCAAGTCCCTGGATCCCAGCGCAGGGGCTAGCTGCAGCCACTCCCTCACAAAAAACTCATCTGGGAAGTTCTCAGGCAGCCCTGCTCCGCTGGCGGCAAGAGACTCAGCCTCTAGAAGGATGGATACCTCGCCGTCATTGTCCGAAGTCACCAGTGAGGACAGCGTTTTGGCGAGGTCTTCGTTGCAGCGTTCAAGCAGGTGCCATTTGGCCAACGCAGGGACATCTAGCTTGATTCCCTGAGGCGCCGCCAGCGACTGACGCAGGAATACGGTGTTCAGGAACCGCTTCATCAGTCGCGGGTTAGCACTGATGGCGGTGGAGTTGAACATGAGTGGCGCCAGCCCCTCGGCAAGCTGCATAAGCTCCTGAAGTCTGAGATCACCATCGACGAGCTCAAACAGGAATTCGGTGGTGATCGTCTCGCCCTGCCAACTCTGACTCAGCCTTTTGGGGATGAGCAGTTTGGCATCCTCAAACTTGTCTTGCGAGAACGCTCCAGCTCTGGCCTCGCGCTCGAGCAAGAGCAGTACCAGGTAGGCCTTGGCCTCATTCACGCCAAGGCGAGGTACGTGCAGGGGTACCTGAATGAGCTTATCAAAGTAGTTGGTCGCGATGTCGTCGTTGATATCGGTTCCTTCGAAGTGCTTCTTGACCGCCCCACGAATGAAGTCGTTGTCGGCAGCGATCACGAATGCCGTACGCTTGAGGAACAGCAGAAGGCGGATCGACTCCAACGTCGAGATGGCCGTTTCAGGAAGGCACCTGTCGAGGTCATCGACAAATACTACCAAGGTCACCCCGAGCTCACCGAGCAGCTGCTGCAGCGCATCGCGAAACGCCTGGATCTCGTTCGGCAGAGACATGGGATTGGCCGGATTCAAGATGCCAAGCGATTTGAGACCAAAGTAATCTGCAGCCCCTTCGTCATCACTGCCGTCGGCGTCGGCACCTTTTGCCCCTGCCGCCTGGTCGTCTCCAGCATCTCCTGCTGAGGATTTGAACCAGCCCATGGCTTTGACGACTGCCTTACCCACCGAGCCTATGGGCAGCCCGGTCTTGATGGTAAGCGCGGCCTCAGTGCTGACCTGTACAAGCTTCAGCAAATTGATCCTGCGCATCAGGTCGACAGCTTTGTTCCACAGTGTCTGGTCACCTTTGGCGAGATTGAGCACCTCATCGCCAACGATCTGCAGTAAGGCGCTGCGAGCGCTCTCGAAATCTTGATAAAGCCACGGGTTGAATGTGATAACAACGTAACGGGTGTCCTGTGCGCTATCTGCGGAACCCGTTTGGGGGGCGGTAGAAGGTGTCGCGCTAACAGCGGGCAGGTCGTCCAAGCGTGAGGCAATCATCTTCACCAAGGAGGATTTACCCGCGCCCCAGCCACCTGACACGCCGATCGAGATGGGCTCGCCGGCACTTTGTCTCAGAAGACTCGCGCACGCATCTGCGACCACCCCAAAATTTAGGTAATCCGTCGTGGTTTCGTTGTCGTGCCACATGAGCTAAATCCATTTTCTGAGGCGATCGAACCGTCGGCTACGCGGATCCATCGCGATAAGAGGCAAGGCCAGGATTGTAGGCAAGTAGATAGCCATGTGCCATACGCTTGCTACATCCAGTAAGGTCTTGCAATGAAAAAGCGAGGTTGATGGGTACCTTCACTGAACGTCTTTGTGCGCTTGAGGGAGGTGGCTCGAACCGGAGCCCCTGGACTGGCTGAGCCAGGGGTGTTCGAAAAGCATGGCGAGTACAAATGTACTCCGGCGTGCTCTTCGGCAACTGTGAAAAACAGGCGGCCTATCTCCTCTCGTACCTCAAGCGTTCGCCCTGGAAGAATCTTCACGCTGATGAACACGAACCATGCCTCAGCATTGTCGCGCGCGACGAATGAGCTTGCGGCAGGAAACAAAAGCGTCCGCATACCACCGTCCGGAAAATGCCCGCTGTCCAGCGCCGCCTGGTGCAGTACATGCATCAGTTGCTCCGCATCCGAATGCTTCACGCCAGCGGTGTACCCGATTCTTATGTGAGGCAGTTAAGCTCCCTTGTACTTGGTACCCTCTACAGTACAGCTACCAAGCCACTGCTCGAAGCAGAATGAAGCTTTGGCCTGGCTCGCGTACCCCAAGAAGGAGAAACGAAAGTGCCATAGTGGTAACTGATTGTTTCCGTCACTTGAATACCGGCCAATAGCCACCACGTCTAATTGACCGGTAGCGATAAGGATTTCCCAGGATCGCCCGGCCCAGGAATGAAAGACATGGCCAAGGCTAAGACCATCAGCGATATCAACGACAAGTATGACTACACGGATGAGAATCCGGGCGGCAAGCAGGACGCAAAACTGGTGTCGTGTGCCCAGTGCGGGGACTACAACGAGCTCAGCTACATCTACACTCATAAGCTGAAGCCTCTGATCGACAAGAACAAGTTCTCGCACGAAGATGCCATTCAGGCCTTGGACGAGGCCTGCGCGAAACTTAAAAACCCACGCAGCCGTGTGGATTTTTACGAGTTCCTGACCGACAAGCTCGGCCACACCATCGCAGCATAACCCCTGCGTAGGTCTGATTGGACTGGGTGCTTGCTGTCTGAGTCAGCATCCAGTCTTTGTCGCTCGATAGGCTCAGGGGAATCTGTACAGCGATCGCAGCAGTCTTCCTGGTGCCCCACATTCCGGATCGTGGGTTAGTGAGCCACTTGCGCACCGAGCTCATTGATCACCCATCCCTGCGCTTCCAGCGCTGCCCTTCGCTCAGCTCTCGCCTCCCCTTCACCCAGTGCACTGGTTCGGATAGCCAGACACAGCAAGTGCGTAGGCCTGGTCATCCCGACGTACATGAGCATCCTGTTCTTCCGGTAAGTCACCTGATGTTCCTTCTTCACCAGCGGCTTCCCTTCCAGCCAGGGCAACATCATCTCCAGGACATGCTGTCCACTGAACGTTTCCACGATTAGTGTCGCCGAATGAGTCTTACCTTTGACGGCATGCATGGATGACAGTTGGACGTCGACGGGGGCATGTTCACTTTCGTCAGATCGGTATGTGTTGATGGTTTCACGGGGTATCTCGGACTCGTCGGTGTCACGTGGCTCTGTCCACGCCAGGTACGCCTCAACCTCCGCTTCGTTTGAAATCGTCTCGCCAGGATGCAGCTCTGCGATCAGGCGCTTAAGCAGCACGGCATGCCTCTGAACCCAACGCTCCTCTCGCAGCGGATGGGCATGGAACAAATAGAGGTAGATGCCTCGCTGGTAGGCTTCCAGAAGCGTCGTATTCAACGCCAAGCCGCGCTCTATGAAGCGATGAAGCCTTGTCCTGATCTGGACAGGTCTCCTCAAGCCTGCACGCTCAGCCAGATGAAGCAAGCACTTGGCAATCATTTCAACGCTTTCGTGTGCATGACCGCTAACGGCCAGATGCGCTCTCGCCCTGCGAACACCTTCAACGAATGTTTTGGGCGTATACCTCGAGCTGTTGGCATCTGAGCGATAGGCGCTCCAGTAGTGCTCCAGAGCCTTCGGGAATTGCTCCTCCTTGTAGTTCTTCAGCCTGTGAACAGCGCCGATCGCATGCACCCCATCTTTGCGATCCGAGACAGCCAGGCACCGGGAAACCAGCTGCGCAAACGCACCGAGAACACTGCTCGTATCGTCGTCAGGGAAGACAAAGATCGTGTTTGGACAAACATCGCCGGCCCTGCCCCTCCCGATCAATCCCCCTGCAATGGGAGCGACTGCGAAGTTGTTCGCCAAGGAAGCAATGGCCTGGTTGAATCGAAAGCTGGTGGAGATATCGATTGTCTCTCCATGAGGAAAAGCGCCATCAGACTCGCCGTCTCCCTCGAAGATCTGCTGATTGGGATCCCCTACCCTGACCACTACGGTATTCACGGCATCGCGTGGAAACACGTGGTTCAAGAGCTGATTCTGCACGACATCCGTGTCCTGCATCTCGTCGATGAGCACACAGGGAAACCGCGCTTGCAGCGACTGAGCGACATTTGGCTCCTGCTCAATCATGGCCTGGCCGAGCGTGAAGACCTCGTCATAGCAAAAGTAACCTTCCGAAGCGGCAGCCCCCATGGCTCTAGCTAGTTTTCCGTATGAGGGAGCCTCGGGTGAGCAAATGTAATGCACGCCCCCAAGCGGATTCGAAAAATCTGCCGTTTGAAGACGAAGATCAGCAAGCCTTCTTTCCTTTCTGCCAAGGAAGGTCTCCATATTTCTCCGCTCGTGTCCCAGCGCCCTACCCCTGGCACGCCCGGTCGCCTCGTCATCGATCATTACCAGCGGATGGCCATTCGACCGCAACCAGGGAGACGCCAAAAACCGCATGACAAAACCATGGATGGTGTCGATGAAATGGGGGTATCGCAGCAGCCTCTGGCCAACCTCCGTGGCGCCCAGCCGACGCTCGATCTCCTCGCGCGCCGCATTGGTGTGCGAAAGCACACAAATCCCCTGAGTACGGCTGCGCCAGTGACGACCAAGGATGGCGAGCTTGGCAACCACCAGGGTGGTCTTGCCGCTCCCAGGGCATGCCGCCACATCGAGCGTATCGAGACGTTTGAGAAACGCCCTCCGAGGCTCATCCAGATCGCGCAGCGACATCAGCTCGCTGACCCATGCGATGTCTGCATCCGTGACTGGCGAGACAAGATCCTGGAGCCGCATTACGCAGGTTCCTCCACACCGGCTGCTTGTGCATCGGCCGTGGTTGCAGGAGCTGTTGACTCTGGTGTTTGAGCCAGGATAGGGCCACCAGTAGCATATTCGATCGCCTCAACCACATAGGTCGGCAGCGCTGAATGCAAACTCGCCTGATCGAGCTGACCCTCATCAAATGCCAGCTGCAACAGGTCGACCAGGTGCTGTGCGGTGATCGACTTGGAGCCGGAATCCACAAGACGGTAGATCTCGGTAGCTTGCTCCTCATCGCTGGGGTACCGAGTCTTGAGGGCCTCGAGCGCCTTGCTTGCCCTCTCGAGGACTTTCTCCCGAGTCAACTTACGCTCGTTGATCTTCGCGTCATGCAGAGCCAGCATGGCGGCTCGATGTACCCAATCCATGAGTCCCCCGACAGCCAGGTCGTACTCAAGCGTCCAATGATTGGCGACGAAGGTTTTTACGTTCTGGCCATCGCCACGTGTCCGTTTTTGCCGATGAGCCGCTAGCTTGGGTTTTCGCTCCAAATGAGTTGCGCCGAAGTCGCTCAGCATGCGCCACCGGCGAGGCGCCGGCTTAAAATTGGGTGTGCGCTTGTTCGGGTTCAGCCCCATGATGGCTGGCGCGCAATCAGGCATCACGTCCATGTCGGTGATGCAGGCCGTGGGGATCTGTATGATGCCTTCAGACTCGTCAGCGCGCTGCATGATGTGCGCATACCGACGCAAACCGACGCCGCCGACGTTGACGATCGATACACCATGCTCGGTCAGGTCGCGCCCAAGCAGCCGAGCCAGCGCCGGCAGAAGAATTGCCTCGGCATCCCCTTCAACAATGAGCAGTCCCTTGGCAAAGAACAGGCTGGCTTTCGTGACATCCAAGAAACGACTCAAGAACCGATAGTCATCTACCGACAGCTTGGTTCGCCCCTGCGCCATGGAGAACGCGCGCTGACCTTGAATCAGTACGAGGTTTTCCAAGGCGATCTTGGAGCTCAGGTTGGGGCTGTGCGTTGTCAGAATCACCTGAACGGCACGAGTCTGCGCTTGTTCTTGAACGTGTTCCTGAGCTTGGGCTTGAGGCTGTGAGGCTCGCTCCAGGAACTCCATCAGTCTGAGTTGGCGCTGCGGATGAAGGTGCGCCTCGGGCTCTTCGATCAGCAGAAGTGGCAGACCGTCTGGCTCCTTGCCCAGCAGGAGGAGCTCGCAGGCCATGAACAGCAGATTATTGGAGCCCAGGCCGTAAGTGCCCTTGGCAAGCCCCGAGCCCTTATCCAACAACCCCAGCTCAAGGCGCTCAAGAATCTGTTTGAGCTTCGTGGTCTCACTGCCGCTGTCGCCGAAGCCGAGATGGCTATGAAGTGGCTGTCCAGCCAGTGAAAGGGGTTCCAGGTAGCGTTCGTTGATCGTCGCTTGGGCAACCCTGATTGCGCCATGCCCTCTGACGAGTTCACGCATGTAATCGCCCATGCCGGCAATACTCAGGCCGGATGCCTCGGCTGTTGAAGCTGGCGGAGCCGTGTCAACATAGGATTCACCGGTATCGATTCCCGGAAAGCTGGACAGGACTTGGGACAAGCGAGAGTTACGACCCGGCGACATCTCACGCTCAGCATCGCGCAACGGTTTCAAGTAGGCGGTCGCCAGTAACTGGCGCGCTCCAACGTCCAAGGCAGGCCCCTCTCCGCGCGCCCCACAGCGGACTTGGATGTCGACCCAGCGACGTGACGCTGTCGGCAACGCGAGTCGACGTGCTGACCAGTGCACATGAAGCAGGCCCTCGCCATCCGCAAATGTTACGTACTCAGCAAAGGCTCCGAGTTCCAGCGTGGATAACCCGGACAGCGTGCACACCAGAGTGATGTCGGTAGCAGGTTCGCCATGCCCTGTGACATGGAAGTCCTCCAGCTCAAGGCGAAGGAAGTCGGAGTCACGGGTCTGCAGGACATGCCGGATGGCGTCGATCACTGCGGTTTTGCCGGCATCATTCTCCCCTACAAGCGCAGTGACGCCCTCGTTGAAATGAATGACAAAGCCTGGAGTAAGATCGCCAAACTGGCGGAAATTACGGATAGACAGCGCTGAAAGGTACATCCCCACTTCTCCCTAAGCCTGGCTTCTATCGGCCTCTGGGCTTCCAAGCCGAACGCAATGTGACTGGCTATATGCCACAGACTGGGGCAAGGCGCTATCCCGAGCAACTGGTAGCGAGAGCGGGGAACAGTGGCGACTACACCTTAAAGCTGGAGTTCGGATGCTTCAGAGTCAAGCGCCCCCACCACTTGGGTGGGGGGCACGCTATCAGTGCTTGAACAGCCCCAGGATCAAGTTGGCCAAGCCAATCACGATTTTCAGCATATCCAGTAATCGAGTGACCCACCTCCGCTCTGGCTTCTCAGGCTTTGGAGAAGCTTCAGGTTTCTCAGGCATAGGCTCCGAAGGCGATGCAGGTGTCGACTGCCGTTGGTTGTCCGTAAGGCAGAGATCTCTACGGAGCTCGGGCTGGCCAAGTATTTTAAAGGCCTGAAGCAAGATTGCTTCGGAGAGCGGACTTGCACCAGTTGCCCACGCTCATGAGGGCCCTATACGAACGGAGGCGAGCAAGGTCTAGCACCACCTGCCGCCCACGCCTTCTCATCACTACCTTTCGAGCTGCCAGAGTGCTGGAGCCCTGTGGCGCTACGCTTGGCAACTGCACCTCACTGGTAGCATCTGCTTGGCTGTGCACAGAGATTTTCTGCACGCGCAGCGCCTCTTCCGAACTTTGCAGGACACGCCGGACAAGGCTTCGATCTTTAGCAGAGTCACCACCGCTTTCAACCACCAGGCAGGCCGCCGCTAACACCTCGGCTATAAGTTGCTCAGCTTGATCTCTTTTTTATTTGGCATGGAGCCTCTACCTTGATTCGGCGTGCGTTCGCTTCACACAGACAAGCTACAAGCCGTCATGAGCTCTGTGTGGATGGGTGCCACCCAGTCAAATTGCGAAGATGACAGTGGCCAATTTTCAGGCCGGGAGCGAAAAAGGAAGCAGTGGCTTAGCTCGAGCTCTGATGCGACCTCCCAGCAAGATCAACGTGC
This sequence comes from Pseudomonas sp. BP01, assembly GCF_022760795.1. NCBI lineage: Bacteria > Pseudomonadati > Pseudomonadota > Gammaproteobacteria > Pseudomonadales > Pseudomonadaceae > Pseudomonas > Pseudomonas sp. BP01. The sequence continues at coordinate 120,084 of NZ_JAFBKA010000011.1, forward strand.
CGGACAGTGCAAAAGTGAACAGGCTTACCCAGTCATAAACAAGACGGGAAGACCAGGCCTGCTGAACGCCCGGTACTGGCCATCTGCCTGCCGTCGATTCCCCCCGGGAGGCCAATGTCTGTCACAAGCACATCGATGCGGGTATCTGACCGGAGTAACTGGAGGCCGGCATTGGCTGTCAGCCGCCTCAATCACAATGTACCCGCAACTACCTAAAGCCTCGCTCACAAAAATGCGGACGGAGGGCTGGTCATCTACGACCAGTACCGTCTCGCCTGACGAAGCCACTGCCGATTCAGCCAGTGGCTTTAAGCGAGTCACAACGTCAATCTCGGCTTTGTGAGTGGGTAGTTGAAGGTAAACCCGGGGACTAACCCCCTCCTCCGACTTGATCCTGACCTGCCCTCCTGATTGTTTGGCGAAGCCATAGATCATGGACAGGCCAAGTCCGGTGCATGCCCCAACAGGCTTTGTCGTGAAGAACGGTTCAAATGCCCGAGCTAGCGTCTCAGGACTCATGCCGACACCGTCGTCGGAAACACAGATAGTGAAGTACGTCCCGGGTACCAACTCTGAATCCAGCTCTGCTCCCTGCGCGAGTTCTTCGTTGTACGTCTTGATGGAAATGCAACCTCCGCCTTCCAAGGTATCACGAGCATTGATGCATAGGTTCAGGAGTGAATTCTCGACCTGAGCCGGATCGACGAGGCACGTGCTCAATGTCGCATTCAGCTCCACCTTGAGTTGTATTGTTGGCCCTACAGTCCGGCTAATCAGCTCCTCCATATCGCTTTAAAGGAGAGAAGGTGTTTCCCAAGCCAGCCAGAAAATTCTTACAAGAGTTCACGTAACTGGAAGCGCCAATGTACGAAGCCATGTGTGCGCCTTGAATATCTCAATTATCTGTCTCGCAAAGCCTCAAACCTTTGCCTCGATGCGTTTCAATTCGAGTGGATGAGCCTAGTGCTCGAAGCACTTTGCGCAGGTAATTTAGTTGCACCTCAATGCGCTTGGTGCCAGGATCAAACGTGAAGCCCCAAACATTTTGAAAGATATTTTGGCGGCTGACTATGACGTCAGCATTGCTCACCAGCAACATAAGTAGGCGAAAAGAAGTCCCCTTCACCACTACCCGATTGTCATTGCAGATGGCTTGGCGCTGAGGGACATTCAGATTTAGGTCAGCGAAGGTAAGATCATTCATCATGGAAGGCCTGGGTCTCATACCAATCCCCAAAGCACAGGGGAGAATTTGGCCTTTCCTCTGGCTATCCATCGAGTCGCGACCTCTACAGCATGGTCACGCGTCAAAGGGCCCAAAGAAGCGGCCAAACTGAAGATACAATGATCAGTCATGTGCAACCATTGAGAAAAATCGAAGAGACGATTCATTTTTCGCATCGCAGGCCTGCCTCCTGCCCTTCTTACTCGGAGGGGTAAATCTACCTCCAGCCTGGACTGGTACAGCGCCATTTTTGATTATTCCCCATTGAGCTAGAGCCAGAAATTGATTGGCAACTCAGCGCTCACGGCTCTTGAAAAATATCTGCAGAAAATTGGCTGAACACATCACCTAAGATGGATAGAGAAGGCTCTAGGACTTTCGCTATTTTATGAGCCTGCGGTGTTGCGTGGAGTCTCTTACCTCGTCGAAGAAAAAGATCATCAGCAAAAAAAGCTCGCAAATCTCTTAATGTATTACTAATGGCTGGCTGTGAAACACCTAGCATTGCCGCAGCGGCGCTTGCACTCCTTGACCTGTAGACGGCAATGAAGACGACTAATTTGTTTAGATCCAGGCACCGCAATAGTTTCGGATCAAAGGAATTTAACCCAACCAAAAAAATCTCCTGTCGTTACCTTTTTAAAGCCGACACCCAGCTTCAAAAACCATGAACAAGCTGAGCTGATATTTTTAGGCTACAGGCACTACCATCAGACGACAATTTTTTATTGTGGAATAAAATTCCAAAATGCTTGGAATTCAAGGAGGGTTATCTGAAGTGGTAGCACGCGTATCTTTCTCTGATCAGCGCAACGGAGCGCATCATAGAGAGATCATCATGAGTTCACTTTTTTCGCCCTTTACCCTGTCAGGTCTTCCCTTAAAAAATCGCGTCGTGATGGCACCTATGACTCGCGCACGTGCAGAGTCGACGGTGCCAGATGAGCTGACCGTTCTGTACTACCAGCAACGTGCGGGAGCCGGGCTTATCATCACTGAAGGCGTGCCGGTTTCTTGGCAGGGGCGCGGCTACCTATTCAACCCCGGGCTTTACACTGAAGAGCAAGTCGAGGGCTGGAAAAAGGTTAACGACGCCGTTCACGCTGCTGGCGGAGCGATCTTTGCTCAGTTGTGGCATGTGGGACGGGTTTCTCACACGACATTGCAACCAGGCGGTGAAGCGCCCGTATCCGCTAGCGCTAAGATAGCCGCTAACTCAAACACTTATGCTTATGATGAGAATCGTCAGCCTGGCCCAGTGCAAGCCAGCAAGCCACGGGCTCTTTCAGTCCCAGAGATCGCGAATATCAAGACTGACTTCGTCCGAGCTGCTGAACGAGCCGTCCAAGCGGGCTTCGACGGTGTCGAGATCCATGGCGCAAATGGCTACCTCTTTGAGCAGTTCATCAATCCTACCGTCAACGACCGCACAGATGAGTATGGAGGATCAATTGAGAATCGAATCAGGCTCCTTCTCGAGACGATCGATGCGGTCGCAGCGCAGATCGGCCGCGATAAGGTAGGCGTCCGTATCTCACCATTTGGACGGCTGTTCGACATGGCGCCGTTCGTAGATGAAGCCGAAACATGGGTTGCGGTTGCAACGGAACTGCAGAAGCGCAACATTGCTTACGTACATCTTAGCGACCAATTGACAATCGGTGCCGAGCGGATGCCAGAGGGATTCGCCGAGTCGTTCAGGGAGTCGTACCAGGGGACGCTCATAGCTGCCGGGGGCTTTGATCGTGTTTCCGCTGAAGCAGCGCTTGAAGCTGGGGCACTCGATATGATCGCTTTCGGCCGCCCCTTCATTGCGAACCCTGACTTAGTCGAGCGGATGAAGAACGGATGGCCCATCGCGATGCCTGACCGCGAGACCTTCTACGGTAACAGCGGTGCAAAAGGCTATGTCGATTATCCCTTTTACGCTCCGGCACAGTGACGCTCTCCGGCTAGAAAATCCCCTCCACTGACGGCGCGACTAGCCGGGTTGCTGCTGGGCCTGATCTGTCCCATTGGAGGGATAAATAGGCTTAGCCATCCCGGCTGAGCCTCCAGCACAACCTGGTAAGCCACTCCCTAAGCACCGCCTATTCATGTCTGCGGCACAGCTCCCTTCCTCAAACCCTGGTCGACCAGAAGCCACTCAGGCTCAACTTTTTTCTCTATCCCTGGCTGCGCTCTCACCAGCCAGGCTTACGGCTTTGCTAAAAGTGTATTTGCCAGTACACTTCTGCGCCGCGCGGTTTTTTGCACCAATTCCAACAGCCAACTCCTCCGGCTAGACCCTGTCTGCACTGAGGAGGAGGCATACAAAAAAGGTACAACTGATGGATCAAAAGAATGCTTCTTGGCGAACCTGGCCAGCGATATTCGGCTGCTGCCTAACTATTTTCGCGATCGCCTTACTCGTGGGCGGATTCACTCTGGCGAGACTCGGCGGTTCCTGGTACTACCTTCTCGCCGGCGTCGCTTGCCTTGCTGCTGGGGGCTGGTATATCAAAGGGAGTCGCAAAGGATTTTGGGCATATGCAGCCCTATTCGTAGGAACACTGCTCTGGGCATTCTGGGAGGTCGGGCTCCAGTTCTGGGCCCTAATCCCTCGTCTCTCCGGCGTGGTTATCCTTGCTATCCCCGCTTTACTTCTGGCCCCGCACATGAAGGGGGCAGTAACCTCTGCAAGACCCTGGCGACTGAGTGCAGCTCTGATTGCACTGGTAGTGGTTGTATCAGGGATTGGAATGTTCAGAGAGCATGGGGTCATCACTTCTCGCGCCCCAGACGTACAAGCGAGCGCACCTGAAGATTCTCCAATTGGCAATTGGAATGGGTACGGTGGATCTCCTGCCGGCACCCGGTTTGTGCCTGCAGACCAGATCACCAAACGAAATGTCTCAGAGCTGAAAGTCGCGTGGACATTTCGCACTGGAGAATTGCCCGAGCTAGGCTCCGAGAATCAAAACACGCCGATCCAAGTGGGCGATACGATCTATGCCTGCACTCCGTTGAACCAAGTTATCGCGCTGAACGCTGATACCGGCGTAGAGCGTTGGAGGTTCGATCCAAAAGTCGTGCCTAACAGTAAGTGGCACCGCTGCCGCGGGGTTAGTTTTTATGACGAGTCGCCCCGTGCAAACCCGCTCTATCACGTCGTCACCGGTGATGGTGCTCAACCCGTCGACCAAACCTGCTCCAAACGAATTGTCACTAGCACGATCGATGCTCGGTTGATCGCACTGGATGCGGCCAACGGCAAGCCTTGCGAAGACTTTGGCGAGCATGGCGTAGTCGATCTGAAAACAGGCTTAGGCGAGATCAAGACCGCGTATTACGTTCCAACTTCAGCTCCTACGATTGCTGACGGCGTGATCATGGTTGGCGGATGGGTATTCGATAACCAAGAGGTGAGTGAGCCATCAGGAGTGTTCCGTGCTTTTGATGCTAAGACTGGCAAAGTTGCGTGGGCTTGGGATGTAGGTAATCCGAACCTTCAGACGCCTCCACCTGATGACCATATCTACACACGTGGTACACCGAACGTCTGGAGCACACCCGCTTTCGATGAGAAGCTCGGGTTGGTTTATCTGCCTACAGGCAACGCTACCCCTGATTACTTTGGTGGGAAGCGACGGTCGTTTGACGAGGAGAACTCTTCCTCAGTCGTCGCGTTAGAGATCGCCACCGGCAAGGTTAAATGGCGATTCCAAACCGTTCACCACGACCTCTGGGACTATGACGTTCCTGCCCAGCCAGCACTGTACGACATCCCTAATGCTGACGGCACCAAGACTCCTGCGCTGGTGCAGATCACAAAGCGGGGGCAGATTTTCGTACTCGACCGACGCGACGGTACGCCGGTACACCGTGTAGTTGAAAAAACCGTCCCACAAGGGGCCGCTCCAGGTGATTGGTTGTCACCGACTCAGCCTTACTCAGTCGACATGCCTGTAATCGGTACCAAGCACCTGCAGGAGTCGGACATGTGGGGCGCAACGATGTTCGATCAACTGCTTTGCAGGATTGAGTTCAAGTCGTTGCGATACGAGGGGGAGTTCACCCCTCCTCGCCCAGACTCCTCGGCGCTGCAGTTTGCTGGTAACTACGGAGGCATGAACTGGGGAAGCGCTTCGATTAACGAGGATACCGGGACTTTGATCGTCAACGATATTCGCCTGCCCCTCGTGACAACGCTGGTCGCCCCTCGAGCATTGGGCGATTCCCAAGGCGGCACTGATGCACATGGTGGGAAAAATCTTTATGCACCTCAGTCAGGGCTACCGTATGGCGTTGTGACAAGCCCATTTATGTCTCCACTTGGTATTCCATGCATCGCTCCGCCATTCGGCACCCTATCAGCGGTCGACATCAAGTCAGGAAAACTGCAGTGGCAACGCCCTGCCGGATCTGTGAAGGAAACTCACCTGCTTGGAGTGCGTGTCGGTTTGCCGATTCCAATGGGAATGCCGACTTTGGGTGGGCCATTCACTACCAGGTCTGGATTGGTCTTCTACTCGGGCACCCAGGATTATTATCTGCGGGCCTTCGATCAGAGTACCGGAGAGGAGCTCTGGAAATCGGCTCTGCCCGTGGGCTCTCAAGCGACACCGATGAGTTATGTATCGCCTGACACAGGTCGCCAATATGTTGTAGTGACTGCCGGAGGTGCACGACAGTCGCCGGATCGAGGTGACTACATCATTGCTTACGCATTGCCTGGCAAAGGCGACAAGTAGAGCGACGAGGCGACCCAAATGGGTCGCCTTTTCGTCTGGCACCGTCGAACATCAGTCAGGCCGGAAAACCTTCGCGTCTCGCTGCGCCAATTCTAAGAGCGCATCGACAATCATCCTTACCTTCGGCTGAATGTAGCGAGTCCGCGGCCAGATCACATGAATAGGCATTTCCGCTCCCTCGTATTGCTGAAGGACAGGAATCAATAGGCCCTGCTCAACCTGATCTTGTACAAGCCAGGTCGGCAATTGAGCCAACCCGCCCCCTGCTAGTGTCATCTCCAACAGCATCTCGCCATCACCCATCTCATGCTTCACATACACTTCCTGCTCAATGACATGTCCCTTCTCGTCCAGCAGCATCCAGGTTTTTCGAGTGCCGTTCCGCCATCCAACGATACAGTCGTGCGCCAGCAAGTCTTCTCGACGCTGGGGTGTACCGCGTCGCTCGAGATAATCCGGTGTAGCGCAGATCAGCAAGCTTTGGCTGCCAAGCTTCCTGGCTACGATTTCTCCGTCATCCTTGAGCGTTCCGATCCTCACCACCAAGTCGACTCCATCATTGATGATGTCTACGAGGCGCTCGCTAAAGCTCACAGAAAGATCCAGCTTCTGGTACCGAACTGAGAGATCAATCAACGTAGGGAGGATGTGCCGGCGACCGAAGGCAGCCGGGAGGTCAACGCGAAGTCGACCGACAGGTTCCTGCTGTCCAGTGGTGAGAAAGCTTTCTGATTCTGTCAGTTCGTCAATCGCTCGAAGGCAGCTGGCCAGGAACGCCTCGCCTTCACTGGTCAAAATTAAACGTCGGGTTGTGCGATGAAGTAACTTGACACCTAGGCGAGCCTCCAACCGGGTTACGCTCTTCCCCACCGCCGAGCTTGTCACCCCGAGTTCAAGCGCAGCCGCGGTAAAACTGAGGGTATGGGCCGAGGTAACAAACTCCCTGATCCCGTCAAAAGTATTTACCGACATAGTGGAATCCCAAGATCAAATTCGAGGAGTTACTGCAAAAAAGCAAGCGAATTATACACCAATAGCTTTCGGCCTTTTGGCTTTACGGAATAACAGGAATGCGGGGACGACCTTTTCTCCACGAACAGAGCGCCCCCAGTTCATCAGCTGATGACAATGGACAGAATGCTGGCATTGATTTGTAGAACACATCACCAGGCTGCACGAAGCAACGCTTGTTATCGTCGCCTACTCTGCAGACCGGCATGGCTTAAGGTTCCCGGACAGAAGGTAAGCAAGCGATGAGCCGACCACGACCAGCATCAAAGCGGAAGCGCTTACGAACCCGAAGAGATCCACTGCCGCCCCCATCGCGATGATTCCGATCGCACTTCCCAGGTAACCGGCTAGGTAGAAAAGAGACCCGAGCGCCGCGCGGTGTGCGCTCGGGGCGAGGGTTGTGAATACCCCCATAGCACCTACGAAAGTCGCGCCGTAGCCAACGCCTGCAAGTATTGTAAAAAATACGAAGATCAAGGGTTGATGCAAGTAGAGAGCAACAAGACAACCTAGCCAAGCTACACAGAGCAACGCACCGCCACTTCTCATCGCATACGAAGGACTGACGCGCCGGCAGACAAACTGGGTCATCCCAGCGGTCGCCTGAAAAGCGGTAACAAGCAGCCCAGCAGAGGCATGGCTTCCTAATGAGGCACTGCTCATGGTGCTGATTATCATTGAAGGCCCGAGCGCAACAAAGACAGACCCCACTGACCAAGCAACCACAAGGACGAAGGAAATCCGGGTGAAGGCGGGCCAATTGCCCCGCATCTGCTCACTAAAGGCTGTCCTTGGCAAACCACTGTCAGCTGTCTTGCCCAAAGGCTGAACGAGTTTTTCGTTCCACTCCAGACGGCATAAGCCGATTGCAGTCATAAGAGCCAAGCTAGCATTGAAAATGAAAGGGCTAAGCGTTGGGTAGAGCTCCAAACCCAAGGCGATCGAACTAAGCACAGGGCCAAGCGCTGCACCACAAGTGAATGAAACAGTCGCCAGTACCGCTGCATGGCGTTTGCGATCTTGGGCATCAAACCCTACAAGCGCAGCATTTGCACTGCCAGTGAGTGCTCCAGTCCCAACTCCAGCTAGAAATCGTCCCAGAAATAGCCCCGATAGCTGTTCTGAAAAGGCGAATACCAAAGAGCCTGCCGCCACGACGAGCAATGCCGGCACAATCACGAATCGTCGGTCATCCAATCGATCTGACAGCTTGCCTAGAATCCCCAGCGCAAGCAGTACGCCGATCGCATACACAGCAAAAAGCGAGGTCAACGTAGTCGATGAGAAATGAAGATTGGCCTGGTAAAGACCATACAGCGGAGACGGGGCGGTGCTTCCAACGAGGGCGCTGAGTATAGCCATGGAAACGAGCCACCGAGCCTTGGCTAGAGATTGATGCGCAGGCACGAGTAAACCAGTTTTCTACTGAGGGAAAGCCCACTATACCGATGCTTAGCCTGCTAAGCGTTGCCCTGAAGGTTAATTCTTCACTGGTGGTACGACTAGCTCCCTCACCACGCACAAAAAGACATTGGTGATGGCGGCCCCTGTCATAGAGTGACCGTAGGAAAAAAGAAGGCGCCAAATGGCGCCTTAAAATACTCCCACCAAAGGAGATCGGAGTTACTACTGCTGAGCTACGTCTCGGCTCGTTTGAGGGGCAGACCACCCTCCCCCGAGCGCTTTGTAAAGCTGCACTTGAGACGTGATTTGAGCCAGGCGATCGGTCAACAATTGCTGTCGCGCGGACAGCAATTGACGTTGCGCATCCAGCAGGGCCAGGTAGCTATCTACACCTTCGTCATAGCGCTGCTGAGCCATCTGGTTGTATTCCTCAGAGGTTCTTACCAGGTCTCGCTGGCTTGCTATCTGTTCATCCCAGGTACCCAGGGCAGCCAGGCCATCGGCTACTTCTCGGAAGGCGGTTTGGATTACAGATTCGTAGTGCGAAACCTCGATCTCTCTCTGAATTTTCGCGTAGTCCAGGCTTGCTTTGAGACGTCCGCCATTAAAGATGGGCAGATGGATTTGAGGCACGAAGCTCCAACTCTCGGAGCCAGAGTCAAACAAACCGCTCAATCGACTGCTGGCTGTCCCTACTCCTCCGGTCAGCGTAATACTCGGAAAAAAAGCAGCCCGAGCAGCGCCAATATTTGCATTGGCCGCAATCAGTTGATGTTCAGCAGCCCGGATGTCCGGACGCTGCTGCAAGAGCGCCGCGGGCAGCCCTGCGGGTATTTCCGAAAGCACAGCATCATCTAGATCCGAGGCTCTCAGGCTCGCAGGAATGTTCGTCCCGATTAAAAGCCTTAGCGCATTCTCATCCTGAGCAACCTGCCGGGTGAACGCATACACCTGCCCTCGCGCGCTATCGACAAGCGTTCTTGCTTGACGCACATCTAGGTCTGAAGCGGTACCCGCCTCGCTACCGGCTTGAACCAGCTCCAAATTGTGCCGGTAATTTTGGAGTGTCGATTGCGTAACCTCCAGAAGCTGCTGATCGGTACGCCACGTGAAATATGCAACAGCGACATTGGCGACCAATCCCAACTGCACGCTACGCTGAGTGTCCTCGCTTGCGAGGTACGTTTCGAGCGCGCTCCGATCCTGGCTTCGGACTCGGCCCCAAACATCCAGCTCGTAGCTAGTCAGCCCCACTTGAAGGCCATTGTCTCCTGTTGTGGCCTGGTGTCCGCTGCTCGAAAGATCGCCCGGAGTTCGAGACCGTCCAGCCCTTCCGTCAATCCCGACTTCAGGTAGTAAGGCTGCACCCTGAATACGGTACTGAGCACGGTATGCATCCACATTCAACGCGGCTTTTCGCAGGTCACGGTTGTTGACGAGTGCCAGATCCACCACTGTATGCACGGCAGGATCTTTGAAAAAACTCTGCCAATCGATCTGCGCAGTATTTCCCGAAGACCGGGCCGCATATGCAGCTCCTTCTGGAAAGGTGCTCGGTACAGGTGCTTCAGGGCGCTTGTATTCCGATATGAGGCTGCATCCACCTAGCGTCATGGCCAGGAGCAGCAGGAGAGGCTTATGCGTCATGATGCGCTCCCACGTGGATAGCCACACTTGCAGCCCCACGTCGCTTAGATTTGAACAGATTTGTAATGGCGACGTAGAACAGCGGCACGAAGAAAATAGCCAAGAAGGTCGCTGCGAGGGTGCCTCCGACAACCGCTGTGCCGATTGAATGTTGACTACCACTGCCAGGCCCGAAAGCTCGAGCCAAGGGAAGCGTCCCCATCACAAATGCGATGGAGGTCATGACGATCGGACGTAGGCGCAAACGTGCGGCCTCGGTCGCCGCCTCCACTAGAGTTCGGCCTTGGTTTTCGTAGAGGTCTTTGGCGAATTCGACGATCAGAATTGCGTTCTTCGCCGCCAGTCCCATCGTGGTCAACATCCCAACCTGGAAGAAGACGTCGTTGGACAGCCCTCGCCCAAGGGTTGCAGCTACTGCCCCCAGGATACCCAGCGGTACAACAAGCATGATCGAAACAGGTACTGACCAACTCTCGTAAAGCGCTGCAAGACAGAGGAATACCATCATCAGTGAGAGCACGTAGAGCATGGTTGCTTGAGAGCCTGCTGCACGCTCCTCGTACGAGAGGCCAGTCCAGGCCACTCCAAATCCATTAGGTAGCTGATCGGAAATGCGCTCAATAGCTGCCATGGCATCACCAGTGCTATAACCTGGAGCGGGCTGCCCCAGAAGCTCAACAGACGGAATGCCACCGTAACGCTCAAGCTTGGGGGAGCCGTAAACCCACTGACCGGTAGCGAATGCTGAGAACGGAACCATTTGCCCTGCGGCATTGCGTACGTACCACTTGTCAAAGTCTTCCGGGGAGATACGCGAATCCATTTCCCCCTGTACGTAAACCTTCTTCACGCGGCCCTTATCGATAAAGTCGTTGACGTAGGTAGAACCCCAGGCCACCGACATGGTGTCGTCGATCGATTCAATCGTCACCTGCAGCGCACGTGCTTTTTCGTCATCGATCGTGACTTGGTACTGGGCCTCGTCATCGAGGCCGTTGGGCCTCACGATGGCTAATGCGGGTTCCTTTTCCACCAATTTCATCAGCTGGTCACGAGCAGCCATCAATGCAGCATGTCCGTGGGCACCATTGTCCTGGAGGAACAGATCGAAACCTGTTGCGTTACCCATTTCCATGATGGCCGGAGGCACGATCGAAACAACATTGGCATCGCGAATGGTGCCGGCGAAGCGGGTTATACGCTGAGCAATTGCAAACGCCGAGTTTTCACTGGATTTGCGCTCCTCGAAAGGCTTGAGTCGAACCCAGATCACCGCTGAGTTCTGTCCGCGGCCAGCGAAGTTATAGCCACTGATGTTGAATGCCGAGACCACACCTTCTTTCTCATCCTCCAACAAATACTGTCGAACCTTGTTAAGGACAGCCTCAGTGCGCTCAGCACTGCTGTTCGCGGGCGTCTGGATCTGCACCACCAGCAGTCCCTGGTCTTCATCAGGCAGGAAAGCTGATGGCAGATTGCGGAACATCAGGGCAACACCGAGCAGCAGCAAGCCATAGATCACAAAGGTTCGCTTAGGGTTACGCAAGATCTTGGAGACCGACTTCTCGTAGCGATCAGTGTTTCGCTCGAAAACACGGTTGAACCAAGCGAAGAAGCCCTTCGGCTTTTTGACTCCACCCGCATGTGCTTTGAGCATGGACGCGCAAAGCGCCGGCGTGAAGATCAGTGCTACCAGCACAGATAGCCCCATCGCAGTGATGATCGTGACGGAGAATTGCCGGTAAATGATCCCCGCAGATCCTCCGAAGAACGCCATAGGCATGAACACGGCGCTGATAACTAGACCGATACCCACCAATGCACCAGAGATCTGCTGCATCGATTTATAGGTAGCTTCGCGTGGTGTAAGGTGTTCCTCTTCCATCAAGCGCTCAACGTTTTCTACGACCACGATGGCGTCATCGACAAGAAGACCAATCGCGAGAACCATCGCGAACATCGTCATCACGTTGATGGTGAATCCGCAGGCATAAAGCACACCGAACGTACCCAGCAGTACAACCGGTACCGCCAGAGTCGGTATGAGAGTCGCACGGATGTTCTGCAGGAACAGGAGCATCACCAAGAACACCAAGACAATGGCTTCAAACAGCGTATGCACCACCGAATCGATTGAGGCTTTCACTGACGGGCTGGTGTCGTATGGGTAAACCACCTCCACGTTGGGAGGAAGGTTAGCTTTGAGCTGGTCGACCGTGTGTTTAACGCGCTCCACCGTTTCCAGCATGTTTGCACCAGTTGCCAAGCGCAAAGCGATACCTGCTGCAGGTTTTCCGTTGTAGTTGACGTCGTAGGAATAGGTCTCATTGCCAAGCACCACCTCGCCCAGATCCTTCAGGCGAATCTGTGAGCCGTCCGGCTGAACCTTGACCAAGATTTCCTTGAATTCATCAGCTGTTTTTAGGCGAGTCTTGCCAATCACCGTAGCGCTTAATTCAACCCCTTTTCGAGTGGGTAGCCCGCCTATGGAGCCTGAAGAGACCTGTACGTTTTGAGCAGAGATCGCTGCGGTGACATCACTAGGCATCAGCTGGTAGCTGTTGAGCTTGGCCGGGTCGAGCCATATTCGCATCGCGTTCTGGAAGCCGAATACGAAAAAGTCTCCTACGCCCTGGGTGCGGGATAGTGGATCCTGGAAGCTCGATACGATGATATTTCCGAGGTCGCCGTAGCTCAGCTTCCCATCCTTCGAGTAGATGCTCACCAGTAACATGAAGTTAGCCTGGAATTTCACTACTCGAATTCCCTGCCGCTGCACCTCGGCAGGCAGATTAGGAGTTGCAAGCTGAAGCTTGTTTTGAACCTGAACTTGAGCGATGTCAGGGTTTACGCCTTGGTCGAATGTCACGGTGATCTCAACACTGCCGTCGCTGTTAGCGGCGGAGCTGATGTAACGGAGACCGTCCAGGCCGTTCAACTGCTGTTCAATGACCTGTACGACCGTGTCCTGCACTGTCTGAGCAGAAGCGCCGGGATACGTTACGGTAATTTGAACAGCTGGCGCCGCGATGTTTGGGTACTGGTTGACCGGAAGGCTGTGAATGGCCAAGGCCCCACCTAGCATGATCGCGAGTGCTATCACCCAGGCGAAGATCGGGCGGTCAATGAAAAAACGAGACATCATCAACCTCTCAGTTTGCAGACAAAGCAGTGTTCAGTTGCACGTTCGATGCTGGTTCTGCCTCAACCACAGAATCCGGTTGGACGAACTGAAGCCCCTCGGTAATCACTCGCTCGCCCGGTTGTACCCCGCTGTCGACTAGCCACGCGTTGCCAACAGTGCGAACTGTTTCAAGGTCTCGCTGCTCAACATGATTATCTGAGGTGATCACCCAGGCGGTTGCCACTCCTCTGCTATCTCGGACGACTGCCTGTTGAGGAACGAGCAGTGCTTTGTCACGCACGCCTTCCTTGACTTGGGCATGCACGAACATGCCCGGTAGCAGTGCCCGCTCTGGGTTAGGGAAGACTGCGCGCAAAGTCACAGAGCCAGTCCCTTGATCAACACTGACCTCAGAGAACTTCAAGCTGCCGGTTAGTGGGTAGGCGCTGCCATCGTCAAGCGTAAGGGACACCTCCGCCTGGTCAGTGCCGGAGCTTTTCAGGTCACCCGCTTTGAGTGCTCGCTTGAGAGCAAGAATGCGGGTGATTGGCTGAGTCACGTCGACATAGATGGGGTCAAGCTGATTGACTGTGGCCAGCGCGCTGGTTTGGCCCTCAGTCACTAGCGCACCTTCAGTAACAGTGGAGCGTCCGATTCGGCCTGTTACTGGAGACAGCACTTTTGTGTACTGCACGTTGATGTCCGCTACACGCTTATCAGCTTCTGCCTGGCGCCATCCTGCCACCGCATCATCATACTGTTGCTGACTGACCGCTCTAGCTTTGAGTAGGCGCTCGTATCGATCTGCAAGGTTGCGCGCACTGTGCAGATTGGCCTCTGCTCGTGCCTGCTGTGCCAGATAAGTCCGCGGGTCAATTTGATAGAGCTGCTGTCCCTTTTTGACTTCGGAGCCCTCTACAAAGAAGCGTTGCTGAAGGATGCCGTCGACCTGTGGACGAACCTCTGCTACACGGAAAGCAGACGTCCTGCCAGGGAGGTCGGTGCTCAGCGTCAACGACGCTTCATTGATCTCGTAGTAGCCAACCTTAAGGGCCGCTGGCCGAGGGCGTTGCTCCTCTGATGGACTGCAAGCTGCCAGCAATAAAGCCGAAATTGGCAGTACCGCCAGGGTGGCCCATGAAAACGATCTGTTCATAAACTCTCCGCTACATGTGTGCTGACACACACGTGCTCGCGCAAGCCAAGTACAAAAGGCTCGCAACGGTAGGTATGTGGAATAGGACTGGATATTGAGGTTTGAGAATCGAGCTCTCATCGCCGTTGCAGGAATTTTACGGCTCATCCTGAAATTGATTAATTAGGTGTAATTCCATTCATTTAATCTTTGGATTCCATAATCGGAAAATTTCGCGCATCCCCCTGCATTCGGGTCGGACACAGTCAACAGGGGCAGCTCATTGCGATGAGCTACGCGAAGGTGTGTGTAAATTGGCGGATTGCAGAAGGGAGAAACTGCTCGAATAAGCAGGAAGGCGATCAGCAGGAAAGTCGACAGAGCCCTGCACAGAGTCTGAGGGTTCCTAAAGCGCTTTGGGGCGCTTGATACTGTAAATGGCACCGGGTTTGGAGAGTGGGTAACGAGAGACGTAACCGTAACGCAGGCGTGGCTCCTGCTCACTCAAGCGTAGGTTCTGTTATCGGGGGTGGTCTGTAATCGCACCTTTGAAGCACTATCAGCATGCTTTGTAGACCACACCTAACCCTGGAAAGGTTGAATACACAGATTAGTAGAGAGAGGCTGCTGGCTCCGGAATTTCGACCTGGTCAACGGTTGGCAGTGGCTTTGCGACACTGTCTGAGAGGTGCAGGCGTACGTTGCGGATTTGAGCGTCCTTTCCAACGACGCTCACTATGGCATCGTATGCTGAGCTACCCTCGGGAGCAGCAGCAATGGCGCTGATTTGCAGGACTTCGTATCCCAAAGCAGCGCACAGAGCGTCATCTGCGTCGGTGATTCCACCAAGCGCAGCATGTAGGCGGGAAAGCACGCGATTTGCTGCCCAAGAGGTTTCGTAGCTCGCCCTTCTATTCGGAAGAATCGGCGTTTTATCGAGAGCAATGAAGCGCGGTGCCTCCGGCGCGAAATCTATACGGGTTTCATAGCTGATGATGGATCCCTGCATCCGAGCCTCGCCCGGGGCTTGGTAAGCCACAATCATGTCCAGCAAGCCATCGCCGTTAGCGGCCAGGGAAAAATTGGAGTGAATGATGTGATGCGAACTGACCAGATCAGGCACAGAAGCAAACCAGCCCTTCAAGGAGTCATGGTCGTCTGCAAAAATGTGGTTTACCCGATGGCCAGAAAGCTGAACATTTGGGTGAAACATCGTGAGGTGCCGCACCATATCCCCACCCGGGGCCTCCAGATAGGCAAACCAGCGATGAGCTAGAGACAGCGCGATGTGATTTGCTTTGGACATTGGCGCTACGGAGGCCGCTAAATCGAGCTTAGCCATGGTATTTCTCCTCCAAACTTTCAGCTGTCAAAGGCGTCTCGAGCGCTTGCCCCTGATTCGCCATCGATCGGGTGAGACTGTCGATGGCGTAAAGCCGGGCCTCTTCACCTGGCATCATAAGGTTGATCATTACCTCGTCGGTTCCGTACGCCGCAGCAAGCTCACGCAACTGCGACAAGACGTCACCTGCAGTGCCATAGACAAGGCGCCCTTTATTCCGCATTCGAATCGCCAACTCCTCAGAAGACCAGCGATGACCTCGAGTGGTCTCGATTGATGGCACACGATCAAACGGATTAGCGCTCTCCGCGTACGCCAGCCAGAGGTGGAACGCGGACGCATATTCCTCAGCTTGCTCGGTGGTTTTTCCGATAGCAACGAAGACTGCGACCACCATAGATGGCGCGCTGGAAAAAACGGTCTCCTTGAAAGCCTCACGAT
Organism: Pseudomonas sp. BP01; assembly: GCF_022760795.1. Taxonomy (NCBI): domain Bacteria; kingdom Pseudomonadati; phylum Pseudomonadota; class Gammaproteobacteria; order Pseudomonadales; family Pseudomonadaceae; genus Pseudomonas; species Pseudomonas sp. BP01. The sequence continues at coordinate 136,146 of NZ_JAFBKA010000011.1, forward strand.
AAGCCGCAGCTGCTCGAGGCCCATCTCCACGCGGATTGATAAAATGAGCGAAGGTGAAACCTAGTCCTGCATTAGCGGCTACCTCAGCAGTCGAGCCCGATGCGCCCAACACAAAGGGATGAGGCTTTTCCAACGTCATGGGATGCGCACGCATGCCGTTGTAGCGGGAGTTCGCCTTGTGATTACCCGTCACAAAACCAAGGAGATCTTCGACCTTCTGCCCGTAGGGAATCGACCCGCTTTTCTCGTCATTGAGTGCCATGCTCGTACGGCGGTCGGCACCGGGAGCGCGACCGAAGCCAAGATCAATCCGGCCAGGAAACAGTGCTTCGAGCAACTGGTAGTTTTCAGCAATTTTCAGGCTGCTGTAGTTGGGGAGTAAGACCCCACCCGAGCCAACCCGAATTTTGTGGGTGGCCGATGCAATGCGCGACATGAGTATTTCAGGTGAATTGCTCGCCGTCGCAGGAGCACCGTGGTGCTCCGAGACCCAGAAGCGCTGAAAACCATTCCTTTCCGCGCATTGAGCCAAGCGAACGCTGGCAGCCAATGCGTCAGTGGGATGAAGGTGTTCATCGACTGGGGAATAGTCGAGGATACTGAGTTTCAACGGATTGGCCATGCTTCACGCTCCCGTCACCGAGTCTGCAGATTGCTGGGGCTCACTATGCTCTGGCCAAACCACCTCAAGACGAGTGCGGGTGATTCGCCACTCCCCATTGATGCGTTTGTACTCATCGGCATAGAGGCCAAGCAGTAGCAAAGGATTCGGGTCTGGCTTCGATGCGGTTTCAAAGTCGATCAGGTAGCAGCGGCCTTCAGCTGAGTCCGGCCCGGTCAGTTTGATCCAGTGATTGGTGATCGCATGCATGAAGGGATAGCTGCCCTGCCGATCACGGTCGAATAGCTTGAAGGCATCCTTCAAACATGAGCGTATGGCATCGATACCCTCCATCTTTCCCACGGTCACCTCTACAACCGCGTCGTCAGCAAATACTTCGTCAAGCGAATCGATGTTGTTGCTATCAAGATGATGGGCATACAAGGTTCTGAGGTTACGAATTTCTTCTCGATCAACGAGACCTTTGATAAGGCTGTCCATGGGCATTTCCTCTGTAATCAGTAAGCTGTGGAGGTTCGCAGCGAGCTCGCAGCTGCTTGTCGCTTCCCCCTTGAGAGCCTACTTTAATTACGAAAGCAGAAAAGATAATTACCTTTTGATTCCATTCATTTTGGAATTTTAGGATGAAATAGAGGGCAACTCGTGCGCCACACAACCTTCAGCGGGCGCCAGCGAACTGGAGAGTATTCGGGAGGAATAGAATGGAGCAGCCCCGCTATGCGGCGAGGTGTTCTCACAGGAGAGGCCCACCCCAAGACCAGGGGTGGGCTTTGGATTGCTACTGCTTCTTCGGCAGTGCGTATGCAATCAATAAATCGCTTCGATCCATGGAGCTACGAGCCCCGCCAGCACTGACTACAACAAACTGGCGATTGCTCGACGGCGATACAAAAGTCATCGGAGTAGCCTGAGACCCTACAGGCATGCGAGCCTTCCAGAGCTCTTCACCGGTGGATTGATCGTAAGCCCGCAGGTAGTAGTCTTGGGTGCCGGCAAAGAAGACCAGGCCAGACCGCGTCGATACCGTGCCGCCGATAGTCGGCATGCCAATAGGGAACGGTGCTCGGACTTTCACGCCAGCAATAGCCGTGTCCTGAACAGTACCAGCTGGCCGCTGCCAAATGATCTGACGTGTCTTCAGATCAATACCTGTCACAGTACCGTAGGGCGGCGCTTGGCATGGCACATCCATCGGAGAAACGAACGATGAGTTGGTCACGACAAAGGGTGTACCACGCATTGGCGCGAATTCAGAGTGCGGCTTGCCGTTGCCACTGGTTTCGTGGTGTTCACTTGGGATCAGCTGCACGCGGAGCGGGATACGGATGTCATTGACGACCATCGTTCCAGTGTCTTCGTTGATCGATACACTGCCCCAGTTCATGCCCCCGAAATTACCTGGATGCTGCAAGCTGGCAGTGGTGCCAGGTGGAGTGAATGCGCCATCGTAACGCAGGGATTTGAATTGGATGCGGCAAAGCAACTGATCGTAAATCGTAGCGCCCCACATGTCAGATTCTTTCAGTGCTTCCTGACCGATGTAAGGCATGCCCACGGAGAACGGCTGCGTCGGCGCAGTCTTATCGCCAGCCAACTCCTGTTGCGGTACACCACGCTCGACCACATCAGCAATCGGCTTGCCGGTTTCGCGGTTGAGCATGAAGATGTTGCCGGTTTTGGTCGTTTGGATCAGTGCCGGGATTGTTCCACCATTGCCATCTGGTACGTCATAGAGGGCAGGCTGAGCCGGAATATCGTAGTCCCAAATGTCATGATGCACTGTCTGGTAAGCCCAGCGCTCACGCCCAGTTTTGTAATCGAGCGCTACCACTGACGACGCGTAGTGGTTGGCTGCCGCGGAGCGATGGCCACCCCAGAAGTCTGGGGTCGAGTTTCCCAGAGGAACGAATATAAGGCCACGGTTCGCATCGTAAGCGGCTGTAGACCACATGTTGGGTGTGCCGCGGGTGTAGGTCTGGCCTTCCGGTGGATACTTGGTGATCGCTGGATTACCAAGATCCCATGCCCACTCCAATTCTCCGGTCGCAGCGTTGTAAGCTCGAATAACCCCTGACGGCTCATTGACTTCAAGGTTGTCATAGACCCAACCGCCTACGATTAGCAGATTGCCCGCTACCGTGACCGGTGAGGTGCCCATATAGTAGGTCGGCTTGATCTCACCCATGCCTTCCTGAAGGTTGACCTGGCCATTATTGCCGAAGCTCTGGCACTCCTTGCCAGTCTTGGCGTCCAGGGCAATCAGGCGAGAGTCCAGCGTCGAGAGGATCACGCGTTGAGGGCAGTCCTGAACCACGGCAGATGCGTTACGGACATTATCAGAAACCTCCGTGGAGTCGTAGAAACTCACTCCCCGGCAACGATTCCAGACCTTGTTGTTCTGCACTTTGGCATCGAATCGCCAAATCTCCTTGCCGGTGTTGGCATCGATGGCAAACACCTTGTTCAAAGGGGTGCAGATAAACAATGTGTCTCCAACCTGCACCGGCGTGTTCTGGTTTTCAGAGCCTACATCCGCGATTTCGCCCGTGCGGAACGTCCAAGCGACCTCCAAGTCGGTCACATTGCCAGGCGTAATCTGCTCCAGTGGCGCGAAACGCGTTCCTGTTGGGGTGCGGCCATAGTGCTGCCAGTTTCCGTTCACAGCTTTGTCAGGGGCGCCTCCTGCCACAGCTGGCCGAGCTACGCCCTTGATCACACCATGAGGGAAAAACATCGCAACGAAGCCAACGATCAGCAAGGCTGCGGTGATCCCGGAAGCACCAACCCAAGCTTTTCGGTTGGCAAAACCTACCTTGGTAGCCAGCAAACAGACTGGAATCAGCAAAAGCAGGATGCCGGCAAGTCGTGGTACCAAGGGCCAAAATTGAAAACCAACCTCGTAAACTGCCCATAGACTGGTAGTGCCGACCAGAAGCAGATAAGCCACTACACCAAGCTTCTGCCTTTTAAAGAACCCATATGAGGACGCTGCAAGGACTACAGCAGTGAAGAGGTAGAACAGCGAGCCGCCCAGCCAGGCTAGATAAAGCCCACCAGCCATGAGGGGTAAGGTAAGCAACAGCAATAGCCCCCCGAACCAGAGCGGAAGTTTAGACAGGGTTAGGGTATTCACTTCTTCAGTGACGTCTTTCTGAAATTGCATTTTCTGCGCACCTATTGTTTTTTTTCGCGCTTGGAGAGCTTACGCAGCGAAAGGCCCCCGGGCTCATCACGAAGTGATGCTCCAGGAGCCGCGTGCTGTGTCGTCGTATGTAGCCCGGGCAAGCAGGTTCCCGGGCAACAGGTATTAACTCTTGAGCAGAACTGCTACCGACTTGGTCTCGGTGTAATGCTCAAGCCCATGAAGGCCCATTTCTCGCCCAATGCCAGACTCTTTGAAACCACCAAAAGGCAGCGAAGGGTCGATCTGGTTATGGCTGTTCACCCAGATGATGCCCGCACGGATACGAGCAGCCAGCGCATGTGCTTGGCTAACGTTCTGAGTCCAGATACTTGCTGCAAGGCCGTACTCGGTGTTGTTGGCCTCGCGCGCGAGGTCGTCCAAGCTCTGATTCGAGATCTTCATCGCCGAAATCACAGGGCCAAAAATTTCCTCGCGATAGACCGTCATTCCGGGCTGAACATCTGCGAGTAGCGTGGGCTGATAGAAGAAGCCATCCCCGCCAATCTCACTGGCGCCACAGACGACCTTGGCCCCCTCCTTCACTCCCGCACGCACCAGCTCACTCACTCGACTCAGCTGGCGCTGGGAAATCAGTGGCCCCAGTTGCGTGGCACGGTTCAGGCCGTGACCAAGCTTCATCTGCGATACGAATTCAGCGACACCATTGATGACATCGTCATAGACGTCTTCATGAATATAAAGACGCGAGCCTGCAGTACATGCTTGACCGCTGTTCAGCATGACCGCTTGAGCTACGCCTGGAATGGCAGTCGACAAATCAGCATCCGGGAAGACGATCACTGGGCTTTTACCCCCAAGCTCGAGAGTGACACGCTTCAAAGTTTTTGCCGCTGCCGCGGCAATGGCTTTGCCAGTGGCAGTGCTGCCAGTGAATGCGATTTTGTCTACAAGCGGACTGTTGACCAAAGCAGCGCCACAGCGGCCATCCCCCGTGATGACATTCAATGTCCCTGGTGGCAGACCGGCCTCCTCGCAAATTGCAGCAAGGCGCAGTGCAGTAAGTGGAGTGTCTTCAGCCGGCTTAAGCACGATCGAGCAGCCAGCCGCGAGCGCAGGAGCCAGCTTCCAGGCAGCCATCAGCAGTGGGACGTTCCAGGGGATAATCTGGCCGACCACACCAACTGGCTCATGAGTGGTATAGGCATGCCATTCACCTGCAAGTCCGACAGGCACAGAAAGCCCATTCAGCTTGGTGCACCATCCGGAGTAATAGCGGAAATGCTCCGCAGAGTTACGCACGTAGGCGTCTTTCACGATGCCGTATGGCGAACCTTCATCAAGCACTTCAAGCTCAGCCAACTCCTGCGAGTATTTGTCTATCAGGTCTCCAATACGCCACAGCACCTTGCTTCTTTCAGAACCCGACAGCTTACGCCAAGCACCACCATCGAAAGATTTTCGAGCAGCCAGGATTGCCTTCTCGACGTCTTCCTGGTCGGCGTCGGCGACTTCCGCAATGACCTGCCCAGTTGCGGGGTCATACACTTTCCTTCTCTGACCGCTTCGCGCTTCAAGCCACTGACCATCGATGAAAAGACGATGGGAGCTACCCAGGAAACTCGTGGCCTCTGCTGAAATTGCGGGACGAGAGAGGTCGATCAAATGTTGCGCAGGCATAGCGTCTAGCTCCGGCTTTTGAGGCTTTAGAGAAACCTCATGTTGTATTTTGAGTGCCGCTAACGAACCTAAACAATCCTGCGATGCTTGGCCAATGGAAAAACTGCGCCATTCGATGCAAAAATCAAATCGCACAACCTCGTTTGCTCCTGCGTGCGTCAATAGAGTCGAAAAAAAGCAGCGGGTCTTCCGACCGCGCTGCTTTCACTGCTCAATAGTCCTTAGTGGGCCATCACGCTGGTTGGGCTACGGGGTAGTCGATGTAGCCTCTGTCGCCACCACCGTAGAATGTCGAGCGATCAAATGGTGTTAACGCGTAGCCGCTCCGAAAGCGATCCACCAGATCCGGGTTGGAGATAAAGGGCCTTCCAAAAGCAGCCAAATCGATAAGGCCCTCGTCCAACATTGACTGAGCAACCTCCAGCGTCAGAGAGCCTGCGAACATCACAGTACCTTGGTAGGCGTCGCGCAGCTCCCTGACAAACGAGCGATTGAGGAGGTTTCCACAAAGAGAATCCTGATCGCTAAGGTGCAGGTATGCGAGGTTTCGAGAGCTCAAGGCCTTCGCTGCAGCTAACCAGGTTTCTCGCTCATCGGAGAACGCAGGCATCGCTGAAAGGCGACCGAAAGGGGCAATACGTAAACCGATACGATTGCTGCCAATCGCTTGCGACAATAGGTCTACAGTCTCCAGGAGGAATCGAAGCCTGTTTTCAATGCCACCGCCGTACTGATCAGTACGGGTGTTGAGACCACCATTGATGAACTGCTCGAAAATGTATCCGTTGGCTCCGTGAATTTCGACGCCATCAAAACCCGCCTTGATCGCATTTTGAGCAGCCGTTACAAAATCATTGGATACTCGAGCGATTTCTTCGGTGGTCAGCGCGCGTGGCTTGGTGACCTGCACCTGCCCAGGCTCGCCGTCTGGGCCATAGCCATAGCAAGTGGTGTTTTCTGCCAAAGTGTCTACGGAGGACACGGGTGCCTGTCCAGATGGCTGCAACGATGTGTGCGAAATACGACCGACATGCCAAAGCTGAATGAAGATTCGTCCACCCTCTTCATGTACTGCCTCGGTAACCTTGCTCCAACCTTCTACTTGAGCCGGCGAAAAGATCCCTGGTGTAAAAAGGTACCCTTGGCCCTCTTGGCTGATCTGCGATCCTTCAGTGATCAACAAACCTGCACTGGCGCGCTGGCGGTAATATTCGGCAGTGCTGGCGTCAGGGACGGTATCTTTCGCGCGAGAGCGGGTCATTGGCGCCATCACTACGCGAGAACTGAGCGATAATCCTGCAAGGTCAAACGGAGTTAGCAACGTCATTTCTACCTCGACTGTCAATTCTTTGATCAGAAATCACCAAGATTCTTTCTTGAAGGACGCTTCAACCCAACCCGCTGACCAAGGAGACGACTGCTCGATCGTTCCTGTCATTGACTGAAACAACCAATCGCCCCCCACTTTTATCAAGTGATCGGTATAGTTTCCGGCAAGCAAGAATGCCTCACCCTGGGGTGCATTTTCGGTACGCATCGTTAAGAGGCAAACGAGATTGAAGTGAGCAATTGCGCGATCGCCCTGCTCGCTTATTTCTATTCGAGGAGAGAATATATCGTGTTGACTCCAAGATATTTGCCTACTCAGATTACTACAGTGCCCTCTAATTGCGGCTCGCCCCTTCACATCACCACCAACACCTTTGATGATCCACTCGCCATCCTCAGCAAACAAATCCGCAATATGCTGAGGACTGTATCCGTTATCCAAGTGAAAAGCATACTTGAATTTAAGCTCCTTAATTTTTTCTCGATCTTCCAGTCGTTGCAGGCGCTGTTCTAAGGTGAAATTTTGTTGCGACATAGATGGCTTTTCCTTTTTGTTATTGACCCAGCAATGTGCAGTGTGGCGCAGCCAGACGTACCGTCCTGGAGAAGTGGGTGTACTGCCCCCTCTCGCGCACTGAGGCAACCCTAGCCATGGAAGCGATGTTTGACTAATGGGTTTTTTTGCTTTATTGATACGCAAATCGAATCACATAAAAACAATGTCGAAATGCCATGAATCAGCTACCTGCCAATCCAAGCACCAAAACTCATAGCCTTTTCAAGCGCTTAAAGTATCGACATCTCTACATGCTAGTCACGCTGGGGGCCAGTCAGAACCTTCATCGCGCAGCAGAGACCTTGAACATGTCGCAGCCAACGCTCACGCGAATGTTGCAGGAAGTGGAAGATGCCTTCGGATGTGCTCTTTTTGATCGACAACCTCGAGGGGTGGTGCCCACTCCAGTTGGTGAGGAGTTACTCAAATTTGCACACTCCGCCTTGAACAGCCTTGATCGCTGCGTCGAAGATCTTACTGCACGAGCTGAAGGAGGGTTTGGTCATCTAGCTGTCGGGGTCGTTATGGGTGGCGCTCTAGATCGTGTTGTTACGACCATAGCCGCTCTCAAGCAAATTTCTCCTCACTTGGGGGTAAGGATGATGAGCGACACCAGTGACTTGCTTATTGAAATGCTGGAACAAGAACGACTAGATGTCGCGATTGCTCGCTTGAGTGCGCCCAGTGATCGTTCGCGATTTGAGTTTGAGCCATTAGGCAATGATCGCCTGGTAGTCGCTGTTCGTAGCGACCACCCGCTCGCAGGGAAACAACCTACTCACATGGAGGAAATGGTTCGCCAATGGACATGGCTGTTACAACCAGCCGCTAGTCCAGGCCGTAAGGCTTTGGAGCGATGGTGGGCAGATCAGGATTTATTACCTCCAACAAAAACAATTGAATGCTCATCCATCTGGGCGATGTTGCAATTGATTCAATTGACAGACTCGATCATGGTTCTAAGCGAAGCCGTCATCCATGACCATGTGCGTACCGGACTGATCAAGGTGCTACCGGGCCACGTGATAGAGGGTCTCCCCCCGTATGGAGTCATTCTGCGCAAGGGCACGATGCGCAGCAGGGAGCTGCAGAGCTTCTTAGCGCACCTACAAACTACAACCCTGCAGCGCTAGCATTAAACGAAAGCGGCAAGCTCAATGCTTCCCGCTTTCAGCCGCAAACTTGCTAGAAACTCGCACGTATCATCAGCCCCATTACAAAGGCATCATCGACCTTATCCACACCTCCTGGGTGGACTATGTACTGCAGATTTGGCCTCACAGTAAGCCAGTTTGTAACCTTGACGCCGTAGTAAAGCTCACTGCTGTACTCATCTGTTTGCACTGGCATGTAAAGGGGATTATCAAAATCAGAGATTCTATTATAGTTATTGACTTCGCGTTGGTACTTTGTGACATTTGAAGAAAGACTGAGTCCACCAACAGCGAGTCCGATGGAATCTTGTGGTCTTGATGCGAATGGGCCTTTTATGATTACACCAATATTATAGTGATTCGCAACCGCCCCTGTATCTCTATCATTCCAGAACCCCTCTGAAAACACCTCAATGCCGCGCTGAGGATCTTCATCGATCGCCCCGACCGTCTGCCGGATTACATACCACCAGCCTTTTCGACCGCGGTGAGATTCGAAGCGACTATCAGGCTCATATGCATGCTCTCGGCCATCACTGTTGTAACGAAGGTCATCCGCATCTGTGGTGTTGTAGAATGCGCCCAATCTAAATTCTCCAGGGCGTCCAAAAAAAGCTTTCTTTGGTGACCAGATAACCTCAAACGGAATCAGTGCACCTTCAGCACCGCTCATATTCATTTTGAACGCATTATCATTTTCCAGGAGTGTAGGGTTCTGTTCGAACACTCCGATTTGGAAATCCACGTCATCTTGTATCTTGAGCTTCAACGCGGTAGCCCATTGTCCGATTGGGAAATTATACCAATCATCTCCGTGCCAGTTTCCGCCTGAATTTCCACAAAAAATTAGGTTTTGAAAATCGCAATCAAATTGCCCAAACTCTTCAGGGCCGAATCGCCCAACTCGAAAGTAGGAAGATGGCCTCTGAATCTCCAGTTCGTAATACAGCTGCGATAGCCTTGTGACACTGCCGCGACCGTAAACATTTTGCGTCTGAGTCAAAGAACCTGAGCGAGGGTCGGTCAAACGCTCTTTGGCAAGCTCCTGTCCGTTCCGATCAATCAATGTCAGGACTGCCTTACTAGGGCGCGCTCCTAAAATTTTGCCGAGATCAGCTGCAACAGAAAGCATGTATTGGTCAGCATAAGCAACTTTTTTGTTTTTATTGTAACCGCCAGAGGCGTTATAGGCGCTATCGCTCCGATAGTTAATATCAAAATCCAACCCCTTGCTGTGGAGCTCGTCCCTACCCCCCTGCCAATTACCCAGCATCCATGGTGAAGTAGATTGATCAGCGGCGTACGAAGTAAGCGGGTTGGCAGAAAGCAGAATGCATGCAAATGATGCACTCATATAAAATGGCGCAGAACTAGGGTTCATTTTTATTTTTCCTTCCCTGATGACACCCTGGAGGTGTCACTTATTATTTTTAAGATAGGAGATTTTTGGTGGGGTCGTAAAAAACAGCAACCACCAAGCAGGTGGCCGCCGTTTGAGAAAGCTCAGAGTCTTCTGATTAGACCCTCTTGTGCTACAGACGCAACCAGCTTCCCATGTCGATCGAACAGGAGACCTCGCGCTAGACCACGACCTGCGCCACTCCATGGGCTATCTGTTGAGTACAACAACCAGTCGTCAACATAACAATCGGAATGGAACCATATAGCATGATCGAGGCTCGCAACTCGCATGTCATCTTGCATATCTGACACGCCATGAGGTAGCAACGACGTGATCAACAATGCAGTGTCACTGGCATAAGCCAGCAAACTACGATGTACATCCGAATCGCGAGTTTCGATAGATCCACATCGAAACCAGAAACTTTTATTGGGCGCATGCTGGATTGGGTTACTGGGATCAATCGGTTCAACCGGACGTATTTCTATAGCCTCGGCCACCTCATAGCGCGAACGGATTTCGGCAATCAGCTCCCTTTTACCGTCCAAGAGCTCCAACTCGGTCGGCAGGCTCTCAGGTGGAGGAACCACTGGGGCAGCATGCTGGTGTTGCATGCCCTCCTCCACAATATGGAATGAACCATCGCCCACGAATATGACCTTGGAATCCTGCCAGGCAGTCAGTCGTCTGCGGCTGAAGCTCCTCCCATCCTGGATGGTTTCAACTTCATACATCACAGGTGCGTTAGCACGTCCTGGCCTGACGAAGTAGCCGTGGAGTGAATGCAGCTTTTTGTCCGCCAGCACGGTGCGGGTCATGGCCATAGCGGCTTGGCCTAGAACCTGTCCGCCAAATAGCTGAGGCAATCTCAGATCTTGGCTTTCACCCCTAAATACATTTGCCTCCACCTCCTCCAATGCGAAGATGGCGGCCAAGCTCTCTGCAGGTGTACTCATCGACCCTCGCCTCAATAAGGTGTTGCTCAAGCACTGGCGGCAGTGGAAATTGATTAAGCCGCCGCCAATGCACCTGCAACGAAGGTGACATCCCCTCTACTGGCCCTTATAGGCAGGCTCACGCTTCTCAGTGAATGCAGCTATGCCTTCCTTGAAGTCTTCACTCATGAGGATTCTTCGGAAAGCCGTGCGCTCAAGCTCAAGAGCTGCATCCAAGCCACAGTCAGCGCCGCGCCGGATTACCTGAAGCGACGCACGCACTGCCAGTGGGCCGTTTTTAGTAATGCCGTGGGCGATTTCCATCGCTCTGGACAGTAGGTTTTCAGAGGAAGTGAGCTCACTTACCAAACCGTCGGCCAGTGCCCGCTCAGCAGTAATCGGCTCCCCAGTGAGCACCATGTGCGTAGCTAACGCGCTCGGAACCACCCTGGATAGGCGAGTGACTCCGCCGGCACCTGCGATCACCCCCCAACGTGGCTCTGGAAGAGCGAACTTTGCGTAATCCACCGCAATTCGCAGGTCGCATGCCAGAGCAATCTCAAGCCCGCCAGCATAGGCCAGTCCATTGATGGCAGCGATGATCGGCTTAGTGGTCGGAGAACCGCGGTTAATGCCGCAGAAATCGCCATCATCGATTTCCTTGAGCGCCCGCTCCCGCAGGTACGGCAAGAACGTCCCAATGTCCGCTCCCGAACAAAACGCTTTGGATCCCGCGCCCGTCAGTACGACAACGTGGATGTCGTCATCCTGATTGATCCTTGACCAGATTTCGCGGAAGGCAAGGTGTGTGTTCAGGTCGATTGCATTCATGGCCTGGGGGCGGTTGATCGTAACCAGCGCCACTCGGCCTTGTTTTTCAAAATCGATTGCCATAATCAGCCTCAGCCTTGTGGCTCAAAACGTTGACGAAGTTCACGCTTGAGAATCTTGCCGTTATGGTTGAACGGCATGTCTGCGTAAGCGATGAATTCAACCCGCTTAGGAAGCTGATAGCTCGCCAAGTGCTCCCGAGCGTGAGCAACAAGCAGTTCAGCACTGCCAGCCACGCCATCGTGCAGCACAACGATAGCGGTGACTTCCTCACCCCAACGCTCATTGTTCAAACCGATGACAGCTACCTCGCGGACGTGCTCATGCTTGGCCAGCACTGCCTCAACTTCTTGGGAATACACGTTCAGCCCGCCGGTTTTGATCATGTCCTTCAGACGGTCGTAGAAGTACACAAAGCCATTCGAGTCCATATGCGCCAGGTCACCAGTGTGCAGCCAACCGTCCTGATCGATGGCGTCCGCTGTTGCGTCTGGACGATTGTGATAGCCAAGCATCACAGTTGGCCCACGAAGTACGATCTCACCGATTTCACCTGGTGGCGCCACATTGCCCTTGTCGTCGACGATGGCCACCTCAACGTTCTGAAAGGCACGACCGATCGAGCCACGGGCGCGCTCATAGTCCTCTTCCTTCAAGACCGTAGCGATCGGGCCTGCCTCCGTAAGACCGTATTGGTAGTAGATTTTCACGCCTGGGATGCACGCTTTCATTGCGCCGCGATCATTTGCAGTCAGAATCCCACTGCCTACATACCAACGGGTCATGGAGCTCACATCCAATTCTTTCGCGAGAGGATGCAGGACGAACTCACGTGCCAATGATGGAGGCATGAAGGTGTTGGTGACGCGTTCCTTGTTGATGACTTTCAACACGTCTTCGGTGGCATATTTTTCCAGCAAGGTTGCAGTGGCTCCCAGATACAGATGTGGAAGGAGCCAGCAATTGAGCGCTGCTGAGTGGTGCAGAGGAGTCGCAATCAGGGTGTTGTCGCCCTCCTCCATGTCGGTGTCGATAATCTCGTTCAGCGAGTTCCAGAAAAGGTTCGAGTGGCTGAGCAGTACACCTTTCGAACGACCTGTAGTGCCGCCGGTGTATAGGATCACGGCTGGATCATGCTCGCTGAGGGCCTCTGCGGCATGAGGTAGGTTGGTGCTGTTACCTTTGAAGGCACTCAACGACTCGAGTCTCACGATAGGCAGTGCCAATGACTCCAGGAGTGGGCCAAATGCCTCTACGTGCTGTTCAGACACGAACAAGACTTTTGAGCCGCTGTCCTCCAGCATCATCAGAATCTGCTCAGGCGTCTCTCGATAATTCAGCGGCACAGCGACTGCACCGATCTTGACGACACCATAGAACGCTTCAACCCACTGACGGCTTGAGCTTGCGAGAAACGCTACCTTGTCGCCATGAACCACGCCTTGTGCCAGGAGCGAGTGCCCGACCTGGTTAGCGCCCGACTCGAACTCCGAATAGGTAGTCCGACCTGCCTTGTCGATGAGGGCCACCTTCTCTGGAAAGCGCTTGGCGTTATGGGTGATGTGACCACCCAGCAGCATACGGCTAGACATGAAAAATCCTCTTGTAATTGTTTTGAAGCCCCAAGCGCGCAGATGTCCACGCAGCGTCCGAGCTGTCTGGACGCCCAGAATAACTAACCTGTGTTAGTTTGCAAGAGGGAAAATGCAGGGTTTTTAGAACGAAAAGGCCTACGGGAAGGAGCGGCCCGGCGCGAAATTCAGAGCATGAATCGCCTGCAGGCCTTGTAATTCGACCTAAAGGGGCTAAAAATAACGCTCGTTAGTTTCCTATTCCAAAAACAAGACGAGGACTCACCATGCTTGACCTTTCACTACGCCTTGATGATGCAATCGTACTGATCACAGGGGGCGGCCGAGGGAATGGCGCATCCCTCGCCCATGGTTTTGCTACAGCTGGGGCGACCGTCATCGTGACCGACATTGACATGAACACTGCCTCAGGGACAGCTAAAGCCATATGCGACAAAGGTGGTAAGGCTCATGCATTCGCCCTCGATATCTGTGACGAGGCTGCTTGTACCGCCCTCTCGGAACTCGTAAAGCGTGAAATCGGCAGTATCACGGCGTTGATCAACAATGCTGGCCTACTCTTCCGCGCTCCATTCGCCAGCGACAAGAGCCCTGAACAGTGGCGTCGAACCATGGCAGTGAATGTAAACGGCATGTTCAATGTCACCCATGCCTTCCTACCCCATTTAAAAGAAACGAAAGGCTCAGTTCTCAACATCGGCTCCATCCACAGCTTCACATCCGGCCTGGCCTCACTATCCAGCTACGTGACATCCAAAGGCGCAGTCTTGCAATTTACTAAGGCTCTGGCATCTGAACTGGCCGTTGACGGGATCCGTGTAAATGGTCTCGCTCCAGGCTCGTTCCCGACGGCTATGTCGCAAGAGACACGGCAAGATCCTAGCAAGCTTGAGGCATTCCTTAGTCACGTGCCTATGGGGCGTACGGGCGAACCGCACGAGCTGGTAGGGCCGGCAGTGTTCTTGACCTCACACCTGGCAAGCTATATTACTGGCGCGATGGTTCCTGTGGATGGTGGCTATCTGACCCGCTAAGCCGCCCTCCCATTCATATAGAGACATTTACCTGATGCGACCCGTAGGCGCGAAACGAGAAGTCACCGAATTAGCCATTCACACCGCCGGCGTGGAGTTGATTGCCAAGTACGGCTACGAGGCGATGACCCTGAGAACCCTTGCTGAGCAGGTGGGCATCAAAGCTGCCTCCCTCTACAACTACTTCAGCAACAAGCAAGAGTTCTTAGCTACCGTCCTCAAGGCCGTGATGCGTGATCTCCTGATGGAATTCACGGAAAAGGTGGATCTTCAGCCATCCACATACCAGCGTTTTGAGGCCATGGTAGGTGTGCATCTGCATTTCCATACTGAGCGCCGCAAAGAGGTCTTCATCGGCAACATGGAGCTTCGCAGCCTGGATGAGGATAATTACCGCATGGTTACCCGCTTGCGCTCAGAGTACGAGCGTCGGGTTCGTCAAATCATCGAGGATGGTGTGAAGGAAGGAATCTTCGATGTCTCTGACTGCAACCTCACAACCAAAGCACTGATCTCCATGCTGACCGGCATCTGCACCTGGTATCAGCCGGGGGGCAAGCTCGGACTTGAGGAGCTGGAGCGGCAGCACATCGAACTGTCGCTCAGAATGGTAGGATTTAAATCCAGCTGAATCAAAAACCCCACCTCGAAGGTGGGGTTTTTTACATCTTGATTGCGTTACGCCTTTTTGTAGCGCCCCAAGCTACCACCGTGCATGACCTTGCCCGGCAGCTGACGGCCGAAGATATCCTCTGCAAGATTTGCGACTTCGATCAAGGCGTCGAGATTGACGCCAGTTTCGATCCCCATCTCCTCACACATGAACACGAGGTCTTCGGTGCAGATGTTTCCTGCAGCGCCGCGATGGCCTGCGAATGGGCAGCCACCCAGGCCAGCACAGGAGCTATCGTATTTCGCAACACCCAGCTTGAGCGCCGCATAAACATTCGCCAAGCCTGTCCCTCGGGTGTCGTGGAGGTGGAGACCTAACGCGAGGTCAGGCCACCTCTCGCGAACGGCGCCTATTGTCCTTTCCATCATCAATGGATTTGCCCAGCCAACGGTGTCAGCAAGGTACACACCCTTGAGCTGTACATCTGCTTCGGTCGCCAGATCCAGCACCTCGCCTACCATTCGGACAACCTGCGGGATGGGCATATAGCCCTCGTAGTTGCACCCGAAAGCAGTCATGACGTAGCCCCACTCAACCGGAACATCATGCTCTGCGTACGACTTCAGCCAAGCGCGCTGCTCATCGAGCGTCTGCTCGATGTTCTTGTTCGTGTTGTTGACTGAAAAAGCTTCCGACGCAGTTACACGGATAGCCCCGATGATATCCAGCTGAGATTTGTAAGCGCGCTCTAACCCCTGCTGGTTCAGCCAGAGACCTGTGTAGCGTACGCCAGGCTTCTTGTTGATAGCAGCAGCTAGCTCATCAGCATCAGCCATCCCTGGAACGCGTTTCGGATTGACGAACGAAACGCAGTCAATTTGCTTCAGCCCCGTCTCAGCTAGAGCCTCAATCAGCTCAGCCTTTCGATGCAGTGGGATAGGATTGGCTTCGATCTGGAACCCCTCACGTGGCCCCTCTTCGTTGATCCAAATTTTCTTTGGCAGGTCGCTCATTTGTTTACTCCAGATTCTGACCAGCGTGTACGCCTTCCAGGAACTTGTTCGGGCGAAGGAAGAAGGAAAGCACCAGCGCCCCATTCGGCGAACGTGCCAGATGCTGATTGCCACGAGGGCGCCAAACGAAGTCGCCTGCGACGACCTCACCCTCGTCATCTACGATGCTGCCCTCCAGTACGTAGGTTTGCTCCACCTCGACATGCTCATGTAAAGGCAGGCGGGTTCCAGGAGCCCAGCGGAACAGCGCAGTGAGAAGCCCGCTCTCCTTATCCTGCAGGAGAATTTTCATGTCGATGCCGGGTGTGGGCGTGGGCTTCCATGGGAGTGATTCAACGTTGATGTAGCGCGATGCCAACTCAGAGAGGCCTTCGATGCCCGGCACGTTGGGAGTAGTAACAGCCATGACGATCTCCTCTTAAGCTGGTTGTTCTGCTGCGACAGCGAACAGGCTTTCGCTGTGCTCATCGATGAAGCGAGTGTGAACCTTTGCCTCGAGATAGGCAGGCTCAGCCAACACACGGAGCAGGAACTGGCGATTGGTTTTGAGGCCAGAAATTTTGAGTTCTGTGAGTGCTTTTTGGAGGCGCGAAACTGCTTCTGCACGGTTTTTGCCATGCGCGATGATTTTCATGATCATCGGATCGTAGAAAGGCGTGATTCGATCACCAGCTACGAATCCGCCATCAATGCGAACACCCTCTACCTGAGGCACCTCAAGCTCTTCGATCAGGCCTGGAGCAGGCATGAACTTCTTCTCAGGAGACTCCGCGTAGAGACGGGCCTCAATGGCGTGCCCATGGCGCTGGATCGATTGCTGCTTCAGCTCAGCCTCCACGCCCTCCCCCAGTGCATGACGAATTTGAGCCTCAACCAGGTCTACCCCAGTCACAGCCTCCGTGACAGGGTGCTCTACTTGAATACGCGTATTCATCTCAAGGAAGAAATACGATTTCGATTTGTCGTCGTAGAGAAACTCTACGGTACCGGCACCATCGTATCGGCAGAGTTTGGCGAGGTTCACGGCAGCTTCAGCCATGTGCGCTAGAACATCCGACGGCACGTTCGGCGCGGGAGACTCTTCAAGCACCTTTTGGTAGCGGCGCTGGATCGAACAATCGCGCTCAAAGAGGTGCACAGCCTCACCGTTGCCAAAGCCAAATACCTGCACTTCGATGTGGCGAGCACTTTCAATCAGCTTCTCCAGGAAGACGGTACCGTCGCCGAAAGCACGCTCAGCCATACGCTGTGTTGCAGCGACCGCCTCAACCAGGTCAGCAGGTGAATGAACAGGTTTCAGCCCGATACCGCCACCTCCCGCTGACGCTTTAACCAGGAGCGGGTAACCCACCACTCGGGCGGCGTTGATCAGCGCTTCTGGATCTTCGGCAGTAACGTTCTCTGCCGCGGGCTGCACAGGTACGCCCGCCTTGATGGCCAAGTGACGGGAGCGCTGCTTGTCCCCCATTGCCTTGATCACTTCTGCGGTTGGGCCAATGAAGGTAATACCGGCAGCAGCGCAAGCGTCGGAGAAGTCGGTGTTTTCAGACAGGAAGCCATAGCCGGGGTGTACCAGCGTTACACCGTTCTCTTTGGCAACTCGTAACACCTTCTCCGCATCTAGATAGCTTTCCGCCGCTTTGGACGGGCCAATGAGAAACGCCTCATCAGCAGCCTTCACGTGCTGAGATTCGGCATCTGCTTCGGAATACACCGCAACGGTAGGAATTCCGAGAGCTTTGGCGGAGCGAATCACCCGGCATGCGATCTCGCCGCGATTCGCGATCAGTAGTTTTTGTTCTGTCACGATCATCTCCTAAAACTAACAGTTGTAAGTCACTAGCATCGATACGTCCGTCTCTGCTTGCGCGCCGCTATCTATGGGTATCGCGGCGGAAAGCTGAAAAACGACGACCAGGCTTGTGCTGGAAACAAAGCCTAGCTATATTCTCGAAAACTAACAACGGTTAGTAAAACAAAAAAGGAGAATCCCTTGAGCACAACGCAGCTCCTGGTCGAGCGCCAAGGCCCACGCGCCACCATCATCCTGAGCAATCCTGCCAAGCGAAATGCGATTGCTACCGCGACTGCCAGCAATCTGGTCGATACGTTGATACAGCTGGATGGTGAGCAGGACATCCGAGTCATCGTCATCACAGGTGAAGGTGAGTGCTTCTCCTCCGGCGGTGATCTCGACGAATTTCTTTCCACTGTTGACGCAGGCGGTACACAGCTGTGGGAAACAGGTGAACCTTGGCAGCGCCTATTCAGCGTAATCCCGACCCTGAGCAAGCCAGTAATTGCCCGCGTCGTCGGCCCCGCAATGGCTGGCGCATGCGGCTTAGTCGCTGCCTGCGACTTTGCCTATTGCACCGAAGGCGCCAAGTTCGGCTCTCCGGAAGTGAAAATTGGCCTCTTCCCCCTTTTCATTCTCCCAGCGCTTCTGGGTCGCTTGGGAGAGCGCAACGCTCTGGATTTGGCCCTTACCGGCCGAACTATTGATGCTCAGGAGGCCTATCGCATGGGCCTCGTGAATCAGGTTTCCACGGCTGATGAAATCGACGCTCTGGTAGACCAGCTGGTGAAAACCTTCACACAACTGGAGCCTGCCACTGTCCGTCGGGGCAAGCACGCATTCAACAAAATCTCGTCCGTTGGCCTGATTGAAGGCTTGGAGCTGGCCCGCGGCCTGCGCCCTGCGTTCATGTGCTCCGAAGAGCTACGTCGCGGTATCGAGAAATTTTTTGCCAAGAAAGAGGTGAAGGCATGAGCGGTTACGAAAACGTAAAAGAATTGCAGCGCCGCGTCGAAATCGCACGCGCCGGCGGTTCGGACAAAGCAAAAGAAAAGCACCAGGCTCAGGGCAAGATCTTGGTTCGCGATCGTCTCAACATCCTCTTCGACAACGGTGAATACCTTGAGGACGGTCTGCTGGTTGGCGCATCTCGTGGCATGCCTGGAGACGCGGTGGTAACGGCAATTGGCAAGATCAACGGCCAAGAAGTCGCTGTCATCGCAAACGACATGACAGTCAAAGCGGGCACCTGGGGCTACCACACCTTCCGCAAAATCGTCCGTATGCAAGAAATTGCTGTCGATGCCAAGATGCCAATCATCTACCTGGTGGACAGTGCTGGCGCTCGTATCGACAGCCAATTTGACTGCTACCTCGGGCGGATTGCATGGGGCAACATTTTCTACACGCAAGTGCAAATTTCGGGTGTAGTGCCCCAGGTCTGCGTCATGTTCGGCCCATCACCTGCCGGATCTGCCTATGTGCCAGCATTGTGCGACCTGGTCATCATGGTCGACAAACAGGCAACTGCTTACCTGGGCTCTCCGCGCTTGGCTGAAGCAGCAATCGGCGAAAAGGTAACCGAAGAGCAAATGGGCGGTGCTCGCATGCACTGCGCTATGAGCGGGCTCGGCGACTATCTGGCTCAAAATGAAGAAGAAGCGCTCAAGGCAGCTGCTGACTACCTCCGTTTCTTCCCAAGCCACAACAGCCAGCTTCCTCCTCTGCGCGAACCGAAACAGCCTGCGTCCAAACGCTCGATTACCGAAATCGTTCCAGCAGACCAGAACCGTCCGTTTGAGGTAAGGGAACTCATTGAGTCGCTGGTCGATGAAGGCTCGATCTTTGAGATGAAGGCACTCTTTGCCAAAGAGATCTACACCGCGTTCGCTTACCTGGGCGGCCGCCCTGTCGGCATTATCGCGAACAACTCGAAGAACAAAGGCGGTGTTCTGTTCAACGACAGCGCAGACAAAGCTACCCGTTTCATCTGGGCGTGCAACGCCTTCAATATTCCACTGCTTTTCCTGCAGGACATCAGTGGCTACATGATTGGTAGCGCCGTCGAGAAGGCGGGGATCATTCGTCACGGCGCCAAGCTGCTGCATGCGGTCTGTGAAGCGAAGGTGCCGCGGATCTCCGTCATGGTTCGCAAAGGTTACGGCGGTGGCTACCTTGGCATGTCGGGCGGCCCGACCATGCCAGACGCACAGCTCGCCTTACCTGGTGCAATGCCGGCCCTGATGGGCCCAGAAGCTGCCATCAACGCCATCCACTACAACGAGATCCAGGCCCTGGAAGGTGAAGCGCGAGCTGCGTTCATCGATGAAAAGCAGAAGGCCTACGCCAAGGACATCAACGCGTTCGATCCTGCTGATCAATTCTCCTTCGAAGCGGTAATCGATCCGGACGATCTGCGTGACGAGTTGATCAAGCGCTTTGCCTTGTACAGCCGCCGTGAAATTCCTCGTATCGATCGCCGCAACGGCATCTACCCGGTTTAACCCCAGATAATTAGAAAGGATTTAGCTGATGAGCGAAATCAAAGCACCAATGGCCGGAAACATTTGGAAGATCAACGTCCAGGTGGGCCAGGAGGTCAACTTCGGCGATGAAGTCATCATCATGGAATCCATGAAGATGGAGATCCCGGTAGAGGCCGATGACTCGGGCGTCGTTAAAGAGATCAAGGTCGTAGAAAACGATACCGTCGACGACGGGCACGTTCTCATTGTCCTGGGTTAATCCTGAGAGATTTTGTCCATGAAAATTGCATCCTTCATCTATGACGGGCGCAGTTCGTACGGTGTCGTCAGTGGCGACACCGTTTCGGACGCTGGCGCAGTGCTCGGTCAATGCTATTCCGACTTGCGCTCCGTTCTAGAATCGAGTGACGGTTTAGCTGAACTCGCTGCGCTGCGCGACGCGCCGGTTCTGAGCGTAAAACAGGTTCAATGGCTTCCAGTCATTCCAAATCCCGACAAGGTTCTGTGCGTTGGCCTGAACTATCTCAAGCACATTGTCGAGACTGGCCGCGAAGTACCAAAGCACCCCACCCTGTTCACGCGATTCGCGAGCGCCCAGGTTGGTCACGATCAGCCACTCATCCAGCCCAAGGCATCTACCGCTTTCGACTTTGAGGGCGAGTTGGCGATCGTGATCGGCAAAGCGGGTCGGCACATCTCAAAAGAGAACGCTCTGCAGCATGTTGCTGGTTACAGCCTCTTCAACGACGGATCCATTCGTGACTGGCAGCGACACACCCTTCAGTTCACTGCGGGTAAGAATTTTGTCGGGAGCGGTAGCTTTGGCCCTTGGCTCGTCACCAAGGAGGAAATCACCGATATCAACAGCCTCGTCCTGGAAACGCGCTTGAACGGCGAGGTGGTACAGCGTGAAGGTCTTGACGATCTGCTGTTCAAAATTCCTGAGTTGATCGAGTACATCTCAACCTTCACCGAGCTCCTGCCGGGAGATGTGATCGCGACTGGAACCCCAGGTGGTGTGGGTGCATTCCGTACCCCGCCGCTCTGGATGAAACCTGGTGATGTTGTTGAAGTTGAAGTGGAGGGAATCGGAACACTCAAAAATACCGTCAATGCTGAGTAAGACCTAAATGGTGAAAGGCGTCCACGCGCGCCTTTCATTCGAAGTCCGCACAATAACAACACTGGACTCACCATGAAATCGACGATCGACGCCTCCAGCTGGAGCCTTGCTGAAGCAACCGCAATCAATCGTGTGCTTTTTCGAAAAATAGCACTGCGCGTCATCCCTCTGATCTTTGTCGCCTACATCTTCGCCTTCCTTGATCGGGTGAATATCGGCTATGCGAAGCTTCAGATGCTCCCCGACCTAGGCTTGACGGAAAGCCAATACGGCTTTGCGGCCGGCATCTTTTTTATTGGCTACGCCCTGTTTGAGATCCCAAGCAATCTGCTGCTAGACAAGATAGGCGCCCGAAAAACCATGACGAGAATCATGGTGCTCTGGGGGCTTGCATCGGCCGCCACCATGCTTGTCACCACCGCTCAGCAGCTCTATATCTTGCGTTTGCTGCTTGGGATCTTCGAAGCTGGCTTCTTCCCTGGCGTGATTCTCTACCTGAGCTACTGGTTCCCAAGCTATATGCGCGGTCGAGTGACCGGCACCCTTCTGCTTGCCACGCTTGTTGCCCCCATCCTGGGCGGCCCAATTTCAGGCATCATCATGGAGTCAATGAATGGTGTTTCTGGCCTGGCGGGATGGCGGTGGCTCTTCTTGCTGGAAGCTGTACCAATCATCTTCATCGGGATCGCATGCTTCCTTTTGCTTTGCGATAAACCCGAACAGGCGCACTGGCTCAGCACCGAGGAGAAGGCTCTACATCAAGAGCTGATGGCTCATGACAGAGCAACCCTCGACCCAGAAGCAGTCAACCCACACAGTGGCGAGGCGATATTCAGCGCTCTCATCGACCCGAAAGTGTATGTCCTTGCATTCCTCTATTTCAGCTCTGCTCTCGGTACCTACGCGTTCAATTTCTGGCTACCGACTACTATCCAAAAGCTCGGCGTTTCCAGCATCACCCACATTTCGCTCTACGCAATGATCCCGTTTACCTGCGCCGCTCTTGGGATGATTTTGATCGGCCGCAGCTCTGACCTACGGCGCGAGCGACGAATGCATTACTGCATCAGCATCTTGTTCGGGGCAGCAATGCTATCCCTCTCTACCCTTTCTACCTCCCTCCCCCTGTCCCTAGCCCTATTGGGTGGAGCAGCGTTCGGGTTCAGTGGGGCAATCATCGTCTGCTGGGCAATTCCAGCAACATACCTCAAAGGCAAAAGCGCGCCGGCTGGGATTGCCTTGGTCAGCTCGCTAGGCTCGCTCTGTGGTTTTGCAGCGCCCTCGATCATTGGCCTCGCGCGCGAACTGACCGGTAAGGATCACGCTGGCATGTATGCGATCAGCCTGATCATGGTGATCGCAGCCCTCTGCATGCTCACGCTCATGCCTAAGCATGCCCTTGCTGTCGGTAAAGCTGACTGACAGATTTCCACGCCAGCGGCCGGGAAGGCAAATAGCCCCGGCTCCTTTGCAACCAATAAGAAGCCCAGGAGAGTAGGATGTTTTTGAACCTATCCGAAGAAGAGCAACTGTTCTGCGATGCAGTGGAAGGTACCATCAAGCGGGTGGCACCTGTTGAGCATGTACAGAAGCTGGATAATGCCAAGAAATTTGATTTCGACCTGCATAGAGCACTGGCTGAGCTTGGCGTCTGGGGCGTGGGTATCGGCGAAGAATTTGGAGGATCCGGTGGTACGCCTAAGCTTCAAGTTCTGACCTTGGAGGCGCTAGGTCGGAGAGCAACCTCCATGGCAGTCTTTGGCGTCGTCCAGTTCATGGCTACTCGACTCCTCAGCCAATACGGGACGCCGCAGCAGCAAAATCAATATCTGGCGAGACTTTGCGCCGGCGAGATCAAAGCATCGTTCTGCCTGACTGAAGAAAGCGGTGGCACTGACATCCTGCAGGCGATGCGCACCAAGGCGAAGCGGGTCGATGACGGTTGGCGACTAACCGGTGGCAAATACTGGATCAGTGGCGCAATCCACGCTGACCTGCTCATTGTCCTCGCTCGCACCGGCGAGCACCGCTCGCGCGGCGTAACCATGTTCCTCGTCGATAAGTCAGCACCTGGCGTTTCGGCAACAGAGATCAATACCTTCGCTATCAACAGCTACGACACCTGCTCTGTTGCCTTCGACGACGTAAAGCTCTCGGATGACGCAGTGCTGGGCGAAGTAGATCAGGGCTTCATCCAAGTGTTGAGCACGCTCAACTCTGAGCGACTGAACGCCGCTGCGGTCGCTGTTGGCATTGGTCGAGGCGCTCAGCAACTGGCAGTCGAGTACGCCAGAGATCGTAAAGCATTCGGACGACCCATTGGTCAATTCCAGGCGCTGCAGCATCGGCTGGTATACGCCGGCGTCGCACTAGAGCAAGCATGGCTCACGACCCAAATGGCTGCGATTGCGGAGGAGCAAGGTCAACAGAACATCGAGGTTTCCAGCGCCATCGCAAAGCTTGCCGCCAACAAAGCTGCCAACGAAGCGGTGAGGGTTGGCATGGAGTCGATGGGCGGAGCAGGCTTTGACCTGGAATATCCGATGCAACGCTACTACCGAGATATCCGCCTCTACTCTTTTGCACCACTGACCGATGACATGCTTGCAAACCTGCTGGGTGAACGCTGGCTCGAGTTGCCTCGATCATTTTGAGATCAAAACCTAGCTTTTGGTACTAAAGCGTCGTTATTCCAACCTCAATGCCGCAGGCATGCCTGCATGCCTGCATAATATTGCGCACGCGCACACTAATGGATTAGCAAACTCAAACGACAATTCCTGGCCATAAAACCCTCATAAAAATGAGTTACCTCTCCAAACAACAACAATAAGGAAGGTACATAAAATGTCACGCCATTGCACAATGCTAATGGGCGCTCTCTGCATCTCTTCGCTTCAGGCAAATGCAGCGGAATACCCAATCTTTGATGATGCAAAACTCCGGCTTACCAATAAGAATTTTTTCTTCCATCGAGATTTCCGTAACGGCAGTTCAAGCGCCACCGGGACTAACGCCTTCAAGCCCGTTAACGAAAGAAATGGATACGCACAGGAGTGGGCCCAAGGCTTTATTCTGGATTTTCAGTCCGGCTTTACACCCGGAGCAGTCGGTCTTGGGGTAGATGCCAATGCAATCCTAGGCCTCAAGCTTAGCGCAGGAGGCGGTACCGCAGGCTTGCGACTGCTACCCATCGACGGCGATGGCAAGCCTGGCGATGAGTATTCCAGGGTTGGTGCCGCTCTGAAGCTTCGGGCATCAAAGAGTACGCTGAAGTATGGCGAACAGATGCCAATGACACCTGTACTGGCGGTGAATACTGTCCGGCTATTTCCCAGCGCCGCCACGGGGCTTCAGTTGAACGTCAACGAATTTGACAATTTCACCTTGGAGGCAGGCCACTACACGAAACAGACTGGGGTTGACTCCTCCAACAGCGACGATAAATTCACAACCGACTACGCCCTCAAACGTGGAGGTACTGCGATCACTTATGACTCAGCTAGTTTCATTGGTGGCCGCTACCAACAAGGAAATCTATCGCTAGCCCTCTATGCAGGTCAGCTGGAAGATGCCTGGCATCAATACTATGGCAACACTAAATATACTTACGCCATTGACGAAGGCCAAAGAATAGCTTTCGACTTCAACATTTACCGTACGTTGAACTATGGCAAAAGCCTCGCGGGCCCCATAAACAATACCTCCTGGTCATTTTCCACTGCCTACACCACCGGTGGTCACACACTCTCAGTCATTCACCAGAGGATCAACGGTGACGAGCCTTTAGATTGGATCGGCTTTGGCACCATGGGCGGCACCATCACGATAGGCAACGCGGTTCAGTACGCAACGTTCACGGAAGCCAACGAGAGGTCGTGGCAACTGAGGTACGATTACGATTTCGCAGCTTTAGGCATACCAGGGCTTAGCTTCATGACCAGGTATGTCCGGGGGGATGGAATGGATAACTCGCACAGTCATAACCCCTACTACACCGCTCGATACGTGTACGACAGCGACAAGGACAACAAGCATTGGGAGAGAAATTTCGACATCAAGTACGTGATCCAATCCGGGCCGGCGCGCGATATGTCGTTTCGCCTGAGGCAATCAACGCACCGGGCTACCAGCGGCTACAGGTACCTTGACATCGATGAGGTCAGGCTGATTACCGAGTTTCCGATCAACATTTTCTAAGCTCGGGCGCCAGGGGCGCCCAAGCCATTCAGAGGCGAGGTCAACAGTTATACAGTCGATCTGCATCTGCACCTCCAGTGGCGGCGCGCCACCTCAGCAAGGTCTGATATTTTCTCTCTCACGGTGTCATGGCAGACTTACCGCTTCCTAGCCCGGAACATGACCGTGAGTAAAGAATTTACCCCACCAACGCCCAAAGGGCGCGAGCGCCTCGAAAGCTTCCTGACGGTTTCAACAGATCTGTTTTTGGAGTTGGGGTATGACAGCGTCACGCTGGATGATGTGATTGCGAAATCCGGCGGGTCTCGAGCGACGCTATACCGAGCTTTTGGCGGTAAGCAACAGCTATTCGAGGCCGTAGTTCAAGACTTTTGCGCAAAATTTTCGGCCGAGTTATGCCAGATTTCCTACGCCAACCTGGACTTCTCGACAGGGTTCTACAAGCTTGCTAGGGGCTACGTCACTCTGGCGCTGAGCGAGCGCCAGGTGAGCTTTTATAGGATAGTCATGGGGACTGCCGGGCGCTTTCCAAGCGTCGGCGCCCTGTGGTATCACCAAGGGGTAAATGCTGTTTCGCAGGTGTTTTACGACTTCCTGAGATCCCACATCTCGGTAACTGACGCCTCGAATGAAGCCGTAAAAATGCTCGCGGACAATGTCCAAGGATCGCTGGTTTTTTGCTTGTTGAATCAGGCAGCGGTTCTTCAGAAGCCAAGCGATATAGAAGTCTCAGCCACGATTGATGCCGTCGCAGCCCTCGTTTCTCGCGCTTTTGAGGAGCTAACTGAGTGATTACTCACACCATACCCTTGGATGATCGTGAGCATATGTCGACATCGCAATGCGGAGTTAATCTAGATGCTGAAGGAAGAGCAAGTTAGAGAGTTACTGATCGAATGTGAGCGTCTCGTACAGCAACCTCTGGTTCAGATTCGGGGCAATTTGACCAAATCGGAGAATCGCTCGGCCGCAATTTTCGAGCTACTTGCAATTCAAGCATTTGCTACGCTTGGCAAGGTTGAGTACGAGCCAACCCACAACAGCCCTGACATTAGGTTAACCCTACCTGATGGAACCCAAGCCTGGGTTGAGGTCGCATTCCTTTACGATAAATTTTGGAAGCAAGAGCGTCAGTCACGCGAGTTGACATTGGGGATGCGCAAACATGCCCAGACCCGAGACGTGGCCCCTGAAAAGATTTCTCTCAGGTTTACCGGTGTGGCGACAAGTGCGGGCTATGAGCGTCGCCTGCCAGAGCAGCACGAGCTCAAGAAGTTTTTCAAGGGCGATTACATTAATGATCTATTTGAACGAATCCAGAATGCTCCTTTAGCACCCTTTACTGCCGAGCACCCCGATTTCAGTTTTCAAGCCTCCTATGTCCCATCAGCTACGTCCGCAAGCGGTGGCGGCTTGGTACAGGAAGCGCCTAAAGATCCGAGGCAGCACCAGCTGTACAAAATCATAAAGCGCAAAGCCAGCCAACACACTGTTGAGGGCATGCGCATTGTTTGCGTAGGCTCTGATACCAGCAGAGCGCTGGCCCGAAGCTCTGCGCCGGCAGTGGTTACCGCCGATCAGGCCGTACACCTAGCATTCAGCGAGACGACCTCGGTGGGCTGTGTAATTACCGTGGAGATTAAGCACGTCTTCCAAGCCTTCACTCAGGTGAAAAAGCTCGCCCATCCCTGGCTGTACCTTAACTCCAGGGCTAAGGTGCCCATGAGCACGGGTGTCGTAGGAGCTCTGCAGCAGCTTCATTTCAACCGCTGGAAATACTCATTTGAACTCAATCATTACCAGACACCTGACAAGGGTCTCGCACGGAAGCTACTGTGGAGTATCCGCATGACAACTGGAAACAATGGTATGAGCCTGGAAATCCCCTCTGCCTTGCTTGTTGAGGTTTTAGCTGGCCGGGAAAAACTTCTGCAAGGAGAATCTGGCATGGATCCAATGCTCAAAAATTTTCTGTCCGGTGATTATCGCGTCGAGAATTGCTCTCTAATCCCTGCTGATGTTCAGGCAGGCGAAGGCTCAAAGGTAAAGCTGGATTTTGTCCTAGACTTCGATGCTATTTTCGAACGCTCGTCCAAATCAAAGTAAAACACAGGAGCTCTCTCATCTGAGCTCTCTCTAAAGAATCGGCTAGGCTCACGATCGAGAACACGCATACCGAGCGCTACGTAAGGATCAGGTTTTACTTGGGAGCTACCAAGGGATATCAGCAGAACATTGGCCGAGAGTACAAAACACCATCGCCGAGCAAGCTCTGCCCAGGGAGGTGTACCTGAACTGGATTGAAGTTGCCGGCATAACCCGAGGCGGGGTGCTCAGGAAGATTGATCGCTGGGGCAACATCAGTGATCGCCCACTTGCCGCCCACAGCCTGATCCCCCTGCTTCGCGACACCCTGAATCGGTGTGGATTGCCCTCCGAGATGTACAGTGCCCATTCGATCCGGAGAGGGTTTGCCACCTGGGCAGCTAGTTCAGGCTGGGACATCAAGACGCTGATGGAGTACGTCGGCTGGAGCGACATGAAGTCGGCGCTTCGCTATGTAGAGCCTGCTCAACAGTTTGGCGGCCTCATCAGGAGGCAGGAGGACTGAGCAAAGGCAAAATACTTAGGCGCCATTAGATCGGGCTGTGGCTCAGCTGCCGGAGGGTCATGGAGTTCATTTCAATACCCCTATATAGTGGCTCTTTGATATCGTAGCCCTACAAGGATGAAAAATGACAACCCCAACACCCGGCCAGTCTGCTCCTGAAGGCGGGCGATTGCTCGTTCGCCATTTTTTTTGGATTGTTGCAGTCTTTGCCTTAGTTGTTTCAATATGTTCTTTCCTCATCAAGCCTTTGGCAGGTATTGCTGCCTTTTGCACGTTTGTCGGCTTGTTGCTGCCTGCCTGGCAGCTCACTATGAAGTCAAGCGTCTATGCCGGTAAATTCAAGGATCTATCTAAAGCAGATAAGATTAGCCTCTCTTTTGCATTGGTAGGCATGTTTCTAACTGCGCTTGGATATTACGTTGGCTTGAGCGCTCTATTTACTAGCTGCTGAATACAGACATGCCGTTCTGCCGCAGCTCGGCTTGCGGCGGTGGCGGCGATCATCGACCGACTCAATGCTTAAAGTTCGACTGAGTGACTGTTGGTCGCCGTGTTTTACTCGACAGCAATATTTTAGATGATCTAATAGCCTGCCGGGGCAATAAGTTGCCAATTGTGAACGCGATACCGCTCCACGCCCTCGCAATGGCTCGGCTCAGCCACATTGCCTCACATAGGCCCTAGATGAAAGCGAAGTTTGTGCTTATTTTTCACGAGCACTCAAGATAGAGCTTTGAAAGATGACCAAGGGCGAACACTAATAGGCATCGGTTTTAATTCGTATGCGCGCAGCAGGCGCTTAGCAGCCTTGGAGGTTAAGTGCTCCAACTTGTTATCACTTAAGACCTTGCCAGTTGGAGCCACGGAGCGCATCAAAAGCAAGTCAAACGCTTCATGCCTCAGATCGTCACTTGCAAAATCCACCTGCTCAACTGTCAGGTAGGCTTTAGTGATGTACTCCCAAATCTTGATTTCCTTTTCAGGATTTTTGTCACGACTGAATCCGCTTAGTATCTCATGAATCTTATCAGGATAGACTTGCGCAAGCTGCATCTTTAGAATCTCAATTCTATCCGACTGCTCTGCTGTCAAGGTACTCGTCCCCAGCGGAGATTCTCTCAGGCGGAATGGATCGACTTGCCAGACGCTCTCAGCGTCAAAAGAGCTCTCTTGGTACGCCTCGGAACATTCATCCGTGTCATGTTTGCGATCCTTGAGCACGCCCGTTTCATACATCTCAGGAGGCGGAAGCCCCAACTCTACGTTGATCTTTACACAAGTATCATACGCAATTGCTGCAGCTACATGCGGCGCCGTACGGAAGAATTCTCGCCGCCCACTCAAGCGATATGCAGCCATTCGCTTGTGCGTTCTTTTTTCGGCAAGCCTGCAGTCACCCACCGAATAAGCACTAGCAACTTCAAACGGTACTGGAACCCCTGTTGCACCATCATAAATTTCCCGCGCACGTAAGTCGGGCTCTCGCTTGGAGAACCCGATCTTTACTACGTAAGGATCATAAACAGGATTTTGTAATATATAGATAAAACCAGCAGACATCAGAAATCCTTATACATTGTTTCCTTGAGACTAGCCGATAACTCAATCTGCTAGCTACGCTACAAATGACGGCAAGACTAATACTACTGAGGCTTGTCAAGCATATACGCAATTCAACTGGCCGCGAGCGTCACAGAGCGCCATAGCAGCACGGCGCCCTGATAGAGCCAAAACGATATTCACCGGATCGATAAAATCTCTCCAGTATAGCCACTACAAACCTCATGCTTAACATCATATATGAAGCTTGTTTGAAAAGTAGGGCGTAATGAGAATCTTAAAATTACTTCACCTGCACCTTCTTCAGTGTTATACAGGTGGCGACTGTGCCTCAAGCAAGACCTATACAGGTCATACGCGGCTTGCGGCACTGTCACGTCTAAGAAAAATATTCGCAAGTCGTGTATATATGAAACAAACACCTTTTCGTCATCATACCTACTAATGCTTTCTATGTTGTAATCCTCTACACCCTCCCCAATACTAGCTCTAACATCAGTTGCATGCATAAGCAACCCTCCGCCATCAGCAAGACTGAAGTCTAATGATTGCAGGACATTGGCGCCCATAGATTGTAAATAATCTATAGCCTCATCTTCTACATAATTTTCAAATAGCGCAATATCACTTGCATGATCGAATGCATGCTCGACCTTGTCTATGGTTGCTACAAAATCGGCGACAGAGCCATAGGGCACCATTTCGACGAATGAAATCGCCTTGAGATCTTCGAGCAAATCAGGGTGAAATGCGATTATTTTATCTGTATAAAAATCATGTCTATTAGAGTTAATAAACACCACCTCTGCCGGCGCACCCTCAGCTTTGAGATGTTCCATCAAGGACAACCATAAAAGAGTATCCCTATATCCTTTCTCGCCAGCCTTAAAGGGACGCTTGACTTTAAGCGCGCGAGCAAAGATTTCCGCATTGCTTACGGCGGAATACGGAACAATCTTTACATTACTTACCTGGGCCGAAATCCTCTTCAGAAGATCATATTCTTCCACCTCGTGAACAAGGCCGGAAAAGTCCTTTTTCGAGACTCGCTTTAGTGCCTGCTGCGATTTCTCAATGATTTGTAATTCTTCAAGAACTGAGCGATCACGCGCATTCTTTACTTCATCGATTACAACCTGCGGCAGTAGAAGGGTCGCATCAATGTTGTTCACGTATCTAATCAGGTATTTAAAGGCGCCACTCTGAAAGAAATAATCATAGCAGTAAATATTTGAATCCAACACAACATAAACACTCACCACTCTACCTCGCGGGAAATCTCAACAAAGATGACAATCAATTGCTGTCAATATGCAGCCGCATAGCATGACCGAGCTTAACAGCCGAACATGATTCGGCTCTCAAGAATCCAGTGCAATTAATCTTCCCCAAGCTCGATGAATCCATCCGGAATTAACTCATACCCTTGCAAGTTATTATAGATACCGAGTGAGTCATTGACAACGAAACTCTGCCCCATAAAAAAACCAGAGGCAATGGAGTTGCGTACGCATGCCGCAAAAATATTAAGTGCGTGAACCAAATTTCGGTGAAGAATGAATAGATCCGTCCTCCAACTCTGACTTGCCTCATCCATCTCTCTGTATACTGTTGGCGTGCGCTGAATTTTTTTCCAGCTTTTATCTTGACTCCACATGCCATTAATGAGGGATGAGTGCTCTGTGTGCGTGAAATGACTGACTAAAGCGTCTATTCTTGCTGCCAGACCATGAATGGCGTTTTCTAATTCTGGCTTCAATCCAGGCATATTTGTTCTAAACACAACGGCAGTAAATTCACCAAAACTATCCACAAGCTTTGCTGGAATACCCCCGGCTATCAAATTGTCGCTTGTATTTAACCAATACACCAGCTCTAGCTTTTGAACGGCCTGCGTAACCAAATGCTTATAGATAACATTCTCAGCATTGGATTCAATCACCAAAGCTCCCACGACGTTGGCAATCACCTCATTTTGCTGAGAAAAAAGCTTCATCTCCAGCTCGCCTGAGAGTATAACTTCCGCATTCAATAAGCCGTGCTCAACTTTCAAGGCCGAAACCGCGTCATAGATGTGCGGCGACGCACCTTGAAACTTGTCATTAACCACAAAATAAAACTCCTGCACTGGAGAAATGCCATCCCAATACGATTTGAGTGTCTCGAAATCTTTCCGAAGTTTAGCAATTGCGGCCGGGGTGTTGCCTGCGAGATCTTCTGGGGCGTAACATTGATAATATCTTCCGCTGGCAGAAGTCCAGCCGTCATTTCCACGATCACCTATGTTTCCATGTGGCTTTACAGGCTTGAAGCCCGGCTCGCACTGCATCATTATGCGAACAAATAAGTCTTCGTACTTTTGACCATTGGCCTCATGCACTGCGAGCTTGAATTTCGTTCTTAGTACGCCACTATCCACTTCAGCACCTCGCTTATGATTACAGACATACTCAAAATCCTCCCCTGGCTAAACTTAATGCAAACTCAAAAATCTTTGAGCACTGGGTGGATACAGCACAGCCCATATCGACCATCCATCAGGGCTATCAGTTACGAATAGCACATGATCAGCGCAGCTGGGGGCGTAGCACTTCTGAGCTTCATGATTTCCTCGACAACCCAGGCACCAACCGGCCACACCACTTGGAGCACCAGGAGAATCGTGAATGTCAGGAAGGCACGAAGCAGGAATTCATGAGTCATCTTGATACCGGTCACCTTCTCGTTGACCAGTGAGTAGTTATGTAGGACGGCGCGAGCGAGCTGCTTAGCTAAGCCCGCTTTAGGTGAGGTTTCTTTCCAGGTATTGGCTAGCTCACCTGGGCCAAGTTGAGCGAACCCGGCGACTTTGAGCGTTCTGAACGCCCAAGCCCCTGCGCGCAGCAAGAAAGCCACTGCCAATCCAAATAGAATCAGGCCAACGCAGCCTAGCCATTTGCTCGACTTGTCGCTCCAAAGAGTTGGCAATAGTGAGACAAGTACGGGTATGAGCGCCGTGATAGCGGCCAGGTAAATACCAGCTTTCGCATCAGCTCCCTTTCGGCGGTCAACCTCTGCATCAAAAAGACGCCGTGACTCTTCTAACACCACGTCGCTGTCTGTCGACCAATCTCCCTCTCGCACAGACGAAGCAATCCCTTGCTTCCATTCCGCATCCTCAGCCTGCTCAGCAGATGACAATGGTATTAGGGTCGGCCACACCCAATGGAGCCAGCCTTTGAGCTTAAGCAATGACGTTCACCGTCAGCTCGTCCACGATAGCCGCAGCAATAGGATAACCTGTTAGATTCTCTATCCAGGCCCACTGCCCGTTCGGGTTGATTTCCAAGAACCACAGTTTGCCGGATCTATCACACACCAGATCGATAGCGCCGTAACGGAGGCCGAGACGCTGCACGAGCTTCACGCATTGACGTTGAACGCGACGCTGGAGATCAATTTTCTCGTGTCGAAGATCAGGACGACTCCCCTTGCGCCAGTCGGTTTCTGTTTCCTCGTTATCTTGCGACCAGATCGCCGTAGCAAAGACCCGCTCGCCCACGACTGTCACTCGGACGTCGTATTGCTTCAATATCTCAGACTGCACAATGAATGGGGTTAGCCTAATCGCTTCCGCCTGATCATCCTCAATCTCAGCGAGCCGAGAGGTGAAGATCACGCGCTCCGTCTCGCCCGCTAATACAGCTTGCCGAAGAGGCTTACCTATCGCCGTGCCGAGCGCATTGATAGCTTGAGCATATGCAATGTCATTCGTGACAAATGCCTGAGGTACTTCAAAGCCGATCTCCTGTGCGAGGAGGAGCTGCATCGGCTTGTCTTCAGCCAAGAAGATCTTTGTAGGTGAATTCAGCCACCGCCCATCCAAGCGGGAGTAGAGGCTTTTGAGAAAGCTGCTCCACTCCGCCTCGATGTACGCCCTCTCGCCAGGATCCGTTACAGCATCCGGTACAACAGGAGCTCCAGGTCTACGGAAATAGGCTGCAGTTATCTGCGAACCACGGACAACCACCCCTTCCATTGAGATTGACCAAGCGTCTTTGGGAAATCCTGCCATCGAGCACAACGCTTCGGGCAACTGCTCGGTATTCAGTCGAACAAAAGGCTGGCCGCGCCGGCGGAGCTCAGCAACCACGTAATCCATCGTGATATCGCGACGATTTGTCACCAACAACAGCATGAGACGCTTCCAGATCAGTCCGAGTAATAACGGGTGTCCAAGCCGAAGGTAGGATCACCATTGTCGTCACGCTCCACCTCGACGTTGGTCTTTGTGATCAGCTCAAGGATGTGGTTGGCATTGCACCGATCGTCGCGCTCAGTGATCGCATCGGTTTTGGTCACGAGCTGCAGCAGATGATTGCTCGAGTCGAGTCGATGCAGCTGGCCTGAATCATTCGATTGACCTCGATAAGGACTGGGATCGTCATCATCGCTTTCGACCTTCTGGTAGGTCTTGGTCAACAGCTCTATCTGCCAGGATGCCTCGTCATCTTGCTCTGCGTTGACCTTGGTCTTGGTCATCAACTCATTCAACGCCCCGTCAGCGATGACTGGAACTACTCCATCAGGAGCCTCAACGGCCCACATCTGGAGCTCCGGGGAATAGAAGCCCGGGATGCTGTCTTCTCCTGTTCTAGGCGTCGCAAATCTAGATAGAAAGGGCGACGTTTTTTGCAGAGCTCCCAAGCTGGCGTCTCCTGTGCCGGCGAGTCGCGAAAGGCGACAATGCTTGGACAATACCATTTAGCCAGCATTACGGTAAACGACTCCGAGCAGCGTGCGCGAAGCTCAATGAGGTGGTGTCGTTACGCCTACAGACCTAGCCCTCATGGAGAAGGCAGGGTATGTTTTGGGCACCCCCCCTAGGTAATGGGCACGATGAAGACATCGACCAAATACACCCTGCACGCCAGTGAAGGCCATGAACTCGAACTGCCTTACGGTAAATGTTGTGCAAAGACGTTTCACCGAGTTGTGTGTTCAGCTGGTGTCGAGTCCTCTCGTGAAGACCAGCACAATTTCCATGAGTGGTGGGTCGACAATCAGATCGTCCAATGCCAAGGCTGCAAAACGTTTTCGTTTCGCATGGCCTCTGGCGATTCAGAAGACTGCGATTATGATGATGATGGACAGCTGCAGCCGTCTGTCATAGAAAACCTCTACCCGCCGCGGATGGAGGGGGTCGGCAAGCTTGGACTTGACCTCTGGTGGCTTCCCCCTCCTCTCAAAGCTATCTATGACGAATCTCTGAAAGCACTTTCTGGGGGGCTGCCCGTACTAGCCGCGATTGGGATGCGTGCCCTCCTGGAAGGCGTATGCAAGGAGAAGCAAGCCGAGGGGAAAAACCTCTACCTTCAAATTGAAGACTTGGCGTCCCGAGGAATTCTGAACCCTCAGAACGCAAAAATTCTGCACAAGGTGAGAGCGCTGGGAAACGAGGCTGCACACGAGTTGACGGCACAAAAGGCTTCGCAGCTAGGCTTGGCCATGAACATTCTTGAGCATCTCCTCAGAGACGTTTACATCAATCCGCGACTGTACGACCAGGAGTTCCCCACCACTCCTGCTCAGTGATCTCAGCTTCAACGCTGCCAGATTCAGGCCTGGCGAGGCAATCAGGCTACGCCCTCGGTGTCGTCTCCCAGTGCGCTCGGTACGCTTATTTGCCTTCGCATCTGCTACGCATGCCTCGCAGGCAGTATTTTCCGCTCCTCCGCTAGCTCCAGAAGGACGAAAAAGTTTCGCGGGGGTTTCGATATACCAATGATTTAGCGGGTATCCGATAGTGAGCACCGTCCCATCCGGGACACAGCCTGATCGAAAGATCCTACAGGCTGCTTACTATCGAATGGAGCAAGTCATGCCAAGAAGAGCGAAATTGGGTTACCTGGCAGAGTCCAAGCTTGTAGTCCGCCAGGGGCATCAACTGTGGCACTTACACCAAGCCCTCAAGGAGCAACCTGAGCAGGATGTACTGCTCGAGATGGCTCACGGCTACGTGGATGCCGGCCGAGCCGCCAGCCTCTCCGAGGGGCTGGTCGTGGCAGGAGCAGTTATCACGGCCTATCGGAGCACCGAAGCCGGCGACCGTGTACCTCAAAAAGCGCGTGAGCGTTTGAACTGTCAGGCCGGCGTAGAAAGCCTGGCATAACCGCAAGGAGCATTAAATGAAGCGCACGCCACAAAGCATCGAGCGCGCGCTCAACGAGGAGATCCTCCGCGTTGAGCGCGAACGAAGCCATGAAAAACCCAATGAACAAGCGTTGGAGACCGTAGAGCCGCCAGCAGTGAAGCAGGCCATTCGTGACATCCTGTCACTGGAACCTGGCGAGCCAATCCCTGCAACAGATCACGAGATCGAGCTTTTCAGCAAAATCTACTGCCTGATGAGTACCCGTAATCGGAAATGGCTGAGTGAGTCACACATTGCCTTTCCTTTCGCTCAGATATCGGCTTCGAGCATCCCCCGTGAGGCCGCGCTGAAATCACGTTTACGCGGAGATACAATCAGCACCGCCGCCGCTCAGACGATAACTGGTATTGCCCTACGAAACGATTTTCTGAAGCTGTTAGTGATGTGCTTGCCGCAATTGGAGCTTGATACTTACCCTCACCTCCTTTCCCTGTTTGATAATGGGTTCATGGGTACGGTACCCGTGCATGAGGTGGGAGCTTGGTATGTGCTGACCTACTTCCAGCAGAATACTTTCCATGCGGAACGCACTGTTAGGCCTATACCTACCAGAGGCACCACCTTAGCTGACCTTGTAAAGCCGGCTTACATTCTGAGCGTGCATGAGAGAATTTTCTCGCAGCTGCCAGAAGCTATTGCCTCTGCACGGTGGCGTTCTACCATCGACCACACGCCCGCTAGCTCCGATAGCTTGTTCAGCCGCCTATTGATGAGCGTAGCTCTGAACCGACTAATGCTAGAGCAATGGGCCTATGTGCGACGGGTTGAAGCTGCAGCACCGTTGCAGCTTGGGCTCCTTGCCGAGCTTGAAAAGTCGGCCCCCAATGGCTTTGGTCAGATCCTTGCCGATTATCAGAAGGACGGTGTCATTGACTTCTGCGGTCTCACTAAGGTGTTACTCGCTGACGCACTGGCAAAGCGCAAGGACATCTTTACTCCGAACATTGTTTCCAGGATTGATCAGCAAGCCAACGCGATCATTGAAAGCTCATCTCTTGAGGAGTTCTCCGGGGATATGGAAGTCAATCGGGCCTTCATGAGATTCCCTGAGCATGCGAAAGCATTAGCGTGGCTTGCTCTAACCTGGAGCTACCTGAAAAACGGAGCTTTTCCTGAGGATGAGCCCACTACTCACGCGCCAACGACGCGCTTGATTTCCAGGCGATCAGAGATCGTTTCCAATGGTCAACATATGGTCAGTCTCCGCCGCCTCGTATCTACGCTTGTCATGAATCAATCATGGGCTCTTCCCTCGACAGAAAGGACTCGACTGCATATCCAGTATGTGGGTGATGTGAGAGCGCTGCTTCTCTCCTCTCTCCAGGAAGCGTTCAAGCGTGCATCGTTGGCGCAATGGAATAGCGTGCTTTACGCGGAAAACTCCGTCCCTGATGTGGCTCAGGCTTTTCAGCAGATCGGACTGCCTCCACCTCCGGACGCCTCACAAACCGATCCAAGCTGATGCGCGTAAAGCTTCTGCGCTCACTTCGAAGTGTTCTAACAAGTCTGCCCAAGAAATGCAGGCCCGTGACCTAGCCAGGTGTCATTTGAGAGCGTGGTGCTTAGCGCTGGAAGCACCACGCGCTCCAGAAGCATGTCGTCGACCGACCGCAAGTATGGTTTTGATGCCGGTTCACCTTAAATCGAACTCACTCATGGCAATTCGCTAGCAACTCCCGCTGCCAAGATTTAGGATTTGGATAAGACGACAGACATTGTCATCTTGAGCCAAGGAAGCTGCTCACTCGCCGCCTTACGCTCAGGCCACGACCGTTCGAAACAGGGAGAGCTTCAATGAGTTCCAGCGATGCCGAAAAAATTGCCAGCGACGCGTTAGATTCGTTCCAGCAAATTGAACAAATTGCTTCCAAGCAGCTCGCCGCTGGGAGTCGTGAAGCGTCAGAAGCTTTGGCGTTTGTTAACACCTTTACGGGCGCCGCAGCCGTAGGGCAGATCGCATCCATCTCTGATGCCGTTACCCAATCACTCGTGAGCCTGGTTCGTGAACCGGCTGTATCACGAGTAGTGGTGGAAAAGGACAGTGGACAGGTTGAGACCTACTACATCTGTCGCACGACTGGGGGATTTGACCTCAACGACGGAAAGCTGGCGGGCTACCGATCTCCGTTCGGTCGTCTCGCTGCCCATGATGTAGGTGAGGACATTGAGCTAGAGATAAAGGGTAAGAAAGCCAGCTTCCGGATTTTAGAGAAGCTTGATCTGAAACCTCAGAAAAGTTCTGACCTGTGGGATTCCATCGACAACGTCTGGCGCCAGGAGAGCTTAGCCCCACAGACGATTGCTTCCCTCAGAAAGCTCATACAGCCTGATGACAGCAACGCGTTCCTCGCAATGCTGAGCGGCCAGTCCGAAACTGAGAAGATTCGCGAGGGTGTGCGTCATGAGATCCGGCAGGCCATGGCGCTTCGAGATCAAGCGATCCTCGACAAATTTCAGGATGAAATCTTCCGCCTTTCAATAGATCACCAGCTCATCATCCTTGGCCCACCCGGGACGGGGAAGACAACCACCTTAATCAAGCGCCTCGGTCAGAAGCTGGATTGGGAGGCTCTCAGCCTGGACGAGCGCTTACTGTTAGGCTCTCAAACTAAGCGCTCACGCTGGATGATGTTCACGCCGTCAGAACTTCTAAAGCATTACGTCAAGGAGGCCTTCAGTCGTGAGAACGTGCCGGCTTCGGACGAGCACATCAAGACCTGGAGCAAGAGCCGACGTGAGCTGGCACGGTCTACATTTGGCATCCTCAAGACGGGAAACGGTGGCACGTGCATTCTCAAAGATGATCGCCAATTTGCCCCTCTAGAAATCAATGATGATCCACGGCAATGGTTCGCGGACATCAAATCATTTCACCAAAGCCGGCTCCTCTCCTCGCTCCAAGAGGGCGCGAATTTACTCAAAGACTCGGCTCCGGATCTGCAAGACACAGTCGTACACAATCTCCTCACCACCGTTGAAGAGCTGAGACCAGAAGGCCTACTGAGCGCCTACGCAGAATGGAACAATCTGGAAGGTCGTATCGACCCTTTGCTCAAGGCCAGCCGCTCAACCACAGACCAATTGATTCAGAAGCAAGGCAACCTCCTTCACAATCACAACAAAGCTGTCTTCGCAGAAATGGCCACTTTCCTTGAGAGCCTCGGCCAAAACGACGATGAAGACGAGGATGGTGCTGAATTTGATGATGACAGTGCTGAAGACGTTGCACCTACTACATCGCATACCGCCGAGCTTAAGGCGTTTCAGGCCTACCAACGATTCCTGCAGAGCTACGCACGCACTAGATATCGCAACAGCAATCTCGGAAAATCGAGTCGAGCGGCACACATTCGGGACTGGCTCGGCGAGCGAGTTCCTTCAGATGAATGGCTCAAAACACTCGGCCGGGAAATGTGCTTTCAAAACGCACTGCGGCGCTTCAGGAACGCATGGATGAATCGCCCCTGGTTTCCTAGACACTCTCCAAGCTCAGGAAATAGCGTTTCTCATACTCTACTGGAGACAGCTGCATAGCACTGCTGTGTCGACGTTTTGGGTTATAGAACATCTCGATGTAATCG